>CAZGXB010000010.1:0-24329 GCA_964529615.1 uncultured Candidatus Saccharibacteria bacterium
TGCTTTCCCCGTCCGTTGCCTGGCCCGCAAGTAGCACAAGGAAGCAAAGATATACAAAAGAAGCAATAAGCTCCAACAACCTGAAGAAATAGCCCTGAGAAGGGCTATTTCCGGCTTGTGGTGGCGGAATTATTTCGTATTCCGCTTCTCGATGATTTCTTGCGCCACGTTGGGTGGTACTTCTTCGTAACCGAAGATTTCCATTGAGCTAGCAGCACGACCCTGGGACATGGAGCGCAAATCCGAAGTGTAGCCAAAGAGGTTAGCCAAGGGGCAGAAAGCCTTGATTAGCTTCGCGCCACCATTCAAGTCTTCCATACTGTCGATACGACCGCGACGAGAGTTGATGTCGCCGATGACATCGCCCATGAATTCTTCCGGAGTGGTCACTTCGAGTTTCATAATCGGCTCGAGCAGGACGGGCTGAGCCTTCTGAATACCAGCGCGCGTAGCCAGGGAGCCGGCGAGTTTGAAGGCGAGCTCGCTAGAGTCAACATCGTGATAGCTACCGTCGTACAGCGTCGCCTTGACATCGACCACTGGATAGCCAGCGATGACGCCACCGTTGAGAGTCTCTTCAACACCTTGCTGGACGGGCTTGCGGTATTCTTGCGGCACCACACCACCTTTGATCTGGTCAATGAATTCGAAACCTTTGCCAGTTTCGTTCGGCTCGAACTTGATCCAAACGTCACCATATTGACCGCGACCACCGGACTGCTTGACGTGTTTACCTTGAGCTTCGGCAGTTCCGCGGATGGTCTCGCGATAGGCAACTTGCGGAGCGCCGGTATTGGCTTCGACGTTATGCTCCTTCTTCAAGCGGTCGATAATGATCTCGAGGTGCAGCTCACCCATACCAGAAATAATTGTCTGGCCGGTTTCTTCGTCAGTATGCACCTTGAAAGTAGGATCTTCCTCGGCAAGTTTGGAGAGACCGAGACCCATTTTCTCTTGGTCGGATTTAGTCTTCGGCTCGACGGCGATGGAGACTGGCGGCTCGGGGAATTCGATATCCTCGAGGTGAATCGGATGAGCCGGGTCGCAGATCGTCGTACCAGTGGTGACGTCTTTCAGCCCAACTACGGCTGCGATGTCGCCGGCGGTGATTTCGGAGATCTCTTCGCGCTTATCGGCAAACATACGCACGATACGTCCGACACGCTCTTTGTCGCCGGTAGTGGCATTGAGCACGGTGCTGCCAGAAGTCATCTTACCAGCATAGACCCGGATAAAAATCAGCTTACCAACGAAGGGGTCGGTGGCAATTTTGAAAGCTAGGGCTGTAAGCGGTTCATTGTCGTCGGCTTTGCGGACGACTTCGTTGCCAGTCTTGGGGTCAATTCCGACGGTCTGGCCTTGGTCACGATCGAGCGGGCTAGGCAGATAGTCGGCGCAGAGGTCGAGCACCTTCTCGACGATCACGCCGCGACCATCACCACCGGTGACAAGATAGAAATCGCCATCTAGCACGCGCTTGCGCAAGGCAGCTTTGAGTTCGACTTCGGTGATAGCTTCTTCGCCCTGATTGAAGAATTTCTCCATCAACTCTTCGTCAGCGGCAACGGCTTCTTCGACCAAGATACTGCGGGCGTTCTTGGCTTTCTCCAGCATATCGGCCGGGATTTCGCCGACGGTCAGCTCGTGATCAGCGTAATCTTTGTAGGTGTAGGCCTTCATGTCAATCAAGTCAACTACGCCACAAATGTCTTTCTCGAAGCCAATCGGGAGGTGAATCGCCACGGCGTTTTTCGAAAGGCGCTTATGGATACTTTCGAGGGACTTATAGAAATCGCCACCAATTTGGTTGATTTTATTGATGAAGCAGATGCGGGGCACGCCATATTTCGAAGCTTGGCGCCAGACAGTTTCAGATTGAGCTTCGACACCCATCTTACCGTCGAAAACCACGACGGCGCCGTCGAGCACGCGCAAGGAGCGCTCGACTTCAGCAGTAAAGTCGATGTGTCCCGGGGTGTCGATGATGTTGATTTTGTGCCCTTTCCAATAGGCCGTGACGGCGGCAGAGGTGATTGTGATACCGCGTTCGCGCTCTTGTTCCATCCAGTCGGTAGTGGCACCGCCATCGTCGCCCTTCACCAGGCTGATTTTGTGTTTCAAGCCGGTGCGATAGAGGATAGCCTCGGTGGTGGTGGTTTTGCCCGCGTCAATGTGGGCAATAATGCCGATATTGCGGAGTTTTGCTAGGTCTTTGACTTCGTTCGCCATATAATTCCCTTTTATATACTTTTATCTCTCTCGGCTGAGGAGCAGGCCGCAATCTTGGCGGTTAGCATTTCAGCGCATTAAAAATAGACTTTTCTACATTATAGCATATTTTTCTGGGCGGAGGGGAAAATAAAGAGATTTCAGGTGCATGCGCCGGCAAAAATGACTCCAGCATATGAGCCGGAGCCATCAATGATGAAATCTTCCTGGTTATTCTGCGTCAAGCTTCAAGGGCTGAATGACAGTTTCTCCCGCCCATTTGCTGCGAACTTGATCTAAATATACCGCACAGGAATACTCGCCGACTAGAACAATCGTCACCTGCTTGATATCCGTACGAATCTCCAGGATATCATCAGTTGTGTCTATAGTATCAGTCACGATGATGACGTTGTCGTAAGGCGTGTCGGGCAAGTTGTTCATCGCTGCTACGAGGCTGGTACCGTCAGGATCAAGTTGAAAAAGCTTTTCCCGATATTCTGTCGGAGTAATTTTCAGCGCATTACCGGCAAACATCCATATGTCAGACACGTCCTTAAGCTGCTCGCCATAGTCCGCAATAGCCTCTGAATGTTCGAGTACTGAACCTGAGGCATCGAGCAGCAATGCTACTTTGTCGCCTCGACTGGTCTGTTCCTCGATCTCGGACGCAACCTGCTCGGGAGTCAATATATCTGGATCCTCGCTGGTAGTTGACGGCGAAAACGTAATCGCTTCGGCAGGAAACCAGCCCAGACTACCAGTCGTGAAGCCGTCAACATAGACAAAGTACCAAACTGCGTCAGATGGATCAGGATCGATGCGCTGAACGCGATCTTCCGATGAGAGTCGCGCAATAGCTGCTCGGCTGTAGGCGCTGGCAGATTTGATGTGCTGCTCGCAGTCTAAAACAGCATATCCTCCATAATAGGTACCAACTGATTCGGTGTAGCGATTAGGAGCTTTGCCGCTCCGACCAGACCCACAGAGGTCGGCCGATTCATAGTATGTGGCGCTTGAGACAAGGTTCACCCGTTCGCCAAGAGTATGTTGCTGCTCCTGCGCATATGTGGTTGCGCTAGAGAGCAGGCAAAACCCCATGATTGACAGTGAACCGATTACAAAGTTCTTTAATTTCATTTTTATTCCCCCTTTTTTTAAATTTGCAACGCAAAATGTACCAGATTAGTAATTTGCAAAGCAAACTCTATTGCTTCTGCCTCATTCTATCATATACTATATAATTCGTCAATATTATTATGTACTTGGGGTATATTTGGGCGTTAGATCGGGCATTTCGAGTCGGTGCTGAGGATATAGAGCTTCTCTTTCGCGCGGGTCATGGCGACATAGAGCAGGCGCTGCTGGTCGGCGATCTCGGCCGCGCGCGTATCACCGAAAATAGTGAAAACTTGGGCGTAGGGATGGCTAGCAAAAATTTGGTCTTGGTTGGCTTCGAGCAAGATGACAATCTCGGCCTCAAGACCTTTGGACTTATGCATGGTGAGAGCACGAACTTGGGCCGCGTAAGCTTCGGGCGTGAAGATCGCCTGGCGCAGGAGGACACGGCGGAGGGCTGAGGTGAAAGTATTAAGAGAAAGGCGCTCAAAGCTAGTGAAATTGTGGCGATGGAGCAACATAATCGACTTATGGGGATATTTCCGGCAAATCTGGACGACTTGCTTGAGCAATTTGGCGGCTTCGAGCGGCACTTTCTGCGGAGAAATCGGCTCTGTATTGACGCCGAGATGAGCGTTGATCGAATCGGCCAGAGCAACCTGGAAGGAGCCGTCGCCGAGAGCGTCTTCGCGAACGTCGCTGGCATCGAAGCGGATTTTGCTAGGGTTGAGGCGATGGATCTTCCCGAGATGGTGGTTTTTCGGGATGGCTTTGGTGGCGTCGGGATCATAATGTTTGAGCATAAAATCGTTGGCGTTTTCGACTATGCGGCGACAGCTACGATAATTAGTCGCGAGCGGGATATTGCTGGCATCTTCGGGAAAATAGCTTGAAAAGCGCAAGAAATAATCGCAGTTCGAGCCGGCGAAACGGTTGATCGCCTGCCAATCGTCCCCCACGGCGAAAAGCTTGGCCTCGGGACAAAGCGTGCGCATCGCCCGAATGATGCTGAAAAAGAGATAGGAAAAATCTTGATACTCGTCGACCATGATATAGCGCAGCGGGGAGACGCGCCGCCGAATCGGCTCGAGTTCGAAGTCAGGATTTTCGGCGGCACCGGTTAAGAGCTCAGTGGCGCGGGTCATGAGGAGATTAAAATCGAGGTGGGGCGGCCGGAGATGGGTGATGTAGTCATAATACGTCTGGTGGGCAACGCGGTGGACGGTCAGCCAGCGCCGACGCTCGGGATCACTGGCGGCGAGGGCGTAATATTCTTCGAGCGCCGATGCCAGATCCTGCAAACCGGCGACGCCGGGATAATTCTGGCCGGCGCGAGCAATGAAATTATGGGTGAGTTGGCTGATTTCTTGGCGCTGTTTCGGGCTAGTTTTAGCCTCGGCCAGAGCCCGGCGCAGGCAAGTCTGGATGTGGGCTTCTTGTTCAGTTTCGGAAAGCAGAGCCGGGCGCAAACCGGCGAGCTTCACGAGGTCGAGAGCGTATTTATGGAAAGTGGAGGCAATGGCGGGAATTGACCCTAGATCTGCCTCGAGCAGTCCGACACCATCAACTTCGACCGCGGCGATGCGTTGATTGACTTCAGCGGCAGCCGTGCGGTTGAACATGAAAACGGCAATTTCTTCCGGGCGATAATGCTCGTGTGCGATGAGATAGGCGACTTTCGCGACGATGACGCGGGTTTTGCCGGAGCCGGCGCGAGCCGTCACCAGGGTATTCTTATGTGCGTCGAGCACGGCACGAGCCTGGTCGAGATCAAGAGTATAGGGCTTACCGTCCAGAGAGACGTGCTGCGAGAACCAGGCCGCAAGAGCTTCCTTGCTCACGAGCGGTTGCGGCATTATTGCAGTTTCTTTCGCAAGATTTCCTGGACAGCGCTCGGATTAGCTTTGCCGTGGGAAGCTTTCATGACTTGGCCGACGAGGAAACCGAGGACTTTTTCTTGGCCAGCGCGGAAGTCGTCTTGGGCTTTTTTCGTCTCGGGCTTGGCTAAGACTTCATCGACAATTTGTTCAAGTGCGCCGAGGTCGTTTTCTTGAATCACGCCGAGCTCCTTCGCGATGGCGCGAGTGTCCTTATAATGCATTTCCGGGTCGAAGAATTTAAGGAAGACTTCTTTCATCGCCGTGCTGGAGAGTTCTTTCTGGGCATTCATGGCGATGAGATCGCTGAGCTGCTGGCTGCTGGGCAAGTCGTCGTTTAAGAGGCTGGTATTTTCCTCGGCGAGGAGAACGGAGGCGAAGAGATTGGCGACTTTTTTCACGGTGGACTCGTCGGACAATTCACCGAGCTTGGCCACGAGGCGGGGATAATCTAAGAGGACTTCGGTGAGGTCGGCACCAATGACGCCAGATAATTCCGCACGGTAGGTAGCGGGCATCTTGGGAAGCTGCTGTTTCTCCCGCTCAATGTCGGCGGCGGTCAAGTGGATGGGCGGGAGATCCGGCTCGGGCATATAGCGATAATCCGCGGCGGCTTCTTTGCTACGTTGACTGGTAGTCTCGCCGGTGGCATCATTCCAACCGCGGGTCTCTTGGGTGATGGTCTGGCCTTTTTCGAGCAATTTGATCTGGCGCTGGATTTCGTAAGCCACGGCCCGCTCGACACTGCGGAAAGAATTGAGATTTTTCGTCTCGGTGCGAGTGCCGAGTTCGTCGCTACCGAGCTTAGCGACACTAATATTGACGTCGAAGCGCATATTGCCGTTATAGAGGTCGCCAAAAGTGACACCGGCATAAGTCATGTTGCGCCAGAGTTCCTTGGCATATTCGCGAGCTTCGAGGGCACTATGCATGTCGGGCTGGGAGACAATCTCGACCAGCGGCGTGCCGACGCGGTTGAGATCGACCAGGCTATAAGTCGCTTCGTGGCTGAGTTTACCGGCGTCTTCTTCGAGATGGGCGTGTTCGATGCGAATCTTAGCACCGCTGGGCAGTTCGATATAGCCGGCGCCGATGATCGGCTGATACATTTGGGTGATCTGGTAGCCTTTGGGCGAGTCGGGATAGAAATAATGCTTGCGGTCGAAGCGCGAATCGAGATTGACCGCGGCATTCATGGCTAGGCCGGCGCGAATCGAGAGACGGATAGCAGCTGCGTTTAGACGCGGCAACATACCAGGCAGAGCGTAATCAACCGGCGAGACGCAACTATTAGGCTGCTTGCCGCGGGCGTCATTATCGACTTCGGAGAAAAGTTTAGTCTTGGTACAGAGCTGGACATGGCATTCAATACCAATGGTCGGGATATAACCCTGGACGGCGTATTTGGCGAGATTTTCGGTAGTCATCTTATATCGCTCCGAGATCCTTTAAAGCTTGTTTGAAGGCGGCGAGGGCACGGTGAGCTTGGCCATAATCGACTTCGAAACCGTGTTCATGGGCGATTTGATTGCGCAACTTATGCGCTGACCAGACGGCGTTCGGCTTCTCGAACTTATCAGTCACGCGCTTGAGGCGCTCGCCCATGGTCTTGCCGGGGAGATTCATTTCGTTTAAGGCTTTGTCAAGCAATTTGTCGCCCTCGATCACGGCTAGGCTATAAGTACGCGGGTCTTCCTTCTCGAGGCCGTTTTCGACTTGGAGCCAGCGCGTTTGATAAGCTTCAACGTCGAAAGTATGACTGCGCTTATTGGTGAGCGCGATGGCTACCAGCATGAGCAAGCCGACGGCGATAATCGCAATCACTAAAAAGACTAAAGATGGCCACATAATTATTTCTCCTCCACTTCTTTGGCAAATTTGATTAAGGTGCGGTCGCTACGGCGCGGCCCGACGAGCTGCAGACCGAGATCAAGTCCAGACTCAGTCCGGCCGACTGGGACGCTGAGGCCGGGCAGGCCGGCGAGATTCAGCGGGACGGTCATGACATCCTCGAGATACATGGCGACGGGGTCATTTACTTTCTCGCCGAGCTTGAAAGCGGGACTGGGGCTGACCGGCGTGAGCAAGAGGTCGCACCGAGAGAAGGCTTTTTCGTATTCCTGGATGAGGAGAGTACGAGCCTTGGCGGCTTTAAGATAATAGGCGTCATAAAATCCGCTGGAGAGGACGAAGTTGCCGATCATAATACGGCGCTTGTTCTCCGGCATGAAGCCTTGGTCGCGGGTGTTTTCATAGAGTTCAGCCAACGTCGCGGACTGGTCGCTGCGGAAGCCATAGCGGATGCCGTCGTGGCGCCCAAGGTTGCTGGCGATCTCAGCTGGAACGATGATATAGTAGGCGGCGAGGGCGTATTTCAGGGCGGGAAGGTCGAGCTCGACGATTTCGTAGCCCTTAGCTTCGAGCTGGGCGACTTTATTCTGTAAGGCGGCGCGAATCTCCGGTGCGACGGCGTCGCTGTCGAAATCTTTGATCACGCCGATCTTCTGCACTGATTCGACTGGAGTCGCTGCGTAAAAATCCGGCAAAGTCGTGAGGTCGCAGCGATCTTGGCCAGTGGTGATCTGCATCAAGAGGTCGAGGTCGTCGGCGGATTTGGTGAAAAAGCCGACACAATCTGTGCTCGAAGCCATGGCGACGACACCATAGCGGCTGATCGCGCCGTAGGTTGGTTTTAGCCCAAAGACGCCGTTCAGGCTGGCGGGCTGGCGGATAGAGCCGCCAGTGTCGGTACCGGTGGCAAACTCGACGATGTCGAGCGCAACGGCGACAGCAGAGCCGCCGCTCGAGCCGCCGGCTACCCGTTCGAGGTCTTTGCTATTTTTCGTGGGGCCGAAATAGGAATTCTCGGTGCTGGAGCCGTGCGCAAAAGCGTCGAGGTTGCTCCGCCCGATGAGAATGGCACCCTCGGCTTCGAGCTTGCGGACGGCAGTGGAAGTAATCGGGCTGGTGAAACCGGTGAGGATTTTCGCCGAAGCGGTGGTCTCGCCGAGCGGACTGAGGAAATTATCCTTCAGGGCATAAGGCACGCCAGCTAGCCGACCGACTGCTTCGCCGTTTTTGATCTTTTCGTCGATTGCGGCGGCTTGTTCCAGCGCAGCATCGTTGATCCAGTTGAAAATCTGATAATCTTTTTGGAAGCGGTGGGCTTTCTCGAGCGCGGTCTGCACCAGCTCGACAGCACTTTGGGTTTTACTCGCAGTTTTCATGTTTTGATCCTTTTATGCTACTATTATAATACTTTCGGGACCTTGATTTGATGATTTCGGGTTTCTTTGGTCAGGGCGAGAAGCTGGTCGCAGTCGGCTTCTTGGGGGAGGATTTCGTCCGCGCGCCAGACGTTCTGCATCTCGAAGACTTGGTAAGTCGGCGCAACGTCGGCCGTATCGAGCTGGTCAAGCTGCGAGATATAGTCCAAAATCTCGGTGATATTCTGCTCGAGGGCGCTACTCTCGTCGGCGCTGAGAGCAAAATTCGACAAATCCGCGAGATGCGCGATGGTGGTTTGATCTACTTTCATACTCTATATATTATACTACAAGGGTGGGGATTTTTCCGATTGATTTTTCTAGATTTTGTGCTATGATTAGACCAGAGACGAGCCACATCGTCCCTATTGCAACTTATCAATTCGATTCCGAAGAATAGGGGGAAAGAAAAATGTCAAATTTTGAAGCAGGACGCAATGGTTTATTCAAGAGGATAATGTCTAAGGAGGACTTGGAAAAGTTCTATCCGAGGACAGAATATCGTATCGAGGATGCACGCATGGCGGATGGGCGCGCAGCCAGTATCGTCATAGAAATTGACGAGCAGATGCCGGAGGCCTTCGAGAGAAGACGGTGGATCGTGCCAAAAATGTGGGACTGCGATCGCTATGGCAATCTGATTGACCCGCTGCGACCGCGCGCGTACCGAGCAGAATATCAGCATGAGGATACACTGGGGGTGGAACTCGGTTCGAGACAGTGGATCGTATGCTGCGAAGTGCAATACACCGTCGGCGGACGCTTAGTGCTAGAAGTAGTAAGTCCAGACCAGGCTACGTATCTCTTGGTACGGCAACTGGAAGATGACTTCCAAAAAGCTGATGAGTATCTACGTAGAATTGATCACCAAGATCAAGAATTACTTTTCCGCTGGGCGATGCAAGACGCGAAAGAGCGATGCGAGAACTTTAAGCACTATCATGAGTATTTGAAACACCTCAATAAATTCAAGGCGTACTATGAAGCATTAGCGCCGGCGGCACGCGAGCTAGATTTGATGATGGACTTTGAGCGCTATAAAAATCAGCTGGTTATCTATTTAATTTCACCGATTGCGGAGCAGAAAGTAGATAAACGGATCGAGACGGTGGCCGACCTGAGAAGGCTAACTGAGGAAGAGCTGTCGGCCTTTGAACGACAAAAGTTTCCTTATAACGATGAAGGTATCAAATCACTGCTGGAGACACTACGCAAATTCAGGCTGGTTGCTGCACAGTCCAACATAGACTAAAAAGGATTAGGAATCGAAGGCCTAGCTGCGGCTAGGCCTTTTTGCCGTCAGGTCATTTTGCTGCGAGGTCTTGTTTGACTCGGACGAAGCTAGGAGTGGGACAGAATCTGCTGCCTGAAAAACCAGCCCCGTAGGGCTGGTCTCATGAGATAGGACTTAAGTGAAACGGATGCGATAACGCAGCTTACGCGCGCAGTACTCCAACAGCGCATCAACTCCGTTCTGGTCGTAATAGAAAATATGCGACTTAAAACGGCCGTCTTCGATCTGCCGCTTCGTAGTATCCGTCAGCTGATCATAGCTCTGGAAAAAATCGCGATAGCTGCGGACAATCTCGCTGCCCAGTTCATAGCCCACAGCTTTATTGGGATAACGGTCAAAATCCAGCAGCAAACCATATTGTTCCGCTGCGGGACGCTGACTGCGCATGATTTCCGAGAATTTCGGCGCTTTTTCAGCGTATAACTGATGTTGCTCCATGTTTAGCTGCAGATTCGCTAAGTCACGGCTGGCGAGGTCGAGGAGTGTCTTTTGCGTTTTGCCCACTCGAACCACCTCACATACCGAGCAATTGCAGTAGTATCGCTCGTCCACCCAATCACTGAAATAGAGGTGAGTGGCTTGGTCCGGCGGGACGATGACAAAAGTTTCACCGTCGCCCCCATACTGAACAGAGCGCACTGTGGAATAGCCGTGTATATCATTACGTTTGACTGAATCCCAGACTTTCTCTTCTTCTCCCAGATCAAAACGGTATGGTTTCAGAGGATCAATCAGATCTCCGCGCGCATCCACCCGCCAGAGCTCCGGCACAATCCAGTAGGTCGCCTCATCGCCAGGCTCCGCTACGAGCCTTTCCGGAAGGACCACGGCTGGAACTGCCGTGCCGTTGCGCAGTGGCTTCGGTACTACGGTAAAGCCTTTCCCTTCGTAATACTTCTGGATTTCCTGCGGCGTCATGAAAACGCCAAACAGCTTGTCCTGTTCAACTTGTTTACTCATTTTGCTCATATTATTACCCCCTTTTGAGCTATTTTTAATTTACTTGTCACTTCATGTTCTATTATAGCAAATTTTCCGAATATTGTCAAAAGTGGCTGATTGGGGCTGGCAGCTTGTGCAAGTTTTGGCGTGCATTTTGGGGCGGCTCTGGTTTCGAAGTGGATTTTGGAGTGTTAGTGCATACAGCAATGCCTATTACTCCACTATACTATGTGCGGAGCGGGTATATCGGTGAAGATTATGGTACTTTGAGACGCGCTGGCTTCTATGGGTTTTACTGGTCGCAGGTAGGCCACTCGAATGCCCGGGTCGCATACTTCCTCTATTTCACTAGTTCGGATGTCTTTCCCTCGAATGGCTACGATCGCCACAATGCTTTCCCCGTACGTTGAATGGCGAAGGGGTATGTTATAATATTATGGTGAAAAGTAAAATTGGCGTATTTGATTCGGGTGTGGGCGGGCGCTCGACACTGGCGACGTTGGAAAACTTGTTGCCAGAATATGAATATCTTTACCGCGCAGACAACCGCCATGCAACGTACGGTGGATTAGCGCAAGATGAGCTCCTAGCGGCCACGACGGCGATCTGCCGGGATTTGATCGCAGAGGGGGTGAGACTGATCGTGATTGCTTGCAATACGGCGACGACGCGCTGTATTCATGAGCTGCGGCGGCGTTTCCCGGAAGTGACTTTCGTGGGGATGGAGCCGGCACTGAAGCTAGCTTGCGACCATGGCGCCCAAAAGATCTTGCTTCTGGCGACGCCGAATACGGCGGCATCGCGACAGGTGCAGCGATTAGTCGGAGCTCGCACTGCCTGAGGCAGCCGCCAGCTCTTCTTGGCGCTCGATGAAATCGATGGCGGCCTGTCGAGCCTTGATTTCTTGCCAAAGTTGGTGCTTGCGGGTGGTGAGAACGGCGAGGCACTGAGCGGCCGTAGAATGACCTTGGCGAGCGAGTTTCGCATAACGTTTTATTTCGGATTTTCTGAAACCGGCCTGTTTCATCTTCACAAGAATGGTGAGGAGTTCGAATTGGGCTGGGGTCAAGAGGCGCTGGTAGCGGCGGTTGCGTTTGACATGAGGGATGTAGCCGGCGTCACAGAAATAACGGACGGTTCGCGAGGATGCTTTAAGTTTTTTGCTAGCGTCGCTGACGCTGATTAGTGTTTCTGGGTTCATAATTCTATGCTACCACAGATGCTTACGTTTTTAAAAAACGTAAGCCGGTTTTGCATAACTTAACAGGGGTAGAAACGAAAAATGTCGCTTACGTTTTTAAAAAACGTAAGCGAGAAAATACAGCAAAACCGTATTCATAGTGCGCTGCTATGATTATTTCCGGCCGAGCAGCGCAAACTGGTCATAATAGCGCTGCATTTTGACTGGGTCGGTACCCCAGCTATTACCGTTCAGGAAATAGTCGCAGAATTCTTCGCGGGCGCGGTTAAAAGAGGTCTGGAAGCGTTTTTCGTTTTTGCCATACCATTTCAGGGAACGCGAGACCTCGCTACCGAGATTGCCGAGCTGAAGAGCGAAAGGCATTTTAGCCCAGCGACCAGCTGCGAGGTCTTTATGCTGGCAATTTAGCGGCTCCATTTTTGGTCGATTACTCGCGTCACACCTCCGCCACGTCTTCAGCCGAAGGTTCGGCACTGCCAAGCATATCGACAGTCTCGGCGGCGACCGCTTCTTCTTCGCGATCCGTGACGGCGAGGGGCTTGACGCCGGTGCCGACTGGGATCTTGCGGCCGATGATGACGTTCTCTTTCAGGCCACCGAGGTGATCGACACGGCCGTTGATGGCGGCGTTGATCAGGACGCGGGTGGTATCCTGGAAGGAAGCGGCCGAGAGGAAGGAGTCAGACCAGATCGAAACCTTGGTGATACCGAGGAGGAGATTCTGATAGGTCGCAGGTTGTTTGCCGGCGGCTTCGAGGCGATGATTCTCGGCGACGATGGCGGCTTTCGAGACGATATCGCCGGAGACAAAGCTAGAATCGCCGGCTTCGTCGATCATGACGCGGCTAAACATCTGGCGCACGATGATCTCGAGGTGTTTGGCCGAGATTTCGTGACCTTGGGCGGCGTAAACCGCGATGACGTCGTTCATGATGTAGCGGGCGGTTTCGTCAGCGCCCTTGTAGCGCAAGAGGTCTTGGAGATTCAAGGAACCCGTGGTGAGGCGGTCGCCAGCGGCGAGCGTGTCGCCGCTCTTCACGAGGACTTCGGCGTCGCCTGGCACCTCGACCTTGACGGCGGCGCCAGCTTCGGCGACGATGATGATCGCGCCCTCGACCAGTTCAGCGATACCATCCACCATGGCGATGAGCGGTTCTTTGCCTTCGCCCTTGTCCGCCAGGACATCGCCGGCTTTGACACTGGCGCCATCTTTGACGCGGGCAGTGCGGCCACCGAGCTCGAGGCGGGTTGTTTCGCCGGAATCTGGCGTGATCTGGACGATATATTTATTATTGTCTTCCCAGACTTCGACTCGACCAGCCACTGGTGCGACATAAGCTTGACCTTTCGGGGCGCGGGCTTCGAGCAACTCTTCGACACGCGGGAGACCGCGGGCGATAGCTCCGGAACCAGCCACGCCGGAGCCGTGCTTGGTATCGAGCGTCAGCTGAGTACCCGGCTCACCGAGCGACTGCGCGGCGATGACGCCGACTGGCTGATGCGGTTCGACGAGGACGCGAGTGGACATATCGACGCCGTAGCTCTTCCGCGGGATGCCGTTGACGGCAGTAGTGGTGAGGACAGATTGGATTTTCACGCTCTCGATTTTGTCGTCGCGTTCGATTTGTTCGGCGATGTCTTGCGTGATGAGCTGGTCAGCATCGACATAGCCAGCGACCGGCTCGGCGGTGTAGCGCCCAGCAATGCGAGCGGCGAAACCAATGCCAGTATATTCGCTCTCCTTGCGGAAGACTTCGAAACCGGGATCCTCGGCCTCTTCGTCGGTGGTGAAGACGTCTTGCGCCACATCAACGAGACGACGCGTGAGGTAGCCGGAGTCGGCGGTACGCAGAGCGGTCGAGACCTGGCCTTGGCGAGCACCACGAGTGGCGATGAAGGACTCGAGGGTGTTGAGACCCTTCTTGTAGCTCGACTTGACCGGGAGCTCGATTTCGTTGTTGTTAATATCGACCATGATGCCGATCTCGGCGCTAGCCAGCTTAATGTTCGAGACCGAACCGCGCGCGCCAGAGTTCACCATGACGGCGATATCGGTGTCCATGCTGGCAAGTTTGCTCTTCAGGAAGTCAGAAATCTTCTTGTCGATGTCGCGCCAGTTATTCACGGTGAGATTGTAGCGCTCTTCTTCGGTGACGAGGCCTTGGTCAAATTGCTCTTGGATAAGTGCAGTCTTGGCGTCGCCTTCGGCGATGAAATCGTCGATCTCGGAATAAGTCGGGTAGTCGTCTTTTGCCGTGGAGACGGAGGCGATGGTTTCGTATTCGAAGGCTAGATTTTTCACGGCATCGGCAGTCTCGACCATGGTTTCAGCACCGTACTGGTCGAAGATTTCGGCCATGACGTGCTTGAGCTGTTTGCTGGTCTGGACGGAGTTGTCGTAAGCATAATCCTTAGGCAAGACTTCGTTGAAGATCGCGCGACCGAGCGTGGTGTTGCGGATTTCTTTCTTGGCGAAGACGCGAATCGGAGTCTGAAGGCTGATCAAGCCTTGGTCGTAGGCCATTTCGGCTTCATAGATTGAGCTGAAAGGCTTGACCTCTTCGTTATCGGTATTAGGTTTATCGTAAGTTAAGTAATAGATACCGAGGACGACGTCCTGATAGATCGCCAGCACGGGTGCACCATCGGCCGGTTTGAGCAAGTTCTTGCCGGCGGACATGAGTTCGCGAGCTTCGGCCTGGGCAGCGTCGGAGAGCGGCAGGTGGACTGCCATCTGGTCGCCGTCGTAGTCAGCGTTGAAGCCGCTCGCGACCAGCGGATGGAGCTGGATAGCTTTACCGTCGATGAGCTTCGGCTGGAAAGCCTGGACAGACAAGCGGTGTAGCGACGGAGCGCGGTTCAAGAGGACATATTTCCCCTTAATGCACTCGTCGAGGCCATCCCAGACCACAGCTTCGCCGGCGTCGATCATACGGGTGGCGGCGCGAATATTGGCAGCATGTTCATTTTCCATCAGCCAGGAAATGACGAAGGGTTTGAAAAGCTCGAGCGCCATTTGTTTGGGCAAGCCACATTCGTTGAGCTTGAGCTCCGGACCGACGACGATGACCGAGCGGCCAGAGTAGTCCACGCGCTTACCGAGCAAGTTCTGGCGGAAGCGGCCTTGCTTACCTTTGAGCAAGTCGGAAATACTCTTGAGCTTGCGGCGACCGTTTTGAGCATTGGCGCTACGGCTGCCATGGACGGCAGAGTTGTCAATCAGGGCATCGACCGCTTCTTGGAGCATGCGCATTTCGTTGTGTCGGATGACGGCGGGAGCGTTCAGCTCGATCAGCTTGCGCAGGCGATTGTTCCTGTTAATAACTCTTCGATACAAATCATTCAAATCTGAGGTGGCGAAACGTCCGCCGGGCAGCGCGATCATCGGGCGCAGATCGGGCGGGATGACCGGCACGACCGTCATGATGAGGTCGATTGGTTTGATCCCGGCCGCTTCCATGCCTTCGAGGACTTTGAGGCGCTTCATGATACGCTTCTGCTTCTGCCCCTTAGTCTCTTCGACTTCAGCGCGCAACTCGTCGATCATGGCTTTGAGGTCGATTTCGTCGAGCAGCTGCTTGATGGCAGTGGCGCCCATTTCGACTTCGACCAATTCGTCATAATCATCCGGCAGATTGCGATAAGCCGCTTCGCTGATGACGGCGCCTTTGACCAAGCCGCTGAGCGCTAGCTTGCGGGCAGAGAAATCGGCTTCCAGCTCTTCCATTTCTTTAGCCTGTTGATCGGCCAGAGCTTTGACATTAGCGTTGGGCTCTTCAGCCAGCTTTTCATAGCGCAGGCGGATAGCTTCGCGTGCGGCGACGGTATTAGCTTCGAGATCGTCGAGGCGCTGGGCGATTTCTTCGTCCTTAGCCGAAACGATGAGATAGGAAGCGAAATAGACCACCTTCTCAATATTCTTGACCGTCAGATTAAGTAAAACACTGAGTGCGCTCGGGGTGCCGCGCATGAACCAGATATGAGCCACCGGCGCGGCTAGGGTGATATGCCCCATGCGTTCGCGGCGCGAAATGCTCTTCGTGACGAGATTCCCTTCTTTATCGACGGCGGCTTCGCGCGAGCGGACGCCTTTGAGCTTCGAATCGTGCGGGTTAATGTCTTTCACCGGCCCGAAAATGCGTTCGCAGAACAAGCCATCGCGCTCAGGTTTTTGCGTACGATAGTTAATCGTCTCCGGCTTCAAGACTTCGCCATAGCTCCAGTTCAGGATGTCTTCTTTGCTAGCGACACTGAGCCGGATTGAATCGAAATCGTTGGCGCTGATATAATTATCCATCCAAGCCATATTACAACTCCTCTCCGAGACCGCTGAGATCCGAGTCATTTTGACCATGCTCATCTCCCAGACCTTCGGCCTCTGTTATTTCTACCCCTTCATCATCCATCATTTCTTTGACTTCTTCATCGTCGAGATCAACTAACGTCTCGACCATGTCTTGATGACCATGTTTCGCATAGATCAAGCGATCGTCCTGCGAGCGTTCGATTTCGCGCGAAGTTTTCTCGATGACTTCGCTAGCGTCTGAGCTCTCGCCGTGGTCGAGCAGATCGACCTTCAGGCCGAGGCCTTGGAATTCCTTGACCAAGACGTTGAAACCTTCCGGCAATTTCGGACCTTCGATCGGTTCGTGTTTGATGATCGATTCATAAGCTTTGGCGCGACCATAGACGTCGTCAGATTTGATCGTGAGCATTTCTTGGAGGGCAGTAGCCGCACCATAAGCCTCCAGCGCCCAGACCTCCATTTCTCCGAAACGCTGACCACCATTTTGAGCTTTACCACCGAGCGGCTGCTGGGTGACGGCGGTATAAGGACCAGTGGAGCGAGCGTGAATCTTGTCTTCGACCATGTGGTGAAGTTTCAGCATGTGCATGACGCCGACGGAAGTACGTTCGTTGAATGGCTCACCAGTGAGACCGTCATAGAGCTGGACGCGACCATCGCGGGCGAAGCCAGCTTTCTCGAGTTGCTCCGAAATCGTCTCGTCGCTGACACCGGTAAAGGCTGGAGTGGCGACTTTATAACCCAGCGCCCGAGCAGCCATACCGAGGTGAATTTCGAAAAGTTGACCGAGGTTCATGCGGCTCGGCACGCCCATCGGGCTGAGCAAGACGTCGATCGGAGTACCGTCTTCCATATACGGCATATCCTCAACTGGCAAGATGCGCGAAACCACACCTTTGTTACCGTGGCGACCAGCGATTTTGTCACCGACGCTGATTTTGCGCATTTCCGCGACATAAATCTTGATCTGCATGAGGACGCCAGCTTTAAGCTCATGGCCCTGTTCGCGGGTATAGACGCGAACGCCGACGACTTTGCCGGTGCTGGAGCCGTTCATGCGGACGGAAGTGTCGCGGACGTCTTTAGCTTTCTCGCCGAAGATGGCGCGCAGCAAGCGCTCTTCCGAGCTGAGTTCCTGTTCGCCTTTCGGAGTGATTTTACCGACGAGGATGTCGCCAGGCTGGACTTCCGAACCGACTACGACGATACCGTCTTCGCCGAGGTGACGCAGACTCTTCTCCGGGACATTCGGGATGTCGCGGGTGACCTGCTCGGGGCCGAGCTTCGTCTCGCGGACTTCGACGTCGAAATCTTTAATATTGATACTGGTTAATTCGTCATCTTGGACTAAGCGCGAAGAAATGACGATGGCGTCGTCCATGTTGTAACCGCGCCAAGGCATGAAGGCTACGAGGAGATCTTTCCCGAGAGCCAATTCGCCATCGGTGACAGAAGCACCTTCGATGATGATGTCGCCTTTTTTGACTTTTTGGCCGCGGACGACTTTGACGCGTTGGTTATAGCAGCGGTCGTCGTTGGTTTTCTCGAAGTGCTCGAGGGGATATTCTTTCTCGCCATCTTTATAGGTCACGATGACGCTGACGCCGTCGGCCTTCTTCACGGTGCCGTCGGCTTCGGCGACCACGACCTGAGAAGTGTTCATGGCGACGGCGTGTTCGATACCGGTACCGACCGTAGCAGCGTCCGTTTTCAGCAGCGGCACGGCTTGTTTCTGCATGGCGCAGGCCATGAGCGAGCGGTCAACACGGTTTTTCTCGACGAACGGAATCAAGCTGGCCGAGGTGCCGAGAATTTCCTTGTGCGCCGCATCGACGTGGGTGACAAGGTTGGAAGCCACTTGGCTCGGACGCCCCTTAATACGGGCAGAAACCCAGTCTTCGACGAATTCACCCTTGTCATTCAGCTTGGCCGAAGCGTCAGCAATGATCATGTCATCTTCGCTGGCAGCATCGACATAAACCACTTCGTCGGTCACTTTACCATTTTTGACGACGCGATAGGGCGCTTCGATGAAACCATATTCGTTAATCCGAGCATAAGTCGCGAGGTTGAGCACCAGACCGACGTTGCCACCTTCCGGCGTCTCGACGGTACAGATGCGACCGTAGTGCGTGGGGTGAGCGTCGCGCACGTCATAACCAGCGCGCTCACGGGTCAAGCCGCCGGGGCCCATACTAGAGAGACGGCGCTTATGGGCGAGCTCGGAATAAGCGTTGACTTCGTCCATCAGCTGTGAGAGCTGGGAGCTAGAGAAGAATTCCTTGACCGCAGCGACGACCGGACGCGAGTTGAGCAGCTGCGAAGGCGTGACGTCTTCGGGGCTAACCATCGACATGCGGTCGAGAATGTTGCGCTGCAAGCGCAGCATACCGAGGCGGAATTGGCGCTGGACTAATTCCCCGACCAGCTTCACTCGGCGGTTGCTGAGCGAGTCAATGTCGTCGGCCGGATCCTGAGTGTTGTTCAGTCGGATAATTTCGCTAATGATGGCGACGAGATCTTTCATCTGGAGAGTGCGATGCGCAGCATCGTTTGGCGTATCGAAGCCGAGCCGGCGGTTCAGTTTGAAACGGCCGACACGCGAATAGTCATAACGGCGATAGTCGAAGAAAGCCCGCTCGATCATGGATTTGGCGTTTTCCACGGTGGCGAGGTCGCCGGGGCGCAAGCGGCGATAGACTTCGAGCAAAGCCGCGGATTGGCTAGTAGTAGTGTCTTTGTCGAGGGTGGCGTTGATATAGCTGATAGCGCCATTATCAATTTCCGCGAACTGGGCACGGATTTCGTCGTCCTTAGCGATGCCGAGCGCGCGCAAGAAGGTCGTGACCGGAATCTTGCGGCGGCGGTCGATCTTGACGTTGATGCAGCCGCCAGTCGTAGTCTCAAATTCGAGCCAAGCCCCACGGCCAGGGATGACTTTGGCGCCGTAGTAGCGGCGGCCAGCGATTTCGTCGGCGGTAAAGAAGACGCCGGCGGAGCGGATGAGCTGCGAGACGACGACGCGCTCGGTACCATTGATGATGAAGGTGGCGCGGTCAGTCATCCAGGGATAATCGCCGAAATAGATGTCTTGTTCCTTGACTTCGCCGGTCACTTTGTTGGTTAATTCGACTTGGACATGCAGCGGAGCAGCATAAGTTGAAAGGTTATATTTGGCAGTTTTTTCGTCTTCGACCGGATTTTTGAAATAATAATCCTTGAAGCGCATTGATAATTTCTGACCGGTGTAGTCATCGATTGGGTTTAGTTCATTAAAAACTTCCCGCAGACCCGACTTGACAAAATCCTCCCAGCTGTCTTTCTGGTGGGCAATCAAGTCAGGAATGGGAAGCGCTTGGTCGCCTTCGGTGAAAAATACGCGACCTTCGGTTTTGGTTGCTTCGCTCACTTGTTTCCTCTATTATTTAGTGTTGATAATCTCTCGCTAAGCGAGTCAAACTCACGCCACCTCCAGAGACGAAATTTACCCATCCCTGACGAACATTGTGAGCTTGTAGCGCCGAAGATTACTGCGATGTCCCACTCGTCAAGTCGCCATCTCGAGAGCCCAACAAAAACATCACACACTACTTCTTGTATCCAATTATAGAGTTTTCTAGGATTTTGACAAGGGTATTTTCCCTATTGTTGTAAAAATTACAACAATTTTGTTATTTTGCGTGGGATTTGAAGGCAAATCTGGCGAAAATTCATTGACTTTTTTCTCTATGTGTGGTATAATGGAAGTATCGGTTATGGGAAACCGAAACATATTAAAGGAGGTACTTACAATGGGGGATAAGTACACAAGTATCTTTAAAACGGATTTCGCGATGGAAATCCAAAACGGCCGGATTATCGGCGGTTATAGTCTGCGGCAGGGGCGGTCAGAGTTTGAGGCGCACCTGAGAGATAGCTGCACTTTCGACTCGGGCGATTGGCAGGTTTTCACCGATTACCCGAACGATCTGATGGGAAGGACTACGACGGCTGTCTATTTCTTGGACAAGCACGGCAAACGGCGGAAATCTCGCACCTTGGTGGGGCATAACGGCTGGCTATACCTGGGAAAGCGGGATGGTTGCCGGAGCGTAAAGTTCACGCCAAACCAGGTTCTAGTTCGCCTGTCGGCGATCGACTTCTATGACGACCTGGCGCCGGATGGCGGCTATGAGTTCGGGTTCGATCCGGATAACGACGATTTGGCAATTTTGGTGAGCGACGGTGAAGTCGATCATGAAATTAGTTCGAATCCGACCGAACCGCTAATCCGCTACAGCGTCACAGGCGCGACTTGGGTGGTCTATGTACTGTCGCAGGGGCGTAATGATGCTCCGGAATGCACTTTGGTGGCGGAGCATCCGGAGATCGTCGAAGCTGACTTGGCCGCGTTTCTCGAAAATTACGAGTACTGTAATTTTTATGACGTATTAGATAATTGGCGAGTTCATCTTGGCTGCGAAGCCTAGAGCACCTTAAGCTTAAGGTAAGCCCTACCCGTGGGTAGGGCTTTTGGCTGCCGTTTTGAGGACTCTCGGAGATATTTAGACGACGATATTGATGAGGTGGGCGCCCTTCGGGGTGATCACCTTGCGGATTTCGTACCCGGAGGTGTGTTTCTGGACATTGGGGTCAGCCATAGCTAGCTCTTTCAAGCGATCAGCGTCGCCAGCTTGGTCAGCCGGGACGCGGAGCTTCGCGCGCAGCTTGCCATTGACCTGGACGACGAACTCAATCTCGGACTGGACGAGATATTTTTCGTCCCAAGTCGGCCAGACATCGTCGGCGCCGAGTTTCTCCAACATTTCCGAAGCCAGATGGGGGGCGAAAGGCTTGAGCAGCTTCGCCAGGGCGATGCAATCTTCTTCGCTAGCGCCGGTTTTATAGAGCTGGTTGACGTATTCCATGAGCGCGGCGACGGCAGTGTTGAAGCTGCAGCGGTGGATGTCCTCGGTCACCTTCTTGATGGTTCTGTGGCGTAAAGCGGCGTTCACGACAGTCGTATTCTGCGACATCCCGTTCGCGCGCCCGTCTTTACGGGGCGCTCTCTCCGTCGTCGCAGCTTGCTCCTCCCGGGATGATGTCGCCAGAATAGACTGATCGTGGCCACCTTTACGCGCACAATCATCGCTGAAGCACAACATCCAGCAGCGGTTCAGGAAGCGATAAACGCCGCCGATGGCTTTCGTGTCCCACGCCGCGTCTTGGTCATATGGCCCGATGAACATTTCGTAAGTGCGCAGAGTGTCGGCGCCGTAGCCGCTGTCGATGACTTCGAGCGGGTCGATGACATTGCCTTTGCTCTTGCTCATTTTGCGGCCGTCCGGGGCATTGATGTAGCCATTATAGAGTAGCTTTTTGATCGGTTCGCGGAAGGGCAGGAGGCCTTGGTCAGCGAAAAATTTACACCAGAAGCGGACGTAGAGCAGATGCGCCACGGCATGGTCGCCACCACAATAGATATCAGTCGGCGCCCAATATTTAATCGCCTCCGGATCCCAGGCGGCCTGCGCGTCGTGCGGGCTGACATAGCGCCAGAGATACCAGCTGGAACAAGCATAACCGTCCAGCGTATCGGTCTCGCGGATGCATTCGATTTCCTGGCCATTTTCGTCTTTCAGGGTGACTTTGAGCCAATCTTCAGCTTTGGCGAGCGGAGAGCGCCCGGAATCGTCCGGCTGATAATCCTGAATTTCGGGGTGGACGACGGGGAGTTGATCTTCCGGGATGGAATGGGCATTGCCGTCTTTGTCATACGCGATCGGAATCGGGCAACCCCAATAGCGCTGACGCGAAATCAGCCAGTCGCGCATTTTATATGTCACTTTGGTGTAGCCGACACCCATACCTTCGAGCCAGTGGACGATTTCTTCGCGCACATCGCTACTATTTTTACCATTAAACTTGCCGGAATTGACCAGCTGGCCTTCACCGTGATAAACTCGCTCGGCATCGTCGGAATTTTCCGGTTTCTCGACGACTTCGATGATCGGCAGGTCAAATTTCTCGGCAAATTCGAAATCGCGTTCGTCGTGCGCCGGGACCGCCATGATGGCGCCGGTGCCATAGCCCATGAGGACATAATCCGCGATCCAAATCGGCATTTTCGCGCCGGTGGCAGGATTGATAGCGTAGCTGCCGGTAAAAACTCCGGTCTTTTCTTTGTTCTCTTGGCGTTCGATTTCGGATTTCTTCAGAGCAGCAGTGCGATATTGATCAACTTTGCGCTGAGTGTCGGTATTGACCAGATATTTCACCATGGGATGCTCGGGGGCGAGGACGAGGAAGGTGGCGCCGAAGATGGTGTCGGGGCGGGTGGTGAAGACGGTGATGTTGTCTTGTACTTCCTTCGGATTCTCTAGCTGGTCAATTCGGGCGAAGCCGAGTTCGACTTCAGGCTTGGCCTGCAATTTCGGATCGGACAAAATCTCCTCACGAGTAAGCCAGATTGGCTCTTGAATGACCTTCTCTTCAGCGCTCATTTCGTCGCGTTCAGCATTTTCCAACTCAAAATAGACTTGAGTGCAGCGTGCATTACGGTTCACTTTCTTGAGGTCATTATAAAAAGTCGATCGAAATTCTCCTAAAATACCGATGAAATGAAGGTTCTTATATCCGGTTTCTTCTAAAACCTCTCGCCGAGCGGCAGCCTCAGCATCTTCGCCTTTTTCCATCCCGCCCTGCGGCATGGTGAGCCAGTCAATGTTTTTATAAGTGACGGCACAATATTTTTGCTTCTTGGGGTCATAAAGATAAACTTGTACAAGATTACGCGCAATGATAGGTTGCCCCTCGACAAGCGGATGCTCTTCGTCGATGAAGTTCGGTCCACCCTCAATCTGGAACTTGATCTCCGCGCCTTCGCTGCGGCCGATCCAGTTTTTCTGCATGGTTTTGATTTTTTCTGGCCACTGCACTTCGTCCAGGGTGTCGAGCAATTCATCGGCATAAGCCGTAATCCTGAAGAACCACTGCTTCATTTTTTTCTTCTCGACTTCGTGGCCACAGCGCCAACATTTGCCGCCCTCGACCTGCTCGTTGGCCAGGACAGTCTTATCCACCGGACACCACCATTGATACGACTCTTTCTGATAAGCTAGACCTTTTTTATAAAGCTGGAGGAAGCACCACTGCGTCCATTTGTAATATTCCGGGCTGGAAGTGTTGATTTCGCGGCTCCAATCGATAGCGTAGCCGAGCTTTTTGGCCTGTTTACGGAAATTGGCGATGTTAGCAGCGGTGGCGTCTTGGGGCGAAATTCCAGTCTTGATAGCGTAATTCTCCGCTGGGAGACCAAAAGTATCATAGCCAAAGGGCCGCAGAACGTTCATTTCCTGCTGGCGATAGAAGCGCGTGAGGACATCAATGATGGTGAAATTACGCACATGCCCGACATGCAGACCCGCGCCGGAGGGGTAGGGGAACATTTCGGCGAGGTATTTTTTCGGCTGGCCAGAGTCGATTGGTCCGGTCTTGAAAGCCTCAGTTTCTTCCCAGATTTTTTGCCATTTTTGCTCGATTTGCAGCGGGTCGTATCTATCCATAGGCAAATTATACCATAAAACGCAGAAGGTGACTATGATTTTTGATTTTGGCGTTCCAGTCGTCGTTGTAAAACGTCGGCCGCAGATCTATACAAATTGACTGTTTCTAGTTCCTGTAAATGTGAGTTATATTGAACACGCATTTTATCATATTTACGTCCAGCCAGCAAACTCTTGATTGGATTCTTTGAGTGGAAGTAAGTGTCTGCAACCTTTTCAAATTTTTTTTGCAAACTCTTTGAAGTCGGCTATAGCCTCATTGGCCATATCATCGTAATTTTCGGCAACACTATTAATATACTCAGCCAGAGATAACTCGCCACCTGGGTTGGGTGCGATTACAGCTTCGTTACCATCAATAGTAAGCTTATTGATAATACTGGCTCGATAATTTGGCGAATCGTTGCGCGTGTCAATTGTAGCACTTTCTGTCCCATGGTTGGTAAAACCTCGATTTAGAATATTAAGCTGGATTAAAGCCTCCATCTTTATTTGCTCGCTCACGCTCGATTTTGATGGTCAATTCGTCAACTAAGTGCAACTCATAAGCGTTTTGGAGCTCGGAGTACTTC
>CAZGXB010000011.1:0-23724 GCA_964529615.1 uncultured Candidatus Saccharibacteria bacterium
AGAGATCAAAAAGCTAAGCTCCTCCCCCCCTCACTCTCGTTCGGGTGGAGGAGGGATGCAGGCTTTCTGATTCTTTTTGCGGGTGTCGTGTGAGACTTAGCACAAAAAGCGACACCGCAAGGTGTCCTACTACCATTCATAACCATCATCATATTCCATACGCTGATTACTTATGCGATGTCGCCCAGCTGCAGCGCTGAAATTGACAATGGCATTACATACCAAAAAACTGGTTATTCAAATAGTAGGACACTTCCATTATACCATAAGTTTTACTAAAAATAATTTTTCCAAGTATCTTTGCAATCTCACCCCACGGACGAGTAAAGCAGTATATCGGGAGTACCAGTTTAGAGGGATGGCCACAGTGGCATCGAATCCGGGTGTATAAGCACCAGTCGCCTCGCGGGCCAATTTTGACCAAATTTGTGCGATAGGACCAGCATGTCGTAATGCACTCGTGCTATTTAGACCGACATACCCGCTCCGCACATAGTATGGTAGGATATAAGTAATGTTTAATATCATACAATACCTTGTACTTCATTAGTCTCTTTTCGAGCAGCAGAACCTTGACATGCTTCGAGCAAGAATGATAGAATAGGGATACTTTAATTGTGAATTACCTTAGGACTTGCCTAGGGTAATTTTGACTGATACATACAGCCATCCGATACGGACCACAATCTTCATATCGCTCCTTTCTCCATATTGTTAAAGTTGATGTCTTTTTGGTGGTTCTACTACTCTGAGATGTAGTATATAGCATATTCAGCAAAATATACTAGCACAAGTGTGATGAAAGATGAAAAAACGCTTCATTTCTAAAATAGTCGAATTTTAAAACTATCAATCCTCATCCCAATCTGGATAGTATTTTCGCTCTACATTGATAATCGGCACGCGAAACGCCGCGGCATGACGCTTAATGTCATCGCTAATATCACCATTTTCAATCACAAGATAATCTGGCGGCCTCGCTTCTCCATTTTCCCTAAAACGCCGCAAAACCACCTCATTATAACCCCCCGGCCTAGGATCATCCTCCAACTTATCCCATATATTCAAACCATACTTGCTAAGGCCAACCCAACCACGCCCCACCATCTGAGGCGTCGACAAATCACCTATTCCAACATTAATCAACGAACCACCCTCGACATGATCCCAACCATAAACAATATATGGCTCATTCCTCTGACTCAACCGTTTATCACGCGCTGTACCCAGACGTTTGTCTGGATTTTTATTCACATCCGTATATGAACAAGAAATCGTATTGCCACGTTGATAATTACTTGGCAATTTCTCATTTTCTTCCTCCACTCGTTGCTCATTATCTAACCAAAATGCTGGTTGAGCCTCCAATCTACGCATCATCCCCGACCCAATAGCAAAACCACCAAGCGCCTTATCCGCCGTATCTTTATACGAAATCGAAGTTGTCAATATCGCTAGCGGTGCGCCCTCTATATTATATATCGTAATCGGTTCACCTCTATAATCTGCCTCAGATTTTGTCACCCCTTGCCCACCAACTTCTGCTTTTATATCCAAATCCTCCACCTTCGTCAATCGTCCATTCAAATCTTTCTCAAGAATCTCCTGCGCCCGTTCCGTCTCTATACGACATTTATTTTTGAACTCGCTTTCGCGCATCCTAGCATCTATAAAATCCTCAAGCCACTTCTCATTTGTATTCCTCTCGCTTTCTGCCACAACATCTGCATATTGCTCCAACGATTCACCAATATCCTTCACCATCGCATTGAAGCCTGACTGTTCATCATACGCCTCCTGCATGGCATCCTCTACAACCTTATCTCTCTCTGCCCTACGCTGTCTATAAAGTCTCAAAGCCTCCGGCATCGCTTCACGTCTTCTTCTCTCCTCAACCCTCTCACTACGTATACCCATAGCATCAAGAGCTACTCTCCCCAGCCTCCGTATCGTACTTGGCTTTTCGGCAACCCCCTCCCGTTCAAACCGAGATATTGATTGTTCTAAACGGCCATCACCCTCATCCAAGAACAAATCCGCCGCCAAAAGTTTCGCCCGAAACTCATCTTCTTCCCGATCCTTCTCTAGAATCGACCAATCAAGCCCTCCAGAATGATCCTTTTGTACCCCAGGAGCACCCTCACCTTTCACGTTCTACTCCCCTCCGCCCCCATTCGCCAACTCCTCAAACTCTTCCATCGTCGAAATCAAAACTTCCCTCGGTTTATGCCCATTCGCCGGCCCGATCACTCCGATTTCCTCCAGCCAAATCGCTAGTCCCGAGACGAATCCATGTCCCTTGCCCAGCCAAGTCTGCAACGAAGCCGTCGAGAATTTCCCCTGTTTCAGCGTAATCTCAATCGCCCGCCGCACCACGGCATCATTCGGATCGTACCTCCGCCCGAGATCGCCAATCGCTCCTCCCCCGGCCGGCCCCATGCCTTTGATCTGCACCGGCTGCGCCACGACGTCATCGTTATAATCCGGCGGCCGCTGCTCGCGCAAGAAATCCGTCACGCCGAGAATTTCCGCATCATCGACGAAAGCGCTCTGAATCCGCCGCGGTCGTCCCGCCATCTCCGTCGTCAACATAATCATGTCGCCCATCCCCAGCAGTTTCTCCGCCCCGCTCATCCCCAGCGCCACGCTCGACTCCGTGAAATTCGTCACCTTGAACGTAATTCGCGCCGGCACATTACTCTTAATCAGCCCCGTAATCACCTGCACCTTCGGACTCTGCGTCGCCAGCACGAGATGAATTCCCGCCGCGCGCCCCTTCTGCGCAATCCGCACAATCAGCGCTTCGAGATCCTTCCCCGCCTGCATCATCAAATCCGCCATCTCATCGACGATAATCACGATGAACGGCATCTTCCCGCCGTCATGCTCCTGCTCGTTCCCGTCCGCATCCTTAATCGCAACTTTCCCGCCTTTCGCCATCTTCGCATTATAGTCATCGATTTTTTTCACTTTCTCCTTCGCCATCAAGCTATATCGCCGTTCCATCTCGTTCACCGCCCATTTCATCGCCGACATCGACTTCTCCACCGACGTAATAATCGGCGTCAAGAGATGTGGAATATCCTCATACTGCGACATTTCCACCTGCTTCGGGTCAATCATAATCATCTTCAGATCGCTCGGCGAATTCCGGTATAACAGCGACAAAATCAGCGTATTCGACATCACCGATTTACCCGAACCAGTCGTACCCGCGACTAAGAGGTGCGGCATTTTCGCCAGATCCGCCACCACTGGCCGCCCAGAAATATCCTTCCCCGCCACGAACGACAGCGGCGCTTTCGCATTCATCCATTCTTTACTCTCGAGAATACTTCGCAGCCCCACGCTCGCCGCTCGCAAATTCGGCACCTCGACCCCCACCAATCTCGTCCCCGGGATCGGCGCCTCGATCCTAATCTGCCCCTCGACCGCCAAGTTCAGCGCCAACTCTTTATCGTGCGACGTAATCTTCGTCAGGCTCACCCCTGACGGCGGCCGCATCGTATATTGCGTAATCCGCGGCCCGACATTCACCCCGTCCATCTCGACGTTAATTCCAAAGTCCGCCAGAGTTGACTTGATAATTTCCGCATTTTCCTTATAATTCCCTGGGTTCGCCTTCGTCTGTTCATTACTCAAGATCGCATACGGCGGCATCTTCCACTCCGCATCATCCACTGACACCAATGCCCGCGGCTCGCCCGAGTCTTTATTGCTCTTCTCACCTTTCCCCGCTGCTTTCGCTGTCATCGCTCCCGCACCCGCCAGTGCACCTGCCTTACCCGGCACCAGCCCCTCGTGCGCTGCTTTTTTGCCTAGCTTCTTACCAAACAGTCCCCGCTTCGCCGGCTCCTGCGCTTCCTCTTTCGGACTTTCCTCTTCGTCCGCCATTCCCAGATTCACCTTCAGTCCACCGTCGTTCTTCTCCGCGCCGCGTTGACCCCGCGCCTTCGGCAGCTCCATCTCCACCTTCTCGGCTTTTTCCGCCAGTTGCGCATTTTTCTGATCTTCTTTTTCACCCGTGCGGAAGGCTTTACCGATCGCCCGGAACACCGTCGCCGGATTCGTCTGCAAGATAAACATCGCCGTCACAAAAATCAGCACTATATAAATTATGAAAGCCACACTCTGATCGAGAATTCCCGTCACAATCCCGTTCAGCCAATCGCCCACCATTCCTCCGGCCGGCTCACCGTCATGTGGCGGCAGACCATCCACCATTCCCGAGACCCAAATCACCATCAAAATCGACGCCACCCACATCACGATCGGCAGCCGATTCGTATCACTCCGGAAAATTTGCACTGCCAGCCAGACCAAGAGCACCGGAAAAGTATATTTCGCATAGCCGATCACGGTCGTGAGTACGCCGTCCGCCGCGTCTAACACTGGCCCGCCTTCCCCCGACCACCCAAAAATCAAAACCACCGCCACTACCAGCATCAAAACTGCCATCACCTGCCGCCAAAATCCCCCCGGCAATTCATGCTCCGGCGTCGTCACTTCCTTCGCCCGCGCCTTCGTACTGCGCGCGCTTTTGCCTTTTTTCGTTGCCTTCTTCGGGGCTGACCTCCGTTTTGCCATATATCCCATTATACACAACTTTTTCCACTTTCCCAAATTTCCCCTCTCCACCCCACCGTCCGGAAAAGCATTATGCCGCGCACTATTATAAAGATAATATTATATATTTCATCACACATGTTAAAATAAACATATTATGACAAGCTCAAAGCCCATAAGCGCCGCCAAGCCTCACTCTTCCCCTCAACCCGCCTCAAGCCAAACGACCCAAGAATCATCCACAACTACCGTTCTTCTGACTATTTCTTATTTCATCATTGTCATACTCGCCATCGCCATATTTTCCGACCTAGTCTTAAGCGATATTACCTCCTCCGCCGCCAGTTTCTATACATTTTTCTATTTCTATCGATATGGCTTCCTCCAACTCATTTCCGTTATCATCTCCATCATTGCCGCCATCCACGCTAAAACTCGTATCCAACGCCGCCTCGCAATCTACGCCATCTTTCTTAATGTTCTGCTCGTTATGCCCTTGCAAATTATCTTCTACAGCCTACAGCTATTTTCAATCCTCGTTATTCTCATCCTCGCTATCCCGGTTGCGGTCATTCTCTGCTGCGGAGACAAACCACCCTCTCGTAAACACCCTTCCTAAGTTTCTCTATATCATCACCTCTTCTCCACTATACTATGTGCGGAGCGGATATATCTATCCAAGCAGCGGCACTTTACGATGGATCGGTAGTGATGGTCGAGTCTGGTCGCAGATATCGCATCCAGATGCTGCATATTCATACTATCTCTTCTTCAGTGGTTCGGAAGTCGCTCCCTCGAACGCCACTAGTCGCTACCCTGCTTTTCCCGTCCAACTTGTAAAGCCTTTACAAGTTCAAACGTATTTTT
The DNA here is from genome assembly GCA_964529615.1 of uncultured Candidatus Saccharibacteria bacterium. GTDB lineage: Bacteria > Patescibacteriota > Saccharimonadia > Saccharimonadales > Saccharimonadaceae > Nanosyncoccus. The sequence continues at coordinate 5,434 of CAZGXB010000011.1, forward strand.
TCTCTGTTAATTTTCCAAATTTTAAGCTTTATTAAAGAATTTTAGCTGCTTTTTAGCCCCACAGAAGATAGTATTATCATTATCTCGACCCTACTTATACTATGTGCGGAGCGGGAGTATTAACCCTCAAACTGGCCACTTCAAGGATCTAGGTATCATCGGTACCAGTTGGACAAGCAGACAAAGCTCAGACGTAAAAATTGCCTTTTATTTCGACTTTGGCGATACAACAGTACACCCCTCTAATGGCAATCGGCATTCAACTGCTTTCCCTGTCCGTTGTAATCATTCCCTCAACCCTACCATACTATGTGCGGAGCGGGTCAATCTTAGTGGACAAACTACTAGGATTTGCTGGTACACGTAGCTATGCTTGGTCTAATATAGCCGTAGGGGACACGAGCGCTAGGTTTTTCTATATCCAAGATTCGAGCCACACAAATCCTTCAATCGCATTAGGTAATCGGCACGATGCTTTCTCCGTCCGTTGCCTCGCCTACTAATTTCAATACGCTATTACCCCTCCTTCTGCAATTTTAATCATTCCCCCTCAAATCCATCAAATCCCAATCGCCAAACTGTTTTCGTATAGGGCTATTGGTAGCCCGGGCGCGAGTCGTTATCCTCAAGGATCCAGAGACTCGCCCCGTTCTCCGCTAGGAGAACAGACGAAAACAGTTTGTTTCACAAACGTTTTCGTATAGGGCTATTGGTAGCCCGGGCGCGAGTCGAACGCGCAACCTTCTCCTTAGGACGGAGCTGCTCTATCCATTGAGCTACCGAGCCATTCCTTGTATTATACTATGAACTCCTCATTCCTCCAAACCTCTCCCCTTCCCACGCCCCACCGTCCGGAAAAGCAATCGCGAAACCACTAACATCCGCAACATTGACCCCTGAACCATAAATCGCCAAGTTATACGCCCTTCCCTTTCCCGAGGTTGACTCCCATATCCAAGCATAACCCGCCGAACCCACATTCGCGAAAGCGTTATGAAATATATCTACATACCCGCTCCGCACATAGTATAGTGGGTTAGATGTCTATGTTATTATCCATTATTTAGTATTCCAACTTGTAATGGCTTTACAAGTTCAAGCTAATTTTCTCTCTGTTAATTTTCCAAATTTAGAGCTTTATTAACCAAAATTCCATCAATCAAAAATACCAATGCTCCATATTATCATTGCCCTTACCCTACATATACTATGTGCGGAGCGGAAATGTGCATGTGGGCTATGGCGCTTCAAGAAATGCTGGCATCCATGGTCGCAATTGGTCACGTTTGTCACTTCCAGAAATCACATACGTCTATAACCTCTACTTCAATAGCTCAGTCGTCTATCCTTTGGTTGACGACAATCGCTACCTTGCTTTACCCGCCGGTAATAATCAATGCAAACATGATCTTCACCCCATCATACTATGTGCGGAGCGGGGTCATTTATGCAAGCTATGGGGCTTTGAGATTTGTTGGTATCAGTGGCTACGAATGGTCTAGAGCGAGCCATTCAGATGCTTGGCACGCTTACTACCTAGACTTTGGTAGCTCAAGTATCAGTTCCTCACTTAACTACTATCGGTATATTGCTTTCCCCGTCCGTTGCAGCATCGGAAACGATCGCACTTCAATATATTGAAGGAAGAGAATGATAATGACTGTATATATGTGTATTACTATTTCTCCTTCTGTGAGAGAGACTAAAAGCGAGGTGAAGCTCACCGAGCAGAACGACAGCCCTGTGAAGACAGGCGCTGGAGTGGGTCTCTCAAGCAGAAGGGAGAAATAGTAATACACTGAGATATAACCAATCATTCATTATCTCTACTTCACTATACTATGTGCGGAGCGGTTTTGTTCGTTTAGATTATACATCTATCTGGAACGCCGGTGTTAGCGGCTACTACTGGCCTCGTGTTTCACGCTCTGCATCTCGCAGTGGCTTCCTCCTCTTTTTCAATCAATCAGAAGTACTCCCTTCAGACATCGTCAGTCGCAACGCTGCTTTGCCCGTCCATTGCACCTCAAAAACCGATCCCTCTAATCGGAGCAACCAACCCTTGACACATTTTACAGAATTCGTTAGAATAGTACCATAATTGTTTCGTAGATTACCTTTGGCTTTCGCTAAAGGTAATTTTCACTCGGTGGATAACGGCAGAGGGTTTATCCTCCCGCTCCGCACCGAACGCGGAAAGCATCCGCCCGAGTTGTAATATCAGAGAACGGAGCCGTACCCGATTGATTAAAGAACAACGCATAGTCCATCTTGGTGGTATTTAAAGCCGTGCACGATTTTACAAATCCCGAACTCCCAATATGACGCAAAGCTCCTGCGATCAAGTAGGTATATCCGCTCCGCACATAGTTATAGTGAGGTAAAGACTATAATTGTATGAAATTGCTACGAACGTGAAAAGCAGTATAGCGATCAAAACCGTTTAAAGGATAGACATACAAACTAGATATAGCTAGATAATAAGCATCCTTAACATTCGAGCCTGAGAACCGAGACCAATCGTCAGCTTCACTACCAGCAAATCTCAAAGTTCCATAATATGGATATGCATATCCGCTCCGCACATAGTATAGTGAAGTAAAGGCTATGCTTTATGATGTCCTTATTCACGCAGAAACGACGTTTTTCTATTTTGGCTTGAATATTTCCTCCACCCTGCCATACTATGTGCGGAGCGGGTATATAGATCTGGCTAGTAATCAAGCCTTCTGGGATGCTGGCGCCAATGGATATACCTGGTCGAGTTTGTCACGCCTAGGAGTCGCCAATGCTTACTATCTCGGCTTCTATGCCACAGACCTCCGCCCCTCCAACAGCAATAGTCGTTATCTTGCTTTCCCTGTCGGTTTGCAGCCTCGGAAACGATATAACTGCTGCTACCTCATTGCATAGTATCCTAGCTATACTTAGTTTCCATTTAACTATGAGAAGTTAGCTATGCTGATTCGAATCATAACGCAACGATACCCTTACTTAATCTCTCTTCCTCGTTTCTTAGCCTTCCTACCTAACCGTAATTTCCTCATTGTTTGTGTGGACCTTTTACTCTTAGAGTTTACTTTTGATTAAGTACAGAGATACAAGGGTTTTTATCTAAGTTGTTTTGATTTGACTATAAGAATCTATGAGCTCACTGTATTACTACAAATGACTAGAATCCTATTTCCATGCGAGTCAATTCAAAACAACTTAGATAAAGCCCAGGGTTCCATGCGAGTCAATCGGAAATTACGGTTAGGTGGATGGCTAAATCTAAAGAAAAGATTAAACTAAAACCTTATCTTACCACACACCTCATCGGATACCCAAACGCCCGACTATAATGACTCGACGGCAAAACCGCCCATAAATTCACATTAAAATAGTCTGAATAACGATCCGATCCCGCATACGCCGTACTTGACCATGTAAAACCATTCGACGCCGCACCAGTCAATGCTCCAGCACCGGGACGTATCGACCCGCTCCGCGTAATATAAACCGGTTTATAATCGACTCGCACCCGACTTCCACCCGCGAGATCCGTCTTCGACTCATTCGAACCGCCATTCACCCAGCCGTTCGTCGCATTGGTATTGCTCCCCGTGTCCGGATAGCCATACGCCCGCAAGAGATTATAGAAGCTATCTTCCCGCGCAAATGGCCAAGACGTCGTCACGCCTCCGACCGTCTGTATCTGATCTCCCGCAGTCGGCAGTTTCCAGCCTTTCGGACAAATCGAACTCGCCGCATCTTGCAAGGCACTCGCGTCGGTGAAGCCTGCCTCCGTATTCGTTGCATCCGTCGCCGTTCCGCTTCCCGCTGTCGCCGCACCCCAAGAATAATAATTCCCGATCAGATAATGCGCGTCGTAGCTCGCCCCGTCTGCGCTCAACGCACTCTCCAGCGTCGATTCGAATTCATCATTCATCCCCGCCGTCTCCATATAATCCTCCGGACATTGCCCGGTCAAAGTCTGCCCGTACCACGCCGATACTATCCCGTCCGGTTTCGTGTACCCTTGATCCTCCAAGTCTTTCGGCAGTTCCGATACACAAGTCGTACGTCCACTCGGCACCTTCGCTACAATCTCACCCAAATCCCAACTTTTCGTCCATTTGAAATCTTGATCCGATTTCGCCGGGATTCCCCGCTCCGTCTCCTCCGTCACCGTCCACTCACTCGCCACATCCGTCGTCGAGCTATTCAATACTTCCCCCGTCTTCAGATCATAGTCCAAATTTTGCGTCATCCAGCAGTTCCCGTCCGCCAGCTTTGCCACCCAATATCGCTTCCCGTCGCGCACATCGACCAGCCTCTTCGTCACCTCTTTCCCCGGCGTGATTTCGCCGGTATTTTCACATATCGCCGCCGTCATATCCTGCATATATACCACATTCATCAGATTCGTAATCGTCGCCGGATTCGCGATCACCGACACCATCACCTCATTCGCATACCGCCCCGCCGGCAAACTCAGGTCAGTATGCGCCCCGAATCCCAGATTATAAATTTCCTTCCCGCCATTCGGCATCGTCGCCACATTCTCCACTGGCACCTCCCCCGTCCCCGACACCGGCCGGAAGGTCGTCTCTGCCGACATTTCATCCGTCGTCAGCGCAAATCCCCACGTATTCCCCGCGAAATCCTTCCCCGCCATCTCCGTCGCGATCGAATCCACCCGCCCCGGCTTGATATTTTCCTGCGCACTATTCAGCGTGTTCTTCCCGTCCGCTGTTTTCAGATAAACCGCATATCCCTCCGGATTATTCGTACTAATGTTTAATTTCGTCTGACTCATCGCAAATTCCCCCGCCGCTTTCGGCGCGATCAAAACTTCCGCATCGTCCAAGCTCACCGCCAGGCTCGCCGTCATGTCCATCGCTATCCGCGCCGAGACCGTTCGATTGGTGTTGTCGAGCGCATCTACCGCCCGGAAATTCACCGGACACGCCATCGCTATCCCCACTATTCCCAAAATCCCTGCGCCCACTCCCCCTGCATATCGCCCCCATTTCTCCTTCCCCATCGCCTGCCCGCTCCGCCGTTCTCCCTGATAATGCTTTTGTTTTTTCACGCTTGTGCCTCCATTTTTCCATCAAAAACTCGCCCAACGCTCATCTTTGACTTTTACCTAACACCTCACGTGTCGCCTCTTGACGACTCAGCCAAAAGGTCGCATATATCAGCCATTCATCGTCTCGCCGGTCAGCTGCAGGCTCGTTCTTCTACCTCAGGACCATTCCCTCGTCCGAACTCGCCCTTGCCCCAAACGAAAAGCGACACCGCAAGGTGTCCAGCCTCAGTAACCTATTCTAGGCAAAAGGATTTACCAGATTACTTATGCGATGCCGCTTAAGCGTGATAAATCCGCTTCAATCCTAGAATAGGTATATTGTAATAATATGCTACCAAAAACTGGCTACTTTGACTGGACAACCCCATTATACCCCACCTCCCGCCTAAACACAAGGGTTTTATCCCAAAATTCCACAAGTTCCCAATTCCAAAATCCCCCAATCCCGCAATCCAATTCCCCCAATCCTAAACCCCACCTTCCCTCTCCCCTCCTATACTATGTGCGAAGCGGAAGTATCAATTTCTATTACGGCACTCTTTGGCAAATCGGCGCCACCTCGCAAACCTGGTCTCGCCTCGCCCACACTAATCTCAGTTATGCTTATTTTCTCGGCCTCTATTCGTCCGAATCCACCCCATCTAATGCCAACAACCGCTACGCTGCTTTCCCCGCCGCCCCAAATCCAACCTCGCGCCAAACCTTGCGTCGCACCCCAAGTTGCCCGCGGACGCGAAAAGCAGCCGAACGCCTACTTGCATCCATACCACTAACACCTGTCGCATCGAAATAAAGCTCATGCGCTTTCACGTCGCCTGTAGCAATCCTCGCCCACCCAAATCCCACCATACCCACCTGGCTCAAAATCCCTTCACCCAGATGCGTATTCCCGCTCCGCACATAGATATAGTGAGGTAAAGGTTATGTGTATAAAGTTCTGGACGGGCAAAGCAGCATAGCTATTACTACTACCGGATGGATAAACATCCGAGAAACCAAGATGAAAAGCATAAGCGTACCGAACGTCCGAATGACTTGTCCCAGACCAACCACTACCGTCAATACCAGTAGCCCTCAAAGTACCAAGATATACATCCACATACCCGCTCCGCACATAGTATAGTGAGGTAAAAGACAATACTTGTATGCAGTATTGGTTTGATTGCACCGGCTGCGTTGCAGCGTCGGAAACGATTGCATTGTGATATTATGAAGAAGATAAAGAATGATAATGACTATCTCTGATTGGATTACTATTTCTCCTTCTGTGAGAGAGAATAAAAGCGCGAGCACACGCGCAGCGCAGAGCGCGCGCCCCGTGTGGACGGGCGCGCAAGCGGTTCTCTCGAGGAGAAGGGAGAAATAGTAATCAGCTTAGATATAGTAATTAATTATTATATCCTACTGCTCCACCCCCCTCATCGTCAAACTCAACCTCCCCCGCTCATCGATCGCCACCAGCTTCACTCGCACTTTTTGCCCCACCTTCAGGACATCCCCCACATTCGCGATCCGCTTATCACTAATCTGTGAGACGTGGAGCATCCCGTCCACCCCCGGCAAAATCGTCACGAACGCCCCGAAATCTTTGATCGTCGCCACCGTACCTTCATAAATTTTCCCCACTTCCGGCTCCTCGACTAGGCTCTTGATCCATTCCACCGCCTTCTCGATCGCCTCGACTTCGCCGGCCACGGTCACCAGCCCCGAATCTTCGATGTCCACCATCGCCCCCGTCTCACCGGTAATCTTATTGATCATTTCCCCGCCCTTACCAATAATCGCACCAATCTTCTCCGGATCGACCATAATCTTCTCAATCCGCGGCGCATATTCCGAAATCTCTTTCCGCGGCTCCGCGATCACGCTCAACATATGCTCCAGGATGCGCATCCGCCCCGCGTGCGACTGTTCGATCGCCCTCTCGAGAATATCCACCGGCAAACCATGCACCTTCATATCCATCTGCAAGGCCGTGATACCTTCCGTCGTCCCCGTCACCTTGAAGTCCATGTCCCCCGCGAAATCCTCCGCGTCCATCAAATCTGTTAAGACATAAGCCTTATCGACGTCATCCGCCGTAATTTCCTCCCCCGCCGGCACATTCATCATCAGCCCCATCGCCACACCGCTCACCGGCCGCTTGATCGGCACCCCCGCGTCCATCAGCGCCATACAGCTCGAACACGTCGCCGCCATCGAGGTCGACCCGTTCTGCGACATGATCTCCGTCACGCTGCGAATTGCATACGGGAAATCCTCTTCGCTCGGCAACATCGGCAGCAGTGCCCGTTCCGCGAGATAACCGTGCCCGATTTCACGGCGTCCTGGCGAACCCATCCGTCCCGGCTCACCCACCGTATAACTCGGCGCATTATAATGATGCATATACCGTCGCTTACCATCAGTCACTTCCATCGTATCCACCACCTGCGCGAAACTCAGCGGCGCCAACGTCACGATATTCATCGCCTGTGTCAAACCCCGCGTGAAGAGCGACGACCCGTGCGTCCGCGGCAAGATCCCCACTTGCGAAGACAGCGGTCGCACTTCATCCAGCTTCCGCCCGTCCGGTCGCTCACCATCCTCGATGATTCCCCGCCGCACTTCATGATGCACCGCCAGATCGAACGCCTGGTCATATTCCCCCTTCATCCGTTCTTCATAATCCGCGATCTTCTCTTCCTCGGTCTCCCCCTCGCCTAGTTCCACCGCGAATTCCGCATGCATTTCGTCTTTCAGCGCCGCGATCACGTTCTGCCGCTCAATCACATTCCCCCGCACTTGATCTCCCGCGTGCGCCTTATACCACGCCTCAACTTTCTCCTGGATCCCCTCGTCCGGCAAGACCAGCTCATATTCCTGTTCTTCCGGCTGTACTTTTTCCACTAATTCCCGCTGCAAATCCAGTACTGGCTGCACCGCCTTCACCGCCCAGTGCATCGCCTCGATGATCATCGCCTCCGGCACTTCATTCGCCCCCGCCTCGACCATCATCACTTTCCCGTCTTTACACGCCACCACAAGATCGAGGATACTCTGCTCGCGCTCTTCCGGCGTCAAAAACGCCTTAAATTCCCCGCCAATCCGTCCAATTCTCACCCCCGCGATCGGCCCATCAAACGGCGTCCCCGACAGCATCAAAGCACTCGACGCCGCGATCATCGCCACTATATCCGGCCGGAATCTCGGATCCATCGACAGTACCGTCGTGACGACTTGCACTTGCTGACGATAGCCCTTCGGGAACAGCGGGCGAATCGGCCGATCTATCAATCTCCCGACCAAGACCGCCTCGTCCGCCGGTTTCCCCTCGCGTTTAATGAATTTCGAGCCAGAAATCTTCCCCGCCGCATAGAATTTCTCTTCATAATCCACGCTCAGCGGGAAGAAATCCTGCACCACCGGCTGTTTCCCCACCACCACCGAGCCGAGAACCACCGTATCCCCATACGTCACCAAGACGCTCGCCGTTGACCGAAATCCCACTCGATTCACTTCCAGCGTCAACTTCCGCCCACAAAATTCCGTCTCCACACTCAAAGTTTGTTTCCCATGCGGATTAATGATCTCCATTTTGTCCTTTCTCGGGAAAACCTCAGATAATGAACCCTGAGATGATTGTCAGGTTGGTTCAAGGCTGAGAGGAAGCGCGGAACGAGTCGTATTCGACATACGACGAGTGAGCACTGGACTCTCTAACGCAGAAACAACCGACAAGCGCTCAGGCCATAGCTAACAACACATTCATTATCTGCCGTCTTCCCAATTCTTAAATATATAATGTATTCCCCTCCCCTCACCCCTATTATACCACACTCCACCCCGTTTCTCCGGCCAAAATTCCCGCCTTATCTTGTTCTCCGTCCTATTTTTCGCCAAAAAAGTTGACTTTTATCATCACCTGTGATACAATAGAAATATGAGCCTCCGTCAGGCAATTTTTGACGTGCTTAGAACCTTGAAAGGAGAATTGACATGAAAACAACCGAAAAAGACGCCAATTCGACGGCGCATTCCCGCAACCTGCTAACCATCCCCGCTTCAACAGGACCTGTTGAAGCTTCATATATGAAGCCGGGTGATTGTCCGGCAGCGAAACCCCTGGCCACCGCCGTCGCCACCACTCTTCGAGCGGGCGAAATCGATCTTGGCCAACATTATGCCATTGTGATCACGAATCTGCCAGTGGTATCTCGCGAAACGCTCGAACAATCATCGATTGTTCGCATCTGTCATATCTTGAAGCACATCTATCTTGAGCCCGGATATGACAAGCACAGCGCTTTTATCAAGAAGTTTAATCATGGCAAGTCGCCGAAGCGTCCCAAGACGACGCCCTCGTTCTGCGTCTATTACCAGCCGCGTTATGTGAATAACGCCGACGGTTCGACGCAGCTCGTCATCGACCTCTTGCCCAGTGCGAGTTTCCCCAGTGGCTATACCATCTGCCACTCGAGTGATTCCCGCGCTGATCGCGTGACTAAGCAGAAGTCCAGCGATGGTTCGATCCATTCCGTGTACTGGCGCTTACTCACGCCTCAGGAAACCGGAGACTTATTGGAACAGTTCACTGACACCTGCGTCCGACTCATCCAGTGCTATCTCAATTCAGTCTGGAAGACGCGCAGTGCAGAAGCTCCCGATTTCTTCGCGCCCGACCCGTTATATTAGGTCTGGTCGTACATAACATGCAATACTCCCCGCAGTTCAGCTGGTACTCCCCCTTGGTTGGCTTTCCCCAACCAATCCAGCCGAATTGCATATTCGTTAAAGGGTTCTCCCTCCCTGGAGAGCCCCTTTTTATTCCCCACCCCTCAGTCCAAATCCCGACGTCCAACTTCCCCCTCCAAATCCTACCGTCTCCCCCACATTCCCCCGCCCATCAAAAAACTCCCTCTTCTCGAAGGAGTTCTCGCTTCACTTGCCTACTTCCGCAGACCCAGCTCCGCAATCGTTTTCTTGTACAGGTCGAAGTTCGTTCGCTCCAGATATTTCAGCAATTTCTTGCGCTGACCGACCATCTGCATCAGTCCCCGCTTTGCCATATAATCGTGCTTATTCTCCTTGACATGCTCCGTCACTTCCTTGATCCGAGCCGTCAAAATCGACACCTGCACCTCTGGCGAACCCACATCTTCCTTGCTCCGAGCTAGCTTGCTCATCGCCTCAGCTTTTTTCTCTCTTGTAATCATATATCCCGAATTATAGCACACTTTCCCCACCCCTACAACCCTTTTCTCATTTTCCATAAAAAATCCCCTAGCTTTCACCAGAGGACTTTTCGATCGACAATTTTGAGCAGGCGACTAGCAAGCCCGACTTTACGCGTCTTCCCAGACGACTACACTGGTCGTCAGAGCATAGCCGAGGTTATAATCTTTCTGCGCTGCTTTTCTAAACTCCGTATTATTAAATAAAGTTGAGAACACTGAAATAATAATTTTCATTATTTCAGCCTGTCCGTTATCGTAATAGATTTTTACCTTATCGAATGAATAGAAATAGGGCAGATATTGCTTAATAAAGTCCGAAAGTTGACGCGCCAGCTTCTCGTATAAATCAGCGTAACCCGCAATGTGTCTTTTCTCCACCACTATCGCTTTGTACGTAAAATTAACCTGCGACACGAATGCCACCATCCTGCGCAATATGCGCATACGCTCTTGTATCATCAAGTTTTTTAACTACCCTCTTTTCGAATCAATGGCCCAATATGGACAAACTCGTCGCGAAAATCTAATTCCTGCAAATACCGGTCAAAGGTACGGACTGATTGAGAAATATCATTAGCCTGTTCATGAATAACTAAACCGATAATGTAATATGGTGAATGTGGCTCATATTCACCAAAATCCCCGCTTCGGACTCCGTCCTTGACTGTCTGCGTCGCTCAATATAGAAAACAAGTTTTCTATATATTCACTATCCTCGACAGGACGTCAATAAAGATACTTAACCCTTTCGCCACTTCTGATTTACTCCAAAAAGCGGGGTCCTGCCCCGCCGATAGGTGGACCAAGAGCTTTCGCTCAGCCCAATATCTACATTATACCACACCCCTGTCCCACCGTAAACCCTCTCTTTTCCCCAAATTCCCCCATTTTTTCACGCTTGTGCTATAATAGAGTTGTCTTACTTTTATAGCAACAAGTTTTTGATAGTATTTTATCGAATACCTGTATTTTTGAAATCCTAGAATCTTCTAAGCGGCATCGCAAAAGTAAACGGTTCTAGTTTTCAAAATTAGTACAGGTTGCTCATGGAAGTAAGACACCTTGCGGTGTCGCTTTTTGTGCTAAGCTTTCACCGCCCAGTATCAAAGACTAATCTTCCTTCTTCTCTACGCTAGAGTGTATTCCTGGAGGGTAATAGTTTTTGATAGTAAAAAACACACCAAACAAAACATATAACCATTTGGAGGGTCATATTCTATGACAAGAAAGCAAAAGAAGATAACTATAAACAAAACCCACGTCCGTGTAGCTCTCCCCTACACCTGCATCGGTACGCTCGGTCTTGTGATGTTAGGCTTGCTCCTGCCGCTAGCTCCCGGAGAGAGTCAAGCCACCGCCGGTGGGGAGATTCTAGCTTCCGCCAAGGTGCAACCGATGCTGGCGGTGGCACTGGATGATCAAGTGAGTGTCGATATTATCCCCACCGGCGAGGGCGTGTTTGAGGCGGGAAGCGGGAGACTAACTATTGCCACCAATAGTCCCAATGGCTACAGTGTGTATGCTAATGCTAAGGATAGTAATACACTGATGAATGTGAACGAGAAGCTAACGCAAGAGATTACCGCCATTGAAGGCAGTAAGACAGGAGAAGGCTTTTCTAACAACACATGGGGAGTGAGCGTGGGTACTACTCCGGGTAGTAAGAAAAGTATGTACCAAGGCGTGGCTCTGGGGGAAGAGAAGACTTCTCCGCTCTATGCTCCCTCTTCCTCCGGCGGGAAGGAAGAGCTGTATCTTGGTCTTGGGACGAAGGTGGATACCAACCTTCCCGCCGGACAATATACCAACACTATCACGGTCTCCGTGATAGCGAATCCCTTGGACGTGACCAGTTTACTACAACTAGTCTATATGCAGGATATGACAAATGACATATGTACGAAGACCGGAGAGATTAGTGTAGGTAGTGAGATTACCAAGCGCCTCATAGACATCCGCGACGGGAAACAGTACTGGGTGGCAAAGCTTGCGGATCAGAACTGTTGGATGACGCAGAACTTAGCGCTTGATCTCACGGCGGGAGAAACCCTCTCCCCGGCGACTTCGGACGTCAGTCGAGATTGGACGGTGCCAATCTCGACTAGCCGCGAAGTCCCCCGCGAGATGGGTACCATCGCGGCGGATAGCCCAGAGAACTGGAATACTAGGTCGTGGAATTTGGGGGAGTATGTTTTGGCGGTGCCGGCCAGTCTTGACATCTGTCTAGCCTCTGCACCCGTCGAGGGCTCCAGTGCTACAGATAATTGGTTATCTGTACGATACGGACAATCTTTAGATCGTTGCAAAAACGTTCAAGACGTCAGTTCCGCCGATTGGCAGCCAAATTTCACAGCTCAAGACGGTACTTGGCAAGGTAATAGAACGTATATCGCCGCCCAAGAAACCAGTATCAATACTGGGGTATATGATTCGCATTATTTAGCCGGCAACTTTTACCAATTTAATGCCGCTACTGCTGGCAGTGGTGGAAAAGATGTCGTCAGTCCTGAGAGTGCCAACACGGATGCAAATGCTCTCGTGAATGCCACGGACTCCATTTGCCCAAAGGGTTGGCAACTGCCAAAAGATGGAAGGAATCTCATAACTGGTCAACCGTTTGATATCGAAGGTGGTTTTTATCGCCTTCTTCATGCTTACGGTTATCCAGAGACTGGAAAATGGGGCCTCGCCGCCGGTCAAGGCGTAGTATCCGCTAATGATAGCGGATACCAAAACATCGCCAAATCTCCTCTCTATTTCACTCGCATTGGTACAGTCAATGAATTTGGATCAATAGGTTATGTCGGTCTATATAGCAACGTCTGGTCCTCCACGACCACTCTTCAAAACAACCGTGCATTTTTATTCTCGTCAGACGGCAATATTCGACCATCGGATGATACCGTGAGATTCGTCGGTCTCTCCGTCCGCTGCCTCGCCCGCTAAAGCTCAGAAAACTCCCCAAAAACCACCCCCTCTAACACAACTTCCAAAAGTCATCCCCCGTGGATGACTTTTATGCTTCCAGCTTCCCCGCCTCCTCCACCCGATATTTCCCCACCTGCGTCCGCCTCAGCGCCGTCAAATACGCCCCCGTCCCCAATCCCTTCCCGATGTCCTCCCCCAGCGCCCGGATATACGTCCCGCTCGAAACCTTGCATCGTATGGTCAAATCTGGCCAGCTATAATCCAAAATTTCCAACTCATAAATCTTGACTTTCCTCCGCGGCATTTCCACGCTCTTCCCCGCTCGCGCCAGCTTATACGCCCTTTGTCCATTGATCTTCACGGCCGAGAACGCCGGCACCGTCTGCCAGTTTTCCCCAACCATCTTTTCCACACACTTTTCCACAGCCTCTTTGTTCGGGATTTTCGCAATTTCTTGTTCGGTTATTTCACCCTCCGAATCGCCCGTTGTCGAATTCGCCCCTAGTCGTACTGTCGCAATATACTCCTTGTCCAACTTCAAAAACTCATTCGCCCGCTTCGTCCCCTTCCCCACCAATAGGATCAAAAGTCCCGTCGCGAAGGGATCCAGCGTCCCCGTATGCCCGACCTTAACCTTTTTCCTTTTCTGCCGAATTGTGCCATCTTTACCTTTCACTTCGACATATCCCGCCTCCTCTGACAACTTGCGTCGCACCCGCGCCACCACTCCAAAAGAACTAATCCCCGCCGGTTTGTCAATTAGCATAATCTCATCATACGTCATACTAATCGTCTTCAAGCTCTTTCTTTATCTCAGATATCTTTTGCTCTAACTTTTTCGAATCCGCACCCAGCTCAACGAGTCTATCAAAATATTCTTGTAAATCTTCCAAGTACGTATTATCAAGTAAAACCTCTAAATCTAGCTGATCGGGAACATACTCGACCAACCGTTCAAACAGTTTATGAACCCCCCTAGGACCAAGCCTCTTTACCATAATATTCAAATTCGCGCCTAGTTCACACAGTTGATCAAAGCGCCACTCAATAGCCTCATCATACATAAGACTTACTAATACATCTACATCCGCACCCTGCTGACGAAGCCATTCGAAACAAAAAGACACATCCGCACCATCCATCGCTTCAGCTATTTTATTTACATCTACTCCCCGTTCAATCAATTGATCTCCATGCTGAGAAATATACATTGGATCCATATTTTTTAATATTAATTCTGGATCTATCCCTAGGCCCAACAACTTATCAAAGTTATCATCAACCGATATTTCCCCCATATTTTCTAATAATATCTGATGATCAACCCCTTTCTTGATTAACATGTCACAAATAGTCGCACTATAACCCCCCAAACTACGCGTCAAATCATTCACGTCAACTTTTAATTCAATCAATCGATCAATATGATTATAAACAGCCTCCGCATCATTCATCGCTTTTACTAGTTCAGCAGGATCTACCCCTATCTCAATAAAATAATCAAAATTCTTATCAATATTTTTACCACCCGTGTAAAGCGCTACCGATCGCACATCATCTGCACTATATTCTTCAATATGACTCAAAAAATAATTCCTCAACTCTTGAACTCTCGGATCGCCATCTCTATTATAAGTATCCAACGTCTTTATTGGTCGATTTTTCTCAAACACAAATTCCAACTCTCCCCTGGTCAGCTCCTCCCCCGCCTCCATCTTCCGATCCAGCGCGATCAATTTCTTCTTATCCGCAAACGCTTCGAGGAATTCCTCTCCTCCCGGCAAGGTCTTCACCTTCTCTTCCACGATCGGCACCAGCGAATCTTCCAGCGCCTGCCCCTCATTCAACCCAGAAATCTCCGCCACTCTCCCATCCGTCCCCAGTCGTATCGACGCACAAGCATTTTCCGCTAAACTCCCCGTCTCCGGATCCTCTAGATGAAACAGGATAAATTTTGCCCCATTTTCTCCATTCCCCTCCTCATCATAGTCATCAGCCCAATCATTATTCTCCAGACTATATACCCCATGCTCTAAATAATTCCTCCCCGTCCCCGGATCCGCCACGCACCACGGCGTTCCTTCCGCCGCATTCGCGAGTTCTTCTTCCTGCCCTGGCAAATACTCCACCCACTCCCCGTGCACATCTTCCGTCCGCTCGGGTGTCTTCGGGATAACTTTCTGCTCTAAGAGAAACTTCGAATACAACTTATTGAAGTTCCCCGACTGTACCAAAGCGTCAAGCTTCTGATCCCTTTCTTCCGCCGTACTCTTCCCCTCAGTCTTATCTTTATTATTCTTATATTTATAGAAATCATCCACTGCCCCATAAACTTTTGCCAAAACTGCCGCATTCAGTTTTGGATACGGTGCCACCGTATGTTCATTCCGCTTCTTGAATTCCTTTTCTTCTTTATCAAACACCCCCATCTTGCTCATCCCGTCCCAAGCATACACCTTGAACCACAGCGGATACGGCGCCCGTTCATCCCCCAGATAATTCGCCCAAGATTTCAGCGACTCCCGTTGACGCTTCTGAATTTCCTCTGTCAAAAGCTCCTTTTCATAGTCGCTTAACTTTCTCCCCTGCCCCTCATCTCGCAAAATTCGCTCCTGGCTCTTCCAGTAGCTTTCCTCGATCTCCTCCGGCTCCACGATCAGCTTCTCCACTGACGCGTCCCAGAGTTTCTTCTCCAGTGCATTTCCGTGCTTATCAATCATGCGCTCCAGCCGCCCGAGATATGCCAAATTTCTCCGCATCATATTACCCCCGCTCAGCTTTTCGCCCCTCGCCTTCTCTTTCTCGAGTGAGGATTCCACAATCTCCTTCTGCCGATCCTGGAATCCCACCCCCGTCAAAATCTTCGCGCCCAGCTCCCTCCCAGCCCGGCGCTTCCCTTGTTCTGCGTTTTCCTTAGCTTCCTGGCTAGTTTGTTCACTCTGCTCTGTCCGCTCCTGCTCTATCCCTTCACCCTGTTCCGTCCCCTTACCTTGATCTGTCCGCTCGTCTTGCTCTGCAGCTCTCAATCTTTCCGCCATACTCGCTCCCTCATCGCCACCTACTTTTATTTTTCAACTGTTTATAATTGCTATATTATTGCCCCATCAATCCCCTTACATCCCCGGGATTTGGAAAGCACCGGGCTCCACTGGAGCCTGCGGCTCTGCTGGCGCCGGCGCCGCAGCTGCCGCTGGATTCACTCCATCCGCACCCCCTGCGCCTGGCATGTTCCCAGCCTCATTCCCCATCGGCATCGCGCCTGGCTGCGGCAGCTCTGGCATCTCGACCGGCACTTGCACTTCCGGCAAGACCGGCGGATTCGCCTCTGGACCCGTCGCCGGCGCCACATTCCCCGCCTCGGGCATCACAGCCGCCGGCGGTGTGGGGGGCGGCGGCAACACCACATTCCCCTCAGGCATCGCCTCACCATTCATCATCGCCCCAGCCTGCGGCGCGACTGGCAAATTCTGGGCGACTGTTTCCGGTGCCATTGCTGGGGGCGCCTCAATCGGTGCCTCCGTATTCGGCATCATATATGACCTATTCATCTCTGGCACCCCCGGCGCCCCCACTTCCGGCGTCACCGCAATCGGCGACGTCTCCGCCAAGGCTTCCGCCATCATCGCTGCATAATCTTTCGGCGGCTCCGGCCCCGTCATCGTCGTCGAAACGTCCATTCCTTGCACCGGCTCCAAAAGTCCCCCGCCCGTCGGCTGGATTAAACCGTTATTCTCTGCTAGATTCTGTCCATTATTCCCTGGCATCCCGCCCGGCACTCCCGCCTGCGCTGCCAAATCCTGCTGCACCGCTTGCAATTCTTGCGGCACTTGTGGCATTTGCGACATCTGTTCCGCCTCTGGCATCGCCGTTTGCCCTTCTTGTGCCGCAGCCCCAGCCGCTTGCATCGCCTCTCCGCCTTCACTCGCCGTATGATCCACCGCCAAGTTCGACTTATCCTTCGGCTCGCTCGTCACGTCGATCACTTCGTCCTCATCTTCATCGATTTTCGGCACGTTGTCCATCACGTGCGCCGAGATCAGCTGCTGATCCGCCCCTAGGGACATCAATTTCGAAGCCAAGTTCAGCGCCGCCGCACTCGTCCGATCGTTCGAGAAACGTTGTGTCGCCGCCACAATCCCGGTGAGCAACGCCGTCGCGATATCGACGTCCAGTGTCGTATCTTCCGGCTTCAAACCGAAGATCAGCTCCGCTACCATCTGCGACACCGAACTCGCGCTCGGATCGCTCCATTCGATTTCGCCAAACCGCCCCGGCGTCCCCACTGTGATATCCACCGCCGTCGCATTATGCATAATCCGCCCGTGTTCCGCTAATGCTTCATCGAGGTCTCCCGCGCTCGGCACATTCAGCGCCAAGACCAAATCCACGTTGAAATCCCCCCGCGAAAAATCCAAATCCTTCTCTGTAATCGTCGTTTTATACGGCGTGATAAACACTTTCACGAAATCCCCCTCCAGCTTGTAGCGCAAGTGATCCGCCTTATCCTTATTCAGCGCAATGATGAAATCCTGCAAGCTCGCCGTGTTCGTCTCAAACGTCTTATCCGGCCGCAAAAATTCCAAAGCATCCGGCGTCTTCCCCGAATAAATCGCCGTCGTGTGCTTTTGCAAACTATCTAGAAACAAAGTCAAACCAATCGCCGCCGACATCTCATCCACCGATGGATTCCGCGACAAAGCCACCAAGATATTCTCCGAATTCTTAATCTTTTCCCCAATTTTCCGCACAAAATCCTTCGCGTTCGCCACATTGGTCTTCACGACCTTCGGCGCCGCACCCGGAGTCGCACTGGCTTCAATCGCCACGCCATTGCCTTCGTTCGCTGCAGCTGGCGCATTCTCCGTTGCTTTAGGATTAGTTGTGTCGTTGGTTGATGGATTTTGATCTTGCATATTTTTGTTTCCGGTTATAGTCTGCTTCCATAATAATTCTTATTATTCCGCACACCCTTATACTTCCATTGTAGCACACTTTCCCCGAAAAAGCAATAGCTTTTTTCCCTCCTCAACCCCCAAGTGCAACATAACCTCTATAAAAATGAGGCAGATT
>CAZGXB010000012.1:0-21173 GCA_964529615.1 uncultured Candidatus Saccharibacteria bacterium
AACCTCATCTCAAGTTTGGAAAACTTGCATACTAACCGCTGTACTACACTCGCAATAGTTCTATTATACTCTTGACGCCAGAAATTCCAACCCCTAATTGTTTATTCCTCCAACATTTCCTTCGTGATATTGATCGTCGTGCCGCTGCTAGCCACGCCCGAGAGCACCAGCTTCGCCACCAAATTCTCCACCGATTTCTGGACCATCCGTCGCATTGGCCGGGCGCCCATTTGCGGATCATATCCCCGGTCGATCAGGAGCATTTTTGCCTCGTCGCTCAACACCACGGTGATTTTTTGCGGCGCCAAAGTTTTATTCACCGACGCAATCATCAGGTCCACCACTTTCACCAAATCTTGCTTTGATAGCGGTTTGAAGACACAGATCTCATCGAAACGGTTTAAGAATTCCGGCTTGAATTCGCCCTCCTGAATCAGGGCGTCGGTCAGCTCCTGCTTCAACTGTGCTAGATCCATCCCTCCACCGACGTATTCGCGGATGCGGTTCGCCCCAGCATTCGAGGTCGCGATCACGATCGCATCGCGGAAGGAAACTTCGCGGTTCTTCGTATCGCGCAAAATTCCTTCGTCCAGCATCTGCAGCAGCGTGGTCAAGACCTGCGGGTGGGCTTTTTCAATCTCATCTAATAGTACCACCGAGAACGGATGTTTCATCACCTGCGCCGTCAAGCTCTCAGAATTCTCCGCACCCTCCGCGATCAGCCGCGCTACGTCTCCCGCCGTCACATATTCATTCAAATCCAGCCGCACGATATTTCCTTCGCCCCCGAAATACACTTCCGCCAGTGCTTTCGCGAGCTCCGTCTTCCCCACGCCCGTCGGCCCGAGGAAGAGGAAAGTCCCGATCGGCCGGTTTTCGTTGCGCACGCCAGCCGCCGAACGCCGCAGCGCATCCGACACCGTCTGCACCGCTTCCTCCTGATCCACCATCCGCTGATGAATCAAGCTCTCTAGATTCAGCAATTTCGAGCGATCAGCCTCGCTGGCTGCGGCTTGCACCTTAATCCCTTGCGTCTTCTCCACTGCTTGTTGCACGCTCTCCGCCGTAATCAATCCGCGATCCGGATAATGGCAAGCCGATTCGAGCAGATTCAGCGCTCGCGCCGGCATTTCGATGTCGTGGATATATTTTTGGCTCAAGCGATATGCCTCGAGCAACGCCCAATACGTAATCACGGTATGATATTGCATTTCCAGCGTCGGCACTTGATCCTGCATCACCTTCATCGTCCCCTCTTCGTTCGCCGCCGGGATCATGATTTTGTTCAGCGAATTCGCCAACGTAGCGTTGCGTGCCGCGATTTCTAGATATTTCTGTTCATTCATCGTCAAGATCATGCGCAAATTACCCGCCTCGAGGATCGGCAGTAGAACATTCGCGATGTCCACCGAACCCACCCCTTCTTCGAAGAAGAGCTGAGCATTGTCCAGACAGATAATAATATTCTTCGCCGCGTAAGCTTCGCCCAAGATTCGCATCACCAGATTTTCCAACTCGCCCGCCCCACTGGCCGCTGCGATCAGGCTCGCCGCGTCCAGCATGAAGACCTGACGGTATTGCAAATTCGCCGGCACGGGCGCGTCCGCATCCATAATCGCTTCGGCGAACGCCCGTACGATCGTGCTGCGCCCCGAGCCTTCTGGCCCAATCAGTGCCACATTCTGCCGCCCGTTTCCCGAGAAAATCGCAATCATTTTCTCCACTGTCTCGCGGTGCGCCGCCAAGCGAATCCGCTTCGCCATCCGCGCGTTCTGCGCCGACAAATTCCGGCCGAAATGCTGCAACAAGGGAATATAGCCGAAGGTCAAATCTCGCGCAATCCCGCCGTCGCGCTGTCGTTTGCGCGCGGTTTTCACCAAGCCGTGCAAATAATTATACCAATTTATTCCGCTATATAGATCCTTCAGGTCGAGCCGCAGCTGTTTCAAAATTTCTTCGTGCATCGGATTGTTTTTCACAATCGCAATCGCCAGCATTCCGCCCGAAATCGTCTCGCCGTTCACTTCGCGCCAGATGTCCCGCGCCGTCGCAAACACCGGCGCTATCTCTGGGCCAATTCCCGCTGCGAAAACTTCCAGCGCGTCCGGCCCCAGCCCAAATCTCAGCGCCAAAAATCTTCCGCTGCGCGTTTTATACAGCTCGCTTGCCAGCTTTTGCGGCGTCGGATTGCGGTCGAGCAGCCGCAAAACATTCGCTGACAGCAGGTCATTAATATCCTCGCTTTTCCCCACCGGCACCACTGCCACTTCCTGCACGATCCAGAGCAAAATCATTGCGCCGAGAATTGCAATTCCTAGCAAAATCCAGCCCAGGGAACTATGCGCCAAGAAGAGCAAGGTCGCCCCGGCCGCCACGCCTGCTGCGATCAAAACCCCCAGCAAAAGTTTCATCGGCAGACTCGCCAGAATCTTTCCCGCCCGCGCCTCTCTCGCTCTCAAACTATCGTAATTAAATTGATCCATCTAGAACGCCACTCCCATTATCGCCAGTACGAAACATCCCACGACCAGTAGCGGCGCAAAAGGCCACAAAATCGCCACCAAGATCCCGCCTGCTGCCTCGAAAATAATCACAACAATACCGATGATTAAAAGAAAAATCCGGATCGTCGCTCCGACCAATCGCGACAGTAGATTATCTAGCAAGCGCGAAAAGAAACCTTGGCCTTCGCTGCCGTGCGCCGAAATCTGGCGGTAGGGCGCAAACAAATTCCCCACTAGCAGCCGCAGCGAGAAAAAATCCGCCGCATTGCGCATCCGATCGGCCAACTTCCCGAAAAACATCCCCCAACCTCGCGTGTACCACCACTGAATCATACTTAGCGCCAACATACCACCATTATACAGGATAATGCTCGCGCTGGCCAATAAACTCCGAGTGGATTTTCTTAGCTAAATATCATCCTGGGCAAGGCTAAAACGCCTTTCGGTTCGCGACTAATTAATAATTATGCATACAAAAAACTTCCTTCTTGAGAGGGAATAAAAGAGCGATGAAGCTCATCGCGAAGAACGACAGCCCTGTGAAGACAGGCGCTGGAGTGGTTCTCTCGAAAGAAGAAAGCTTTTTAACCTGGGGTGGGATATCGGGCTTGTAGCCGCAGGCGCTGACGCCGCTAGGCGGAAGTTCCGACGACCACTAATCTTCCTGGGGTGGGATATCGGGCTTGAACCGACGACCTTCTGGACCACAATCAGATGCTCTAACCAACTGAGCTAATCCCACCATACCCCAAGGGAATTATAGCATATATTGACTTTATCAGCAAATTATATTATAAACTCACCCAAAGCTCCCCTAATCCCTCCAAAGTTCTCCAAACCCACCAAAAATCCCAGCAATCCCAAGCCCCAGTAGCCCATATGCTCCTCAAGACGCCGCGAAACTCCGATCAAACGCCAAAAATCCCCCAACCCAACTTCCTGCGCTCTAAACCTTGACTTTTTCGACGAAGTGTGCTACAATGGAAGTAAAGACCTGCGTCAAACCGCAGGAGAAAGGGGGAGCTCATTATGAACTCAAAACAAGCAACTGAGAAGATGCCTCTCGCGTCAAGCACGGAGGAAACTGCCAATATTTCAGCCGGCTTCACCGCCGACACCTCGTCGGAAACTTCGATTAGTTCCGATCCGCTTACGCAAATCGCCGCGACTATCTTTAAGCAAATCAGACATATGCTCTATTTGCGTGATCGCTACAAGTTAATCTATGATTCGTGTCCGGTTGAAGTCGAGGTCTGTTATATCCAAGGCAACGTAGAGATATGCCCCAGCTTTTATGACGCTGCGCGGGAAATTATTCCCTTCGCTGGAGAAGTTCCGGACTTGATTCGTCTGGCGGACTGGATTAAGAAAATACCTGGCTTCACCGCCTGGTTCACGGTCGTAGCGACCAAATACGACCTCAAAGTCTCATCACTCTCGGACGAGAGGTTGCCCTCCAACCTCGATGAAGTCTTCTTCTTCTGATCAATGCGGGCGCGGAAAGATCCGCGCCCCGTCTCCATTTCTGGACTATAATTTGTGCTCTGTTTTTACAACTCTGCGATTTTCACTCGTGTCTGCTCCGTCGTGTCGCGGTCGCGCACCGTCACAGTGTCGTTTTCCAGCGTCTCGAAATCCACCACCACACACTTCGGCGTCCCGATTTCGTCTTGCTTGCGATAGCGCTTCCCGATGTTGCCCGAATCATCCCAGGTCACGAAAGTATATTTCTGTTTCAACTGTTCGAAGACGGCTTTGGCCTTCTCGACTAGCTCCGGCTTATTCTTCAAGAGCGGGGAAACGCAGAATTTATACGGCGCCAAGCTCTCCGGCAGCTTCAAGACCACCCGCTTCTCACCATTGATTTCATCTTCGTGATAGGCGTCCGTCAGTACCGCCATCAAGAGTCGCTCCACCCCGATCGACGGCTCGATCACGTGTGGCACGAAACTTTCACCGCTATTTTTGTCGCGATATTCCATCGATTTTCCTGATTCGCGCTGGATATTGCCGAGGTCGAAGTCTGTGCGATAAGCCAGACCCATCAACTCGCCCCAGCCATTCGGATAGTCGTACTCAATGTCAATCGTCCGCTTCGAATAGAACGCTCGGTCCTTCGCTGGCACGTCATAATCCCGAATCTTTTCCTTGCTCAGACCTATATTCTGCTCCAAGAAATCATGACAATCTTTCAAGAGGGCATCGAAACTCTCCTCCCAATCTTGCGGACTCACGAAATATTCGATCTCCATCTGCTCGAACTCGCGCGAACGGAAGACGAAATCCCGCGGCGAAATCTCATTGCGGAAAGCTTTACCCTGTTGCGCAATCCCGAAGGGCAAATCCGGATAAATCGTATCGACGATGTTCTTGAAATTCGTGAAGATCCCTTGCGCTGTCTCCGGGCGTAGATAAGCCAAGCTCGTCTCGTCCACCATCGGCCCGACGTGCGTCTCAAACATCATCCCGAATTTTCGCACTTCACCCCAGTTTTTCTTGCCACAATTCGGGCATTTCGGCGCGGCTGCCTGGAATTCCTCCGTCGTCACGTCCTCGCCAAAGTCACCCAAATGATCCGCCCGGAAGCGCCCATGGCATTCATTACACTCCGCCAAGGGATCAGAAAACGTCGCCACATGCCCCGAGGCCACCCACGTCCGCGGATTCATGATGATCGCCGCGTCCACGCCGTACATATCGTCGCGCTTTTCCACCCAATAATTCCACCAAGTTCCCATGATATTGCGCTTCAACATCACGCCCAGCGGACCGAAGTCCCAAGTCCCGGCGAGCCCGCCATAAACTTCTGAACCTTGAAATATAAATCCGCGTCGCTTACATAAGCTGACAATATCCTCTAATTTACTCATACGGTCATTGTAGCATGGAAATAGGGAAAAACAAAATTTCTCCGGATATAACTCCGGAGAAATCTAAGGTACTTAGACTGCGATCTGCGCTTCCGCTTCCACTGCGGCTTCAGCTTTGGTCGGAAGCTTCGCGGCTGCCTTCTTGGCGGCTGCGGCCTTTTTCTCAGCGACGAAACTTTCCAGCGCCCGCATATTTGCCGGATTATAGAGGAAATGTTCCGGCGTTTTTCTTCCACGCGTATAACGCAGAAAGTGCGTGTCATCCTGGAAATAGTAGCGCCGGTCGCTGTACATCGAGAGCGCATTGCTCAGGCCGCGCAGATAATTCCGCTTGAAGGTCTTCCGGTATTCGCGCGAAGCCTCTTCTTCGGCACGCAATTTCGCGCAATGCTCCAGCTCCGCCGTCAGCGTTTCGTGCTCCCGGAACAACTCCGCCGGCTCATCCTGCACCCGCTCGTATTCCGCGAGGCTCAGCTGGAAAGGTTTGCCCTGCCAACTAAATATCGTCACCTTCGTCGCCTCACCTTCCGGCGTTGACACGATGGCCGCATGACCCAGCGGGTCTTTCAGTCGCACCGCCAGGTAAGTCATCGGGACTCCCCGAATCGTCTCCTGCGCCTCGACCATCAATTCCGCCGCTGATGTCAATATCTCGAGCGGCGGCCTGCCGGGCTGGCTCACGCAGGTCACTAGCAGGATGATTTCACTTTCTGCTTCCGTGCAGCGTCTCAGCGACCACTCGCGGTCGCTACAATCGCGCATCGGCCGACGCAGGCAATGCAGCTCATCCGAAAGCATATTCAGTTTTGGCTCTGGACTATTGAACCACGGTCGTGCCTGCAGGCAGCGCAGCTCTGGTTGTGCGCCGTTCACGCCGTCCGGGAAATACCCCGCCACCAAGCGTATTTTGTGCCGAATTATCTCCAGCCTCCACGGTCGCCCAAACCGCACCTTTTCCTGGTTTTCATCCCAAATAACATATTCTAATCATAATATGTTATCCCCCTTTCTAGCGCCTCTTGCGCTCATGAACAATCTCTGTTATTTACCAAGACACCTCACCAAAAACTACGGGTGCAAGCATCCTCTATTTTCATTCTAGCACACAGCATCAATTTTGTCAAGAGTAAGGACGAAAAATATACAGTACTCCAAACACAACATAGTCTATGTAAAAAACATCGCTCTAATGATTAGAGGTTTTTATATTTTTAAGAGACTAAAAGAGCAACGAAGCTCGTTGCGAGGAACGACAGCCCTGTAAAGACAGGCGCTGGAGTGGGTCTCTTGAAAATATAAAACTCTCTAGGCTGGTGGAGCAGATCGGACTTGAACCGACTACCTCAGCAATGCGAATGCTGCGCTCTACCAGGTGAGCTACTGCCCCATGCCACGAGCTCATTGTACCACAGGGCAGTGTAAAACTCAACGCTTCTTCCGCATGAGATTAGCTTATTTTCCGATCGCGGGCACCGGGAATTGCAAAGCTAGCGCCTTCACTTCCTCGCGCAGCGCCGCCAACTCCTCGGCATAATCTTCCAGCTTTTCTTCGCTTCCCGCCTTCTGGCAAATTTCCGCCACTTGCTTCATCCAGTTCGCCAGAATGGTCATTTCTTTCTCACTCAAACCGCGAGTCGTCATCGCTGGCGTCCCCAGGCGCACGCCCGACGGCCGGAAAGCCGCACCTTTGTCCGTCGGCAGGGAATTAGCGTTCAGAGTCAGACCAATCTTGTCCAGCGCCGTCTCATAGAACTTGCCGTCGATACCATAGCTACTCTTCACATCGACGAGGATGAGATGATTTTCTGTCCCGTCGCCTTGCAGCTTGAAGCCAGCCTTTTTCAACTCTTCCGCCAGGAACTGAGCGTTTTTCACGATATTTGCCGCGTAAGTCTTGAATTCTGGTTGCAAATCTTCTTCAAACGCCACTGCTTTCGCCGCGATCACATGCTCCAGCGGCCCACCTTGCGTCCCTGGGAACACCGCCCGGTCGATCAGGGTCGGGATGTTTTCTAGAGTGTGCTCTGGTTTCTTCAGCGGATTGCTGACCTTGCCTTTCGAGACGATCAGACCCCCCCGCGGCCCCCGCAGGGTCTTGTGCGTCGTCGAAGTCATGACCTGGAAACCATGCTCTAGCGGATTCGGGTGCACGCCTCCCGCGATCAAACCAGCCACGTGCGCCATGTCCGCCATGAGGAGGATTTCTTCGCCCGTCTCGGCGGAAATCTCTTGCGCCACCTTCGCCACGCGTTCAAAATCCGGCAGCTTCATGAAGGCCGAATATCCCACCAGGATCAATTTCGGCTTATGCTCGCGCGCCAGTTTCTCCAGCTCGTCATAATCAATATCGCCCTTTTCGTCCACTCCGTAGCCCACGAAATTATAGATTTTCGCACTGCGCGTGACCGGTGAACCATGCGTCAAATGTCCGCCCGCCGGCAAAGACATCGCCAGGATCGTGTCGCCCGGCTGGCACCAAGCGAAATACACGGCTTCGTTCGCGTTCGCACCCGAGTGTGGCTGGACGTTGGCGTGGTCGGCGTGGAAGAGCTGCTTCGCCCGCTCGATCGCTAGGCGTTCCACCTTATCAATATACTCATTGCCGCCATAATAACGCCGGCTGGGATAACCCTCGCTGTATTTATTCGTCAAGATCGAGCCCATCGCCGCCAAAACTTCCGGCGAAACGTAGTTTTCGCTCGGGATTAGCTCTAAGCCCTCACTCTGGCGCTTCTTTTCTTCGTCGATAATCTCAAAAATCTTGTCTGCCATTTTTTACCTCTCTTCAGAATTATTAGATTTTGCCGTATTCTCTGCTCGTCAGTCCAAGATTAAACCATACCTCTTCTCCACTTTTCCCAATTATAGCAGTTCGTTGCGGAAAAAATAGGGTTTTATTTCCTCTAGAGATGTGCTAGAATAGACTCATGGTTCTGTAGCTCAGTTGGTAGAGCAGAGGCCTGAAGAGCCTTGTGTCGACGGTTCAAGTCCGCCCGGAACCACCATTGACATAGCACAAATAATATTTCGTAATATCTAAAATTGCAGTATATATAATATAATAATCTAATTATCCATTGGCTGACGCGAGAAGCGTCGTTTTTTGTTGCTCATTTTTCATTTCACAAAAACTTCGATAAAAGCTCTTGACGCCCTTAGCCGCCTATGATAGCATAAAAAAGCGGTTATCTCGCACGAGGAATCTTAAGGCGACTTTCTCACCTAAATCTTTTCCAGGGTCGCTTGAAAAGACCCTTTGCGAATGACTGGCGAATTACAATATCAAGAAAGAACCTTATCAACCCCGGCGTCGGCAGAAGCGCCACCTACGACAAGTAGTCGAAAATTTCCAAAATACTCACCCCAAACTACAAAATTGAATATTTTGCCCAAACGGGTACTACTCCCGCAGACTGACCTGTTTGGGTACACGCCTTTGCATGTAAACCTAGCGGAGCGGGAGCGCTCTGGGACTTCGACTCACGTCCAGTAGGACAATCGGCGACAATTAATCATTCTTCTTTTATGCATCTGCATTCTTGCAGTTTTGATTGACACCGCTCGACGTATTATTCTGCCTTGGGCTGCAAGTAATTGCAGCCCTTTTTCTTGCTCATCTTTCGTCATGCCTGCGCTTGGCACCCTAATCTGAGCGCAGATTGCACCTCCGCGGGCAAACTTGATTCCGCCTATGTATATTATATCATGAAAAACCGCAACTACTATAACATCCCCGCCATTCCATAAACTCACAAAACTCCTCACTTTCGCGCAGGAAATTCTGCTAATACACTTGACTTTTCCAAAGATGTGTGCTACAATGGCGCTAATCGGACAATAGTGTCCGAGGCAAACTGCCCCATATGGGGCGAACTTTAAAAATTAGGAGGGTTAAACATGACACGTGAAGAGAGAAAATTTCGTAAGGTAGGCCAGAAGGCGAAAGAGAATGCAAACAAAGGCCGGAATGGAGCAACAAAAACCAACGGCTACGCTGGGTACGACGTCATCAGTAAACAGGGTGAGGCTTCAGGGAAGATAGACCTTGGAGAGAGAATCTACCAGGTGGTCAAAGGCCAGGATGTTTATCGGACATACAAACAGTATGACGAGGCGGTAGAACTGGCCGAGGAAGCTGGTAGTTCAGCTCCGAAAGGTGTATTACGCATCTGCGAGTTAGACGCCAACGGAAAGGTCAAGAAGGATCTCGGCGACGCATATACTTTGATGCATGCTGAACAATTCGGTGTGCAGCGTCCCGAGATGCTGCCGAAGAAATCCGAAAAACCCGCTCCCAAAGCCGCAGCAGACGCGGACGGCGAGTCCGAAGTCGTAGCTGAGCAGGGGGGGGCGGAGCCGGAAGCGGAAACGCAGGCTCACGAAAAGGGTACAGATAGCGCACCGAGCAACCAGAAAGAGATTGCTCAGGCTGCTACCGTCCAGGCACTAGAGTCGCTGCACGCGTACATTTCGGGTGAGAGTCCGAAGAAAAAGAAGCCGTCTAAGGCTGAGAAGCGCGAGAATGCGCTCTGGGAAGGATTAGGGTTTGAAAATCCTAATGCTGAGTCTTCCAAGACGCTGCAGGAACGAGCTGAAGCGGCAACGAAGAAGATCCTCGAGTTTACGGGAAAAGCCAAGGAATCTAATTGTGCTACCCCTCGGCTCGAAGACCACTCTGCTGCAAAGTCCGGCAAAGGTAAGGGAAAGGGCAAGAACCCGAACCCGGATCCTGATACACCCGCTCCGCAGCCGACGGACAGTCGGGCAGAGGACGCTGACAAGATTGTCCTGACCCGGGAAGAACTTTCCCGGATCGTTACGGACGCTGTCCACAAAGCCGGGAAAGCTCAGCCCCAGTCTCAGACTCAGCCTCAGCCCGCAAAGTCGG
The DNA here is from genome assembly GCA_964529615.1 of uncultured Candidatus Saccharibacteria bacterium. Classification (GTDB taxonomy): domain Bacteria; phylum Patescibacteriota; class Saccharimonadia; order Saccharimonadales; family Saccharimonadaceae; genus Nanosyncoccus. The sequence goes on from CAZGXB010000012.1 coordinate 10,263, forward strand.
CACCACAGTCAACGCAGCCGCAGCCCGAGCCGAAAGTCGAGCCACTGAAGCTCGAGGAACTCGGTATTGCCTACACCGTCAGCGATCGGCTGAAAGCCAAGGCAAAAAGCCTCTATGAGTTAGAGCTGAACGACGACGGGACATTCGATCTCACGGCTTATAAAACTGCCGAACAGGCTAAGCTTCAGGCTGTCCGCGAGAAAGGCGGCACGATGACCGAAGATGATTTCGCGGTAGGAGTCGAAGCGCTGATGCGAGAGATCGAGGCGGAGAAAGCCTATTACTATGAGGCTGCCTCTGCGGCAATCGCTGCTGCTCAAGCCGCGAAGTAGGCGGTGGTCTAGATGAAAGGAGGTTTGTTGACGGGGAGGGTCAACCAACGCTCAAAAATCATTCATCGCCGGTGTCATCATGACCCTCCCTAGAAAAACCGTCCTTTACCCAAGGACGGATTTTTCATGCAAAATTCTGTCTCCGCGCAGTCGAAAACTCCAACCCGCAAGCTCCGCTCAAATCCCCCAAAATCCGAGAAAATCCAGCCATTTTTTCGCCAATTTTCTTAAGCATAAACATTTTAAAACGCTTATGTCAAATAAGAACTTTCTCTAAATCCTTTTGCTTTTCTAAGCAAAATCTTTTTCAATCTGTCGCCAAAACTAGCAATTTCTGCCGAAATAACAGGGGTAAAACCATCAATATTGACGCTTATGCTTATACCGTGATAATATACTTGACTTTTTCAATCATGTGTGCTACAATGGAAGCAGTCCGTGGAGACCCGGGAGAGCTTCTCTGCGGAGGTCCATTAATAGCAGCTAAATACATCTCAGGTACAATATTTTGACGTTTGTTTCGCAGGCGTCGAATTCGATGCCTGACATGTCATATACTTCGTTTTCCGTTTTTTACTAACGTTTTCGATAAATGGACGCTCGATTGCGAGCCTAGTCCGCATTGTTTCTATGCAATGGGGGCTAGTCCCCCTTAATCTTATAGATGGAACTTGTCAACCGGGAGTCTGAGGCTTTTTCAGCTCAGATTCCTCACCCTCCGAATTTGGAGAGAGACCAAAAAACATTCAAAAAAGAAAGGGGGAGAAAAATATGAATAAATACGATATTTTTCTCATAATCTCGAGCGTCGTCATGCTGATTGGCGCGCTCACCACCCTGCGCTACGGCGTATGGGAGGCATTCCTTCTCTGGAAGGATATGCCGGAACTGGAAGATGAGGCCAAAGATGGTCTCAGCTTCTTGGATAAGGCCAAGATGTACGGAGAGTTTATTCTCGTCACTTTGGCCGGCCTGCTCATGGTAGTGGGCGGGGTCCACTGTTTTCGGGCGTCGATCGCCAGCGAGCCGCCGAAGGTGAGCGCAGTCGTCGAGGTTATCCTCGGGCTGGTCATCATCGGGGCGATGAGCTTGCACTCCTGGCTGCACTATCGGCGGGAAATCAATGAGTACGACGTCCCGGTCGAGTGCCGGTCTGACGCAGACTGGACACGTATCGGGAAGTACATCGTCTTCGGGCGGAGATACCTTGCTAAAGCGATCGCTTTGGCGGCCTGCTTGGCGGTATTTCTTGTCTTCTCGGTGTCGGTTCAGGGCGGCGGCAGCTTCTTCAAGGGAGCTAAGTCGCAGTCGGCGCAAGCTGAAGCAGAAACTGACGGCGACACCGGCGACGCGGCCGATCCAAACGCTACCGAAGGCCTCGGTGAGGTGCAGGCAGCGGAGGAAACCGGCTATACCGGATGGGGCGATGTCGATCCAATCCTGATCAAGACTGTCGGCGATTTCACCGAAGCGGATCAGAAGGCGATCGACAAGTACGCTAAGTATTTCCCGGACGGAATCATGGTTGATTCGTTCCAGATCCGGGATACTGAGCGGCGTGCCCAGTCGAAAGCCAAATACCCGGTCTCGTTCAAGTTCAAAACGGACAAGAACGGGAATTATACAGAGAAAGTCGTCACCACCCAGCTCTTCGAGAACATGGGTGGCAACGTCATCTACGGGAGCGGCATGGCCGAATTCCTGTATGAGACGTATAAGGACGACATGCCGGAGGCCTTTCAGGAAGGCGGGAAGTACCATCGAGTCAAGCAGTTTGCCAGCTTGAAAAAGAAGCTCGGTCAAACGGCTTCGAAGGATGGGAAAACCGTCGGTATCCAGTATTGGCTCGACCGCGAGCACAAGAGGACGAACAATGTCTATCGTGCTCTCGTCGGCAATACGATGGATTGCGTGAAGGAATTCCGGTACGCTGAACTCGGCAACCGGCAATCCCGCGAACAGTGGGAGCTCCCGATCAAATATAAAGAAGGTCTGGAGACTCCGAAGTTCCTCGCCGGGACTTGCACGACCGACAGTGTAATACCGGACAATGTCCGCCAGATGGTGCGCTACACCAAGAAGGCGGATCAGGATAGCTTGCCGGCTTTCATCTTCGAGCATAAGAAGGGGAAAGTCGAGCCGTTCGGTGTCGGCTTGGACAGCAAGAACTTGAAGCTGTTCAAGAAAGTTGTCGTCGAGCAGCAGGCAGCGGTCAGCTCCGGCGGTGGCGGAAAAGCCTCTAGTCCTGGCACTTCTAAAGGTGGCAAAGACACCACCAAGAAGAAAAAGGCTAAAAAGCCGAATAAGAACCAGGACAAGCAGAAGGAGGATCCTAAGCCGGATAAGGAGGACTCGGAAGAGCCGAAGGATCCGCCGACGACAAACAAGAAGGATAAGAACGAAACCCACAATAAGGGTGATAAAGGCGATCTGAAAGGTACAAATGATAACAAAGGCGGGACTAACACCGACCAGAATCCAGGAAATTCTCAGACGACCAGAAAAGATACAGATAAGGATTCAGGAAGCAATAAAAAACCTGTTAGTGATCAGAGTGACAAAAACGGAGGAAAAACGAGCGGCGGAAAAGCTCCTAGCACATCACCCGCAAACAAGCCATCAACTCCGACTCAGGCCACCACTACCACTACAAAGACTGATAGCTCGGGCAATATAACGTCCGAAAAATCCGATCTTTCGAAAGAAAATCCTACTAAGCGTGTTGAACATGATGACTGAATATGACATGGGAACATTAATCGCCTGGCAGCTTCGGCTGTCGGGCAGACCCAAGTTGGTTAGGCGACATTGTGTTTGAGATGTATTTAGCTGTCTGTTGCGGAGTTAACAATTTGGACCAGAAAACTTAAACAAATTTAATCATTTTAGTAAAAAATAATAATCTACAGAAGGAGATTATATTATGAAAAAAGCAATTAAATCTACCCTCGGGGTGGCTGCCGGCGCAGTCGCTCTCGCAGGTGTAGCTTCGATCCCTGCGCTCGTCTCCGCTGGCGGTGACAGTATGGGCGGTCGTCCAGAATACACCATTGAGCAAATCAACAATGGTGACCTTGGCGATACTATCACTTTTAACTCTATTAGTGATAGCGTAATTGGTCATGAGTTCAATTTTGTTGGCGCTCGTGAAGATACCGGCATCAACGCAGGAGAAAACAACGTCTGGAATGCGGATGATATCACAGTTGAGGACGGCAAGACGTATATTGTTCGTATGTACGTTCATAATAACAACCCCAACAAGCGCGATGCTATCGCTGAGAATGTTCGCACGGCATTTAGCGTTCCAGGCGAAACCGGCAATCAAGTGAAAGTCAGTGGTTTTATCACTGCAGATAACGCTACGCCGAATGAATATTGGGATAGTGTGAATTTTAACAGTGATCAGCCCTTCCACCTGGAGTATATATCTGGTTCGGCACGCCTCTCCAATAACGGTGTAGGTAATGTCATGGATGAAGAAGGTCACATGGGTATTCAAATTAGCGATGATCTGGTTGATAACGTCAACGGGGTCAAAATCGGTTTTGATGCAGCAGATGACGGACGAATTCCTGGTTGTTTTGAATTTGATAGCTTTGTTGCTATTCGAGTTAAGGCGGTTTATGACACCCCATATACTATCACCAAGACTGTTCGCCCAGCCGGTACCAAAGGCAACAACTGGACGGATAACCTCGAAGTTAATATTGGCGACGAGCTTGAATACCAAATCGATTATGACAACGTGAGTAATGAGACTCAACACGATGTCGTCTTGCGCGATATTCTGCCAGAGAACTTAGAGTATGTTCCTGGCTCTACTCGCATTTGGAACGAGTTCCATCGTGGCGATACAATTGACCAGGACGACTTAGTCACTGAAAATGGTATCATTATCGGTTCCTATGGTCCGGGTGCCAACGCCTATATCCGATTCAACGCTAAGGTTGTTGATGAAGATCTGGCTTGTGGTTCCAATACATTGGTCAACTGGGGTCAAGGCTGGGTTGGTGATATCGGTGTCCAAGACTACGCCAACGTCCACCTGAACAAGGTTTGCGAAACCCCGACCACTCCGGAGCAACCGGAAACTCCAGTCGTCGAAACCACGACTACTCCAACCGCTCTCCCAACCACTGGTCCAGAAGCTATTGCTGGCGCAATCGTCGGCACTGGTTCGATCGTGACTGCTGCGGGCTACTATGTGGCCAGCCGCCGCTCACTAAAATAACTTCCGTATAGTAATGGACCTGGGCTAACCTCGAGTAATCGGGGTGAGCCCCCAGAACTTTTCCGAATCTCTTCCCACCAGAAATTCGGAAAGGTTCCGGGTGTGGCAGGGTGACCGCTCTATATTTCGGATACGAGAATCCCCCACTGTCTCAGACGGTGGGGGATTTTGCGCGGGAAGGATAATGCGGACGGTTAGGGCCATCGAAGCTATAAGCTTTGGGAAGACTTTGGCTATTTTTTTGAAAAAACTTATGTTAAAATGAAAAATATGGATAATGATCGATTGGCAAACCCGGGAGCCAATACAACAGGGGTAGGGAATGATGCTGGTACAGAAAATATCAGTAATCCTGTTGCTCCAACGTCAGCCGCATCCTCTTCCCCCGCCACCGCAACTGACTCAGCTATTGCTGCGTCCCCAGTTGCTACTCCGGTGGTTGAAACCTCGCCAGACATGGCCTCAGCGCTTCAGACTCCAATCGGCCCCAACCGCTTTGTTTCAAATCCGTTTGCGCATGCTAGTCATACTACTGGGCGGCGTCCGCAGCGTAGTGACGACATTATTTTGGATCATTCCCCCGAGAAGCCGCCGATGGACAAGAAGCCCTGGATCGTCGGTGGAATTATCGTGGTGGTGATGGTAGTGATTTTGCTGGTGGTCATGCTCATTACCTCTTTTGCTGGTGCTCCAAAAACCAATAATTCCACCTCCGAGCAAAAGTTTACCCAGTACGCCACCTATTTATTATACGGTGAAGTCCGTGATGAGCTAGAAGGGGAATATGATCCTGATGAGACTTATAAGCTAGATGAAGAGTTTGATAGTGAAGAATACCATGCCGAATATTGGGACACGGCCAAAGCTTTGCTGGATGAGGCGGTGAGTGGGTATAGGGCTAAAGAAGGAAACGTAGAGGAAGAATATCTTGCTGAAAATTTAAATAATTATATGCGCCAATTTTCCTTTATATACAACTATCGCAAATCTGCTCCACCTTCAATTAAAGATATCCAGGACGAGTATCTTACTTCCGGCGCAGAAGCTACTAAAGAAGATATCACCCAATACTATGGTTCTATTCTAAACTCAGAAGAGCTGGAAGACGAATTACTGTCCAGTTATGTCGAGACCTCGACTCAAAGATACTCTGACGCCATCGATATTTTGGATATCTATCAAGCTGCCGGATGCCTAAGCGCTGAAGGAATCGATCAGAACTGCAATATATCAGCAGGCGAAAGTTTGGAGGCGCTGATTGCTCTGGAGAACAATTATATTGAAAATAGTGAGGCAACAGAAGAAATTATTGGTATTATACTTGGCGTATCAAAGGAGGATTGTTGGAAAATTATTTATCAGATGAATAACCCAGCCGCCAATGAGGAGACACTTGAAGAAAAAATGGCAGAAGAAAACGCAGTAGAAGATGTAGACGGCGCTACTGACGGCGAAGACCTTTATGAATCTGAAGGCGAGGCAACCACGGAATGAAAAACACTCAATCCAAATGTAAGAGAATAGGTATAATTGGGGCTATATCACTATGCATATTTTGCGCTATTGGTGCTACCTTTGCCAACGCTACACCTGCTTACGCGGATACTGATACAAAATATAGGGAAAGTATCCTCAAAAAAGCTGTTATGTATAACGTTTATTCTTGTTATAAAACGGGTGCCATAAAAAAGAAAGTAAACAACACTGGGGGTACTCCCGGAACAACAAAAAACATCCTCAATGGCGCAAACAAAATCGATAAAAAAATTCCCCAGGGATTTTGGGGTACAATTAGTAGTACTAAGGGGAAATTTGATTGTAAATCCATAATCGAAAAAGCATATGCGTATGCCAACGATAGCGGTAACGTAAAGCCATCTCCAGTCCCTCCAGATCAGACCAAACTTTCCGAGGTGCATGACTTCCTCACGGGTATGGGTTATAAAGGAAGTGGTGATCCCTCCAACGCTCAGAAAAATTGCGTCACCTATAATTACACAACAGATAAAGCAGACGGCTCCGCCTTTATCCAGGTTTGTGCTTATGTTAATCGTAGCACGCAGCGCTTTATCGCAAAGCCCGAATTTGAGATAAATATTGGGACGGATGGTGCATTCAACGGACGAGTAAGAGGAAAGACTATTAGTGGTAATAAAGTAGAAATCATGTATTACCCAGGAGCATTTTTTGCAGAAACCGTCACGGCTCAATGGGGTACTGATGTCAAATGGCACGATTTTGTGAGCTCGCTTACTGGCGGTATCAAAGACAAAATCAGCCAAGTGAAGACTACAACTACTACGCGCGGTACGATTATTTTTAAGCTAGACCCCAATCCCGTAGATAGCCCTGATGACGGCATGCGTAAACAATATAAAATCAAAAATACCGATGACGCCAAAAAAACGGCTGGCAAGAAAGCCGCTACGTATTTATCGGCTTCGGAATATGATATGGTCTCGCGCGGAACCGCCGCTACTGGACTGACTGACCAAGAAAAATTTGTCCTGTTGAATAGTTATCTACGCAACTTTTATCAAGTAAAATTTGCCGGATGTGTTAGCACAGAAAATGGCAAATTGACCGGAGATGATAAGGCGACCTACGACGCAGCCAAAAAAGACGGCAAGCCTTATCACGATAAGCCGGCTTTCATGCTCTATGAAGGGGAATTGCAATGGTGTTATGTTAAAGCTGGCGCAAATGGTAATGTGAAGGTCAATGGGTATAATAGTTATGGTAATTTTGATGGCCAGAGCTCTTCACAGTTCTCTTTTGCAAAAGTTATCTCAGAATTGAAAAAACTAAAGAATAAAGTTAGTATTGAGGACTTTCCGGATGGGGAAGATACCTTCACTCAAAATGCCGAAGGGGCCGGTTCTTCCGGAGAATTCGAGGAAGATGCCGCCGCTGCCTGTTTCAAATTCTCTGGACCGCTCGGCTGGATCATGTGCCCAGTATTGAAGACGATCGGTGACGCTGCCGCCGCACTCTATAAGCACACTTCCGACGATTTCCTGCAAGTTGACGCATCTTTATTAGCGCAGGGAGATGAAAACGGCGCCTATCGAGGTTGGCAAAGGTTTCAAGCCTATGCCAATATCGTATTTGCTATCCTTCTGATTATCGTTATCATTTCGCAACTCACCGGATTCGGTATTAGCAATTATGGTATTAAGAAGGCTTTACCACGCCTTGTGCTGGGAGTCGTCTTGATTAATTTATCATTCATCATTTGTCAATTAGCAGTCGATTTATCAAACATTCTCGGTCATGAATTGTACGATTTCTTTACTGAAACGCTTCCAGGCAGTATTGCTGGAGAAAATCAGCCCGATGGCGTGCCTATTTTCACAAGTGTTGTAGGCGAAATCGTACAGCATTTGATGGGTACGGCCGCTATTGGCGCAGGCGCAGCTGGAGTTGGCTACATCGCCGTTAACGCCATCCAATGGGATCAATGGATGATGCCGCTAATCCTGGCCATCATTGTTTGCGTAATCGCCGTAGTATTCTATTTTGTCTTGCTCGCCGTCCGCAAAGCCGGTATTATCATACTTGTTATTCTCGCGCCTCTAGCTATTGTCTGCTATGCCTTACCGAATACTAAAAAACTCTTTGACCGTTGGTATAAAATGTTTGCTTCGCTCCTCTTAGTTTATCCAATTTGTGGTATTGTTATGGGCGGTAGTCAATTCATGGGTAAACTTATCCTAACGACGCTTGACGAAGATAATGCGAGCTTTACCATGGTTCTATCGGCCATGCTCCTCATGGTGGTACCGTTCTTCTTCATCCCCGCCATTCTTAAAGCCTCGTTCTCGGCCATGGGAGCAATCGGCAATCGTATCGCGACCTTCGGCGATCGTTTCAGCCGTGGCTTCGCTCGAGCGGCGAAAGGCTCCGAGCTCTATCGCAACGCCCAGCGTGAAGTCGCGAAAGCGAATGCAAGTTATATGGGTAAACGACTTGATAGCAAATACGATGGAGACGTCAAGAATATTAAGAGTCCTTGGGCAAGACGGCGCTATGCGCGCATTGCAGCAGCGAATGAGAAATTACTAAACGAAGACGAACAGGCAAAATATGCCAGATTTATGAAGGAAGGCGACGAATTGCATCAACTCATGGGCGCGGGAATCGAAAATAAACGCTTCAGTGAAGATATTAAAAACCAAGAATCTGCCATCGAACTCGGATATGATAGTGAAATTAGCAAGGAGCAGTCCTCAGACCCGATTGCGCATCGCCAATCTCTAGATAAGACACTCCAAGCTCTTCAGGCTAATCCAGACGATTACAGGGCTAAAGTGCGCGCAAGGTCGCTTGCAAACCGTCTCATTAGCTTCGGCGAACCGGGCGAAGACGAACTATTGCAATCTTTCTATCGAGCTGAAGCTGGTGGATATAGTGATAACGTCGGAATGCGCAACCTCCAGTCCTATATCATGGGTCAACATGCCAAGACAATTAAAGATGACAGTAAAGAGCTTTTCTCTGTCTCAAACGAAATGCAACGTGGTAAATTGAATGGGAAGCTCATACAACAGACCACCACGGGTAAAGATGGGCAACCAATTGTTCGATATACGACCCTAGATAATGCTAGTAAAGCCGTTGACAATATGGCTTCAGAAAAAGTCGTCGGCCAGAACGAATCTGCCTTCCGCAACCTCAGTATGGCTCTCAAGCACGAAGCTAAATACGACGAAGATCCCGATGCACTTGCCGTGAGCGATGGGAAAGTTGGTAATATCCAAGAACAAGTCAGGCAGCACGCTAATAGTATCTACGGCACCCCGCAGCTCAAGAGTAAGATGAAGAGCGGAGGTGCCCAAGAGCTTGCCTTCCAAGAGCTATTAATCCAGAGCATGGGAGCAAAATCCATTGCCAATATGAATGGTCAAGCTCTGCAAGGAACGGCTAACGCCATCAAAAGTGGTAAACTCAGCAAAGAGGATGTCGTTAAAGTTGCGACCGTTGCAAACAACTCTATGCGCGACCAAACTATCAGCCATAGCGATAGTAATTACAACGCTATACGATCCATTCTGTCTGCCGCCAACGACACTGGCTTTGTCAAGTTCGATGTGCCAGCAGAAAGGAAGGCCGAAAGGGAGCCGACAGGGCCGTCCGACCCTCTTGACACTCACAATGATAATAGTGGACAATCAAGCAATCAACGCCCACCGTCGCCAGATGAAGATAATGGTTGGGATGGAGGATTTTAGATCAATCATCGTCCGCCCAAAAAAGTTTTGGCTCCGTCTGACTAGACGGAGCCGCAAATTTTGGTTTTGGCAAGCTGGAACTAACTATTTTCCCATCTCACACAGTCAATACGATAAAACACTAGCTGATGTACAAGTTATAAAGCAACTTCTCAACTACCTCTTAGACGGATCGTACGCAACATGTTTCTGGTAAACTTTGCGTCGTGGCAACTCAAAATTTTGGACCACCCCATTTCTCATTGCGTTTTTTTCACGCTCGCGCCTTTCCGTTTCCTTGATTGGGTCTAGACCCTCAGGGTTATTATGCCGGCACATCTTTGCAATCTTTTCGTCGTATTGCTCTTGAGTAATGTCGCCTACAGTAAACAGATGCTCCAATCTTAACATTTCCGTCCAATCCCATACCGTCATTGGCCCAATATATCCAATTCCCTCTATGCTGATCGGACACTTCACATACCTTTCTGCAAAATACCGATCCGTGCAGGCAAAACATAAATTAACGGAGTCATCTATTGAACAAGCACGGCATCCTTTACATAATGGCATCTCTTCTCCACCTCTTTCTATTTTTGTCTAATTAATGAGTTGCATCCTAGCGGTGTTTATCGTATGTCTTATTAAAGTTCTTGCGTAATCGATCGATGACGCAGGAACTTTAATCCTAATCATCGATAAACACCGCAAAAGTTCTATTCATTCTATACCAAGTGATAGGATAAGGCAAGCATGAGAATATTCTGAAATACAATTTTCTCATTCCATCACACTTGTGCTAGTATATTTTGCCGAGTATGCTATATACTACTTCCTGGAGCAACTGTAATCTCTAGTCATTTGATAGCGTAGAGTGTGGGTCATTGGATTCTGTAGGAAGGAGATGCATATGCTAAAGCACATCATCGTTTTCTTGTTCAAGCTTCTGGCGAACCGACCAAAAGTCCATGAACAAAAAATTATTGTTGCCGTTGTCATCATCGACAATAAGCAACAATAACCTAAACACACTTTCATTGTACCTTATCATATCGGTCATGTCTAGACCTTTTTCAGTTGCGGCTTAGTGTAACAATCCAGAACAGTAGAATAAGTAGTTATCTACATTATAGAA
>CAZGXB010000013.1:0-21014 GCA_964529615.1 uncultured Candidatus Saccharibacteria bacterium
TCTATAATGTAGATAACTACTTATTCTACTGTTCTGGATTGTTACACTAAGCCCTCTTGTGGAGCCGCGTGTCGGCTCTGCCCCGACGACCTGCCGCTTACAAGGCGGCTGCTCTACTAGCTGAGCTAACGCGGCTGACAATAAAAATGGTGCTGGAAGTAGGACTCGAACCTACGAAGGCCGAAGCCGAGAGATTTACAGTCTCTTGTCATTGCCACTAGACGATTCCAGCAAATTGCTTCCTGCGCGAGGCAGAGAAGATATCTATATTATAGCAAAGTTAGGGCGAAGAGGCAAGGTTTTTCGGGAGTTTGTGAAGGACGGAGATCGGATAATAAACTACAGCGTGAAAGGTCTCCGCCGGAGCGGAGACCTTGATGAGCTTGCGCGGGCTAATACCGCGGCGCTAATTCACGCGAGTAAACTTCGGTGTAGCTGGAGTCGTAGCGGCCAGCTTGGGCGTAGGCCCAGAGGAAGGCATCCTGACGGAGGTTGAAGATCTCGGCGGGAGCTTCGCGGGTGGAGGCAGTGAACCTACCGGAGCCGGCGGCGCTACCAGTCGGGTCAGCGCCAAAGGAGCGCTTGGTGATGAGCTGGTTCGCGATGACGGGACCGTTCACGGCGAGCTGGTTGATACATTCGAATCCTGGCGCAGCTTGGGTGAATTTGTTTTGGAAGTTAGAACAAGTATTGAGTGTGCCGTTTACGATCAACCAGGCATCGATACGACTGACACTGGGGGCGATATCGAGGTTGCCATCGACGAAGATGATGGTCTGGGGGAGATCATAGACGCTGTAGTAAGTGGAGCCGGGATAGATCAGGTCATGCGAGAGGGTGGTGTTGCCGGAAATGTGATAGACTTGAGTGCCGCCTTTACTACCATTGATATGGTTGATGTCGTTGATTTCTTGTGCACCGATCTTTTGGTTGTCACGGAGGAAGGTATTAAGGCGGGTGAGGTAAGCGTCATTGCGGAGGACGTGAGATTGCCCGAGCGCGTTTGGATTATCATTGGAGATGGTGAGGGGAGAATATTGCTCGTCATCGTTAAAGCCGTAGCCTTTTGCGAAGGCGGCGCCAGAGGCAACTCCTTTCACGTTGAGACCGATAACATTGAGATATTCAGACCAAGTGCCGTAAGTGCGTTGATCATCGTTGTCAATGCTGGAAATTGTGGCTCCCATTATGGGCATAGTATAGCGTTCGGAAATACTAGCTTTGACGCTGCCCTGGGTGATGAGACTGCCGTTCCAGATCGCAGTGGAAGGTTTCTTGGCGATGGTACGACATTTGGAATTGAATACAGCCCAGTAGGTTTTATCGTCATCGCGATGCCACTCAGTCACGCCATTCTTTTCTAGACCCCACCAATATTCGAACTTATAACCGAGACCGTTGCAATATTTATCGCCGACGTCATCTGGCACAACGACACCTTCTGTGAGTTGAAGAGGGTTTTCGGAAGGACGATGGTAATCTGTATCGGTTGGTTGATTCTCAACGTCTTCCTCGCCGATGATCTCTTCACAGATGACGCCGTGGCGCCGTTCTTTATAATAGGCGCAGGCGTCATAGCCCTTATACTTCTTGTCACCCTTTGTGACATCACTATACCAGGGTTGTGTAAAGCTTACATTGTAGGCGACAGCTTGGAAGGCGGTATAGCGGCGAGTAAGATGGTTCATGGTGTTGTCTTTGATTTCGGAGTCCCAGCCAATTTCAGCGGTTTCTCCGGCGTAGAAAATGTCGCTGGAAGCTCCGCCGGTCGGCATAGTGGGGCCAGGGCTAGGATCTTCGTCGCTGCTAGGGATGATGGGGCGGGTGATCTCGACACAAGAGCTAGATTCGCCATTGCCAGAACTTCCAGCTGGGCTCCAGATCATGTGGGTCTCGACTTGTCTTGTGCTGCCATCGGATAGGCGTTCGGTACGATATTGTTGTACGCCTTCCATGGAGACGGAAGCGGGATTAAAACCGATGACTTGGCAAACTTTTTTGGTTTCGCCTGGAGCTAGGCTGATGGTATAGCTGTCAGTACGACTGACTTCTTTGTCGCTATTGCCAGCGACACCACCGGTATGCAGTTCGCCGGAGGCGACTGTTCCGCCGACGCCATCGCCTTCCCAATTGACATTCCAGTTTGAAGCAACATCTTTGTATTCGTCGTGCTGCTCTTGGCACCCTTTATGCTCTTTGTCCCAGAATTTATCACCATAATACATCTTGTGAGCAAAATCGACAGTAAGGTGGTCGGCATTAGTACTGAGCTTGTAGGTGACGTTGGAATTGTCGTCAGACCATTCCCAGCCGTGCTCTTCGACGTCGTCGTTTTGCTTCGGAATATGGATGCCGGAGCGGGACCAGAAATCTTCGACGCTGGATTCTTTATGCTCTTTCTCTTCTTTGTCGGGTGGTGGTACATTCGAGCAGAACCAGCCTAGATCGCCGGCGAATTTGGTGTAATTTCCGGTTTGTCCGAGCTTTTTAGCATCTTTAAAGGCTTCCTCAGCTTGATCCCATGTATAGGAAGCTTTAATGCCCGAACGTGCTTTAACGACAATAAAATTACTGCCGTTCTTTTTTCCGCCAAGTTTCATTTTATCAACTCGGGAAATTCCGACCTGATAACCGAGGCTATAGGTGTATTTTGTGGCACCAGTGCCGCTACCTTTGGTACGTTTGTACTTCTCCATGCCGAGAACAAAGAAACCATCGGCATCTTTGCATCCTCTAATTTTTCCTCCAGGGGTATTTTTAGTGCCATCAACTATGGCAGTCGGCTTCTTAGCTTTGCCGCCCTCGAAAGTCTTGCTCTTTTGTCCCCATTTGTAGAAGCGCCAAGTTGCGCCATAACACCAGTCGTTATACTGTTTGACCGGGCCAGAGGCACAACCAACTTTGCTCGCATGAAACTCGCCTGGTCCGGCAGCCCCGTAAGTGGATTGCGGTATGATAGCGAAGCCGAGAGCGATGATGCCGATAAGGCTTATGACGATGCCGCCAGTGATAATGCGTCGATTGCGGTGGGTGAGTTTATTTAGTAAGCGCTTCATAGTCAATCTCCGTCTTTCCTTCTCCTTCGAGAACTTTGTTAGTATATTCGCCGTTGAGCTCGAGATAATGTTCTGCTTTTGCCTCATCACCAAGATTATAATAGGCAAGGTAAACTAATTGATAAAGATAGCTGAGCTGGTCGAGAGAGAGGGCTGCATGGTCGATTTCGTCATTGACGCGGACAACTTCGGAGTCTTGTTCGGTCTCGTAGTAATAGATGAGCTCAGCGAATTGTAGCTGGTTGAGTTCGCTCTGCTTGGTGCTATCACCCGGATTGGCTGCGACTGCTTGCTTCGCGTCGTTGACGGCGTTGGTGAGAATTTGGTTGCTGGTGGTGAGGTTTTGGTTGTCTTCGCCGGCAGCATTGATAGCGTCGCGATAAAGCTGATCGACATTCTCGGGGAGGGTGCGAAAAATGGAGTCCGTATCGTCTTCTTCCTCGGAAGCGGTAGTACCATCGCTAGGAGTAGAGGAGTCGGAGTTAGGCCGAGTGAGCGCGATAGTAAGCCAGATGATTAATGCGATGACGACTAGCACACAGACGATACCGACAACTAGATAAATTAGGCGACGCTGCTTCTTCTCGGCGGCTTGTTTCTGCTTATGCTTCTTGAAGGGATCTTCCTTGACGGCGGTTTTGACGCCGATGTCGGAAGATTTGAAAGCGACATCACTGGCGGCATGGTTGGATGCCGCTGAGCTAACGTTAGCTGGTTTGGTGTTGGCCGCGGGAGCGGCAGGAGTGTTTGTGTGGGTTGACGCAGGGCTAGCCGCCGAGGCGCTCGCGGGAGCTGGCGTCTTCGCCGACGATACCGCCTGCGGTTTTTTATCACCTTCACTTTTCATGCTACTATTTTAGCATAAGTCTTTCGATTATGGCGGAAATTCTTGAAAAACGGCCGCTAGCTGCGGCCGTCCTGACAACTAATTGACTTCGGGCGCGCCAATTAGTCATGAATGTTAATAGATACGAATTTTGACTACTGCTTTCTTTTTACTGCTATCTTTGGCGATAGCAGTGATTTTCACGGTTTTGCCTTTGCCGGCTTTTTTCGCGATGACTTTGCCTTTACTGCTGACCGTTGCGTATTTCTTGTTGCTACTTTTCCAGGTGACGGATTTTTTGGTGGCATTCGATGGTGTCACTTTGACCTTCAGGGTCTTTGATTTGCCGGCTTTGAGTTTCTTTGGAGCGTTTGTGATTTTTAGCTTTTTCACTCTGATAGTTTTGCTGGAGCTGGAACCACTGAGAGACTTGAACTTATTACCAAATTTCTTAGCATATTTCTCAGCGGGTGAGCCTTTGTAACCGTAGATTACTGTTTTTTGCGGAATGGTACATTCGTTGATCATACTGATTTTGCAATGACGATTGCGGATTTTGATACTGCTAAGTTTCTCGCAATAATTAAAGGCTCGAAAACCGATACTGGTGACGCTGGGTGGAATGTCAATAGTTTTGAGTTTGATACAGCTGCCAAAAGCACCTTCGCCGATTTTCTTGACATTATTATGAAGTTTGACAGAAGTTAAGTTTATGCAGTTGGAAAAAGAGTTATTGACAGTTTTCATATTCTGTGGTATAGTTATGGATGTAAGGCCGCTACAACTGCCAAAGGCGCTTTCTCCGATATTGGTGATGGAGTTGGGAAGGGAGGGATTTTTTAGCCTGCTACAACCAGTAAAGGCGAAAGCGCCAATAGATTTGAGATTGGGGGGGTAGTTTATGGTATGAAGTTTTTTGCTGTGTTCGAAGGCGAAATCACCGATGCTGATGAGTGAGTTGGGTAGTACGACGGTTTCTAGATTTTGGAAGTAAGTACTGAAATTAGCTTTGCCTACATGAGTGATTTCCTCTCCGATGACAATTTTTTTGATCTCGTTGCGGAATCTAGCGCCCCAGGGTGTATGGATAGTTGTACTTATACCACTGGCTGTGATGGGCGCGTCCTGCATGGCACCTTGGCCGGTGAAGGTTAAGGTACTGCCGTCGAACTCCCAAGTAATGCTGTCGCCCCAAGTGCCGCTGTCGATGGGGTTTGAGGCTTGAACCGCAGAGCCGGGGAAAACAAGGCTGAAGGGAGAAATAAAAGTCAAAACCAGCGTGAGAAAAAATGCGCAGAGTTTCTGAAATACTGAGTGACGAGAAGTTATTGTAAGTTTCATAATAAAACCTCCTTTTTGAATGGATTGTAAATGTGCTAACTGACGAAAAACTGATTCCAAGCTATGGAATCAGGCCCGAATTTTGGTCAGTAAGTTGATTGTATAACAGAGGAGAGGAAAGTGCAACTGTGCTGGGGCCGCGGAGATATAAATATTGGCTGGCGGACGGGCAAAGCACGACTACGTACGAAGCTGTGTGCGGGTATGACACTGGCGTCATTGATATAGAGATAGTAGGCATGTGAGGATTCACGGTGTGATTGGCGAGACCAATCGTATCCGTCTGAACCAGCACTAGCCAAATAACTATCGAGATAAGGGTTAACATATCCGCTCCGCACATAGTATAGTGAAGTAGAGATAATGATTAATGACTATGCTTCCAGTATATTACTATTTCTCCCTTCTCCTCGAGAGAACCACGAACCGTCCCGTGAATAAAAACTCCTAAGCTTATGCCAGTCATTTACTTTTTTGAACCGGCGTTCTCGCAGCCCGCCGTCGCGGGTGCGAGCCGCCTAGCCCTCCCTCGTAGCGGTCCGGATGTTCAAAAAAGTAAAGACTGGACATAGCTTGGGTTCTTTTTTTCGGTTTTAGTCTCTCTCACAGAAGGAAAAATAGTAGTACACTCATACACAGGCATCATCTTTTCTTCATTTTCTTCAATGAAAGTGCAACTGCTTCCGATGTTGCAGCTCAGCCGACGCGACCGAATCGATACTGCATACAACCATTACCTTTAACCTACTTATACTATGTGCGGAGCGGGCTGATTAATACCTATTATGGTACCTTGCTATACACTGGCGGTAATGGCTTCAGCTGGGCTCAGATGGGTCTGTCGGATGACAGGCATGCCTACTACCTCAGCTTTAATGATTCTGATACTAATTTGTCGAATAACTACGTTCGCTACAATGCTTTCGCTGTTCGTTGTGGGCGAGGCGGCGGTTTGAGGGCTGAGGTGATTGGTTCGGAACGGGGAGTAGAATTTAGAGACGGATGAGCTGATAGGTGTGGTTGCCGAGGCCAAGTTCGGCGGCAGTCTCGAGGATGTGGCGGCCGTTTTGTTCTTCGATGCGTGCGACGAAATGTTCGCGTCCGGGATCATCGGCTTGCCAGACGAGGTCAATCGCGGCTTGGTCGGCGGCTACTGGATCGAGTGAGGCGACGATACCGATATCTTGCATACAGGGAGCTTCTGGATCCGTCGAGCAGTCGCAATCGACCGAAAGATTATTGATGACGTTGATATATACAATGCGGTTTTCGCCTTTCGTCGCGATATAGTCAGCGACGGCTTTAGCCGCATCAGCCATGGCTTCGAGGAATTGATCCTGGGTGGGGAGGAGCTCAGCCATGTTTTCTTCGCTATCGAAGCAATGATAGAACTTTTCCAGATCGCGCGTCTTGCCGGCGGTATGGATATAAGCCTTACCGACGGACGAGGCGAAGCCGATGGCTTGGTTTTTTAAGACGCCGCCGAAACCAGCCATCTTGTGCCCTTTGAAATGAGCCAGATTGATGAAGGAATCGAAATCTCTAATTCCCTGCCCGACGATGTCGAGCTGGAGAATCTTGCCGTCTTTGACGGGGAGCTCGATCTCGTCGGCTGAGTCTAGGATTTCCACGGGCGCGATAGCGGTAAAACCGTGCTCGGCGGCGGTTTTGAGATGCTGGGCGGTTTGGCTGCGACCACCTTCGTAAGCGGTATTACATTCGACGATAGTGCCATGGACTTTTTCGATGAGATTCTTGATTAGAGCGGGCTGGAGGAAATTATGACCGCCAGGTTCGCCGGTCGAAATCTTCACGGCGACTTTGCCTGGCAGATCGACGCCGAGCGCTTCATAAATCCGCACTAGGCTCTGCGGGGTGATTTCTGGGGTGAAATAGACTTTTGCTGATGACATGTTCCTCCTTAGGATTGATTGGTTGAACCGATACCGCCGCGACGGGAGCCGCCGGCAGAATCTTGATCGGTGGTGAGAAATTTTTGGAAGACGATCTGAGCGATGCGATCGCCTTTTTTAATGGTGAGGTCGGAAGGGCTGATGTTATAGACGAGGACTTGGATATGGCCGTCGTTGTCGGGATTATTATAATAGTCGGCGTCGATGAGGCCGATGCCGTTGGCGAGGACGAGGCCTTTTTTCGGGCTGGAACTGCGGTTGATGGCATAATAGCATTCGTCCGGCTGGCAGTAAGCTTTGAGACCGGTGGGGATAACGGTGGGTGGAGTGCCGGGACGGAAGCTGGGGACGGTGATGTCGGCGGCGGCGGCAATATCGTAGCCGGCGGAATGGGCGGTGCTGCGCTGGGGCAGGGCGATGGATTGGTCTTCCCAGCCGCGGGCGATTTGGAAACCACGCTGATGCATAATTACCTCACTGATTAATATATTTCAATTATAACACGGTTGTGTGCTATAATGTGGAGCAAGACAGTGTAGGCAATAACGATTCGGGGGTGATGAAATGAAGGTGAATCCTACAAGTTGTTTAACATGGGAGAAGATGGAAAATGGTTGCATCGCGTATGATTACGACGATGTTTTGTATCCATTTTTTGTGCGTGTTGTGCGGAAAATGGGCTGGAATTACGGGGATGTGAAGGATTTTCATCTGGATTCTAATCCAGCGTTGCCGCGATGGGAAGTTGAGCAGGCCGTGGAATATATGTATGGTGATGAGATTTTTCGCGAGATTGATTTCTTTCCGGGGGTGGAGGACATCTTGCGTCCGCAGCTGGAATTTGGTGTGCGTGTCATTATAAACACGAATTCGGTTTCGGAGAAGGCGCACCGGATGAAATTTGAGCAACTGCAGGCGAAGGTGCCGGAGTTGACTTGGGAAAATTATCATGGTCGTATCGTCACGCATGATACCAGTCGCCAGAAATCGACTTATCCGGGAACGCAAATTTTCGTGGATGACAGTCCGTATAATGTCGCCATGTCAACGGCACCGCTGAATATTATGCGGCAGATGCCTTGGAATATGACGCCGAAAGCGCAGGAACAAGTACAGCATAAGAATCCGCTGTGGTTCATGACGTTGCGCGAAATCGTTAATTTTAATTATGAGACGGTGAAGCGTTTACACGCGGCGTGTAAAAAGCCTAAGTGAACTTAGGCTAGGAATTGACTTAAACGATTTTTCTTCGTTCTTCCTATTTTGAGTGTTGCCCCGCTAAGACCTAAAAATCTGGCGGGGCATTTTCGGTCGCAGGATAATTAGAGAATAAATGAACTTATGGTAGAGGTGCTGGATATCACTCGTTAGCTTCGGCGAACTGAGAATTATAGAGCTTGGCGTAGAAACCGTCCTCGGCCAGGAGCTGGTCGTGGGTGCCTTGCTCGACAATGTTGCCCTCGCGCATGACTAGGATGAGGTCGGAATCACGAATCGTCGAGAGCCGGTGGGCGATGACGAAGGAAGTGCGGCCTTTGGTCAGCTTGGCGAAAGCGTCCTGGATGAGCTGCTCGGTGCGCGTATCGACGTTTGAGGTGGCTTCGTCGAGGATCATCATGGGTGGATTCGCCACCATGGCGCGGGCGATGGTGAGGAGTTGTTTCTCACCGGCGGAAATATTGTCGGAATCTTCGGAAATTTTCGTACGGTAGCCGTGCGAGAGAGATTCGATGAAATGGTGGGTGTGGCTGGCGGCGGTGGCGGAGAGGATGTCGTCGTGGGTGGCGCGGGGATTGCCGTATCTGAGGTTTTCCTCGATCGTGCCGGAGAAGAGCCAGGTGTCTTGCAAAACCATGCCAAAGAGCCGGCGAACATCGGTGCGTTTCATTTCGGTAGTAGGGACGCCGTCGATCGTAATATAGCCAGAATCGGGGTCATAGAAGCGCATGAGGAGATTGATGATGGTAGTTTTGCCGGCGCCGGTAGGTCCAACAATGGCGACTTGCATGCCGGGTTTAATCTTGACGGAAAAATCGCGGATGATGGGCTTGGTTTTGTCATAGGAGAAATTGACATGGTGGAATTCGACAGTGCCTTTGACGTCCGAGATAGTCTGAGCCGGGTCATAATCTGGAGTTTCGGCGGGCTGCTCGAGGAAGTCGAAAATGCGCTCGGCGGCGGCGAGAGATTGTTGGATGTTCGCAGTGATTTGGGAGACTTCAGTGATGGGGCGGTTGAACTGGCTGACATACTGCAGGAAAGCCTGGACGCTGCCGATGAGCAATTGACCATCGATGGCGAGACGACCGCCGACGATACAGATGGCGACATAGCTAATATTGGTGAACATGTTGGTGATGGGGAAAGCCAGGGCAGAGAGGAATTGCGATTTCCAAGTCAATTCGCAGAGGCGAGCGTTGGTGCGGGAGAACTGGTCGATGGAAGTTTGTTGATGGTTGTTGACGCGGATGAGGGTTTGGCCGGCGTAATCTTCTTCGATATGGCTATTGAGATTTCCCATGATAGTGCGGCCTTGGCGGAAATAAGTCTGGGCTTTTTTCGCGATGAAGCTGACGGCCAGAAGCGAGAGCGGTACGGCGATGAGAGCGATGAGGGAGAGTAGTGGCGAGATAGTGAGCATCATGATGAGAATGCCGATGAGAGTGGTGAGACTGGTGATGATCTGGGTGAGGACGTTGGTCAAGGTGGTCGCAATGGCATCGACATCGCTACTCATGCGCGAGAGGACGTCGCCGATTTGGTGCTGGTCGAAATAAGAGATGGGGAGATGGGCGACTTTGGTGATGATGGCGCTGCGAAGCTTCTCGGCGTAGCGCGCAGAGACGACGGAAAGGATGACGCCTTGGATATAATTTAGGATAGCGGAGGCGATATAGAGACCGATGAGGAGTAGGGCGAGGCTGCCGAGTTTCTGCCAGTTGATGGCGGCGTTGAGAGTTTCGGGATCGGGGACGGCGCCGTGGTTTTGTTGGATGGCGGTGCCGTAATCTTCGACGGCGGAGTTGGTCATCTGGCCGAGGATTTTTGGTCCGAAAATCGAGCAGACGGTGGCGGCCACGGCGAGTAGGGCGGCGATGATGATGTGGGATAGCCAAGGTCGGAGTGAGCGAGCGAAATTTTTAAAAGCAACGCTTAAATTCTTTGGTTTGGCAGTGGCGTGTCCGGGTCTAGGCATGGCAATTCTCCTTTTTGGTGATAGATTTTGCATGTTGTAGCTCAGCTTGGAATTCTTGGTCGGAGAGCTGAGATTTGGCGATTTCGCGATAGATCTTGCAGCACTTGAGAAGGTGATAGTGGGTGCCGTGGCCGACGATTTTCCCGCGGTCGAGGACGATGATTTGTTCGGCGTCTTTAATCGTGCTGATGCGCTGGGCGACGATTAGAGTGACGGCGTCCTTTGTGATGGGTTTCAGAGCACGGCGGAGCTTTGCGTCGGTTTGCATGTCGAGGGCAGAAAAGGAATCGTCGAAGACATAGATATCGGGATCTTTGGCGATGGCACGCGCAATCGAGAGACGCTGGCGTTGGCCGCCGGAGACGTTAGTGCCACCTTGAGCGATATGCGCGTCGTATTTCTTGTCGAGCTTTTCGATAAACTCGCTAGCCTGGGCAACTTTAGCGGCGGTTTTCATGACTGCGTCGCTGGCCTCGGGCGCACCGAAGAGAATGTTGCTTTTCACAGTGCCGGCGAAGAGTAGGCCACGCTGCGGGACATAACCAATGCGTCGCATGAGGTCGGCTTGGCTGTAATCTTGCAGCTTGAGGCCGTTGATTTTGATCTCACCGGCGGTGGCTTCGTAGAGCCGCGGGACTAGATTGATGAGAGTGGACTTGCCCGAGCCGGTGGAGCCGATGAAAGCAGTGGTCTCGCCGACTTTGGCGGTGAAGCTGATGTCTTGGAGAACTTTTTCTTCGGCGCCGGGATAAGCAAAATCGACATGGGAGAATTCGACGGCAGGCGTGAGGGCGGGCTTCCCGACGGTTTGGTCTTGCCATTTGATTTTGGGCTTGGTGGCTAAGACTTCGTTGACGCGGCGAGCGGAGACGGCGGCGCGCGGAATGATGACGAAGAGCATGGTGAGGAAGAGGAAGGACATGATGACTTGGATAGCGTATTGCATGAAGGCCATCATATTGCCGAGATATGCGATATTGGTCGTGATGAGCGAAATGCCGATCCAGATACAGAGGAGGGTGGTACCGTTGAAGACGAGGCTGATGAGCGGATTCTCGAGCGACATGATGACATCGACGAAAGTGTTGAGTTGGGCATTTTCACGGTTGGTTTTATTGAACTTTTGTTGCTCGAGCGGCTCGTTGTTGAAGGCACGGATGACGCGTAGGCCGGTGAGATTTTCGCGCGTGAGGAGGGTGATGCGGTCGGCGAGTTTCTGCAGGAGTTTGAATTTCGGCATAACAATGGACATGATAAGCGCGGTGAGAAAGATGATAATGCCGACAGCGAGGGCGATAATCCAGGCCATGTCTGGGGCGGTGGCAATGGCTTGGCCGACGGCGAGGATACAGGTGAGCGGAGCGCGAATGCCCATGGAAAGGGTCAAGGTGATGGCTTGCTGAGCCTGGAAGATGTCGTTCATGGTGCGAGTGATGAGTGAGGCAGTGGAGAAATTATCGATTTCGGTAGTGCTGAGGCTGAGGACGTGAGTGAAGAAATCGAGGCGGATGTCGCGCGTGATGGCGGCGCCGATCCAAGCGGAGAGGAAGTTCGCTAGGAAGGCGCAAGCTGAGGAAATAAAGGCGAGAATAATCATCCAGACCCCGGTGGACCAAATATAGTCGAGGTCGCTAAGCATGATGCCATTATTGATAATGTCGGCCATGAGGGCGGGTAGCTGGAGTGAAGTCCAGACGCTGCCGGAGATCGCTAGAACTAGAATTGTGGCTTGCAACAGATACGGTTTGAGATATTTGAATAACTTAAGCATTAGTCTATAATAACGCGAAAGGTGGGGTGGTGTCAAGGGTGGGTTTTCCTTTGGTTTAATACCTTTAGCTTATGGCCTTTTTCTTGTAATAATGTGGGGGTCTCATCATCTGTAATCTTTCATATTACTATTTCTCCCTTCTCCTCGAGAGACCCACTCGACAGCCCGTCTTCACGGGTGTCTCGTTCTGCTCGCTCAGCTTTCGCTCGCTTTTAGTCTCTCTCACAGAAAGAGAAATAGTAATACAGTAGGTTATAGTTAATTAGTTATACATATTATTACAGCAAAGATATAAGCTAAGGATCAAATCAAAGGAAATTTCGCATTATCAGCAGGAGTGCAGTGGAAATACTAGAATGCAACTGTGCCGACGCTGCAACTCAACCGACGCCAAAGCATACAAACATAAACTCCAACCTACTTATACTATGTGCGGAGCGGGTATATCACTGCATACTATGGTGTCTTACGCTACGCTGGCGCCGGTAGCCACAATTGGTCTCATATGGACTATTCGGATGCTTGGGATGCCTATTTTCTCGTTTTCGATAGTTTAGGCGTCAATCCTTCGGGCAACGGCAATCGCTCACTTGCTTTTCTCGTTCGTTACAGCGTCGGAAACAGCTAACTTTTGAGATAATCACTTTTTGATTTTTGAGCACCTCAATTTTAGGGCATATCTTTGTTAGACTTAAGAATCTACGCGATCAAAATTAGGACTCTGATCATCTCAAAAAAAGTGCTTTTTATCATAAAACATTACCTCTTTACCCACTATACTTATGTGCGGAGCGGACTTATTCATATGGACTATGCCGCCTTGAGGAACTCCGGAGCTCACGGTTATAACTGGTCTGAACTCAGTGGTTCAGATATTCGATATGCTTATAATCTTAATTTCTATACGTCAGGAGTTAGCCCTTTGAGTAGCAGTGATCATTATATTGCTTTCCCCGTCTGTTGTCTTCTCGCGGACGCGTGTTCGTCTGAAGCATTTTCTCACCCCTGTTCTTATCTTACTTAAGGCGGACAGCTGTCCGCCATAGACTAAAATATATGATCATATCCTATACCCTTCTATACTATGTGCGGAGCGGGTGGATTGACATAAGACAGACCCATTTAATATGGAGCGGTCTTGGCGGATACGGATGGTCGAAAAGTGCAGATTCTGAGGCGACAAAAGCTTATTATCTTTCCTTCAGTAATCCAGCCATTAACCACCTGAATCATGATTTCCGTTATCTTGCTTTCCCTGTCCTACTTATGCTCAAACGCAATCATGTGACTGCGTTTGGGAATTTCTCGCCCTTGTTGGTGTATCCTTAAACGTAGTAAGGTGGCTGCGTTTCAAAAATGAGTGGGACGGGTAAAGCATGATAGCGATTGGTATTATTTGAGGGATTGACGCTTGCGCTATTGAAGAAAGGATAGTTAGCGCCCGTAGCTTCTGGTCGGGGCGTTTTAGACCAACTGGCACCATCGAACCCGATCCAGCGCAAGGTGCCATATTCAGCATCAATACGTCCGCTCCGCACATAGTATAGTGAAGTAGAGATAATGAATGATGTAGGCTATGTTTCAAGGTATTACTATTTCTCCTTTTCCTCGAGAGAATCAATATCAAGGCTTTCTTTTCCATCTAGTCTCCTAGCTTCCAGCCTGTACGCTACTTTTACAGAACCGGTGTCGTTTCATCCCGTCGTTACGGGTGGAACGCACCTTGTCCTCCCTCGTAGCGGTCCGGATGTTCTGCAAAAGTAGGTACAGAGCTTAAGCTAGAGCTCAAAGGCTAAAGAAAGCCTTAGTCATTCTCTCTCACAGAAGGAGAAATAGTAATACGCCTACATATAGTCATCATCCTCCTTTTTCGCCATATCACAATGCAATCGTTTCCGATGCTGCAGCGGACGGGGAAAGCACTAGCACGAGCGTAGCTAATCGAAAAGTTAGTGCTGGTTCGATCGAAATATAAACCATAAGCATCTATCTTGTCTGGGCGGGGGAGATTTGACCAGCCGAAGCCGTTAGCTCCTGATAATCTTAATGCATCGTGGTTAGCATGTATAAACCCGCTCCGCACATAGTATCGTGGGGTTATGGCTATGCTGCATGATGCTTTGGCCGACCGAAAGGCGCGAAAGTATTGACTTTTTTCGGGATGTGTGCTATAATGGAAGTATAGGGGTTATGTCCCGAGAAAGGGATAGTAGCTTAAAAAGGAGGGATTTATGTGTTTACCAAGCCGGAAGAAGATATTTACGTCGAGGTGAGTGCGAACAACGGTACATTATGCTTCGATGAAGAGGATGAAGCAACGAGGGGGCGAATGCGACAGGCGGATTCTGAAGCAGAAATGATGCCACAAAAGGCTGTAGTATGGCTGGTGATTTTGACCGTGATGACGAGTGCGGTTTTGATTGTGTCGAATTTGGCCGCGTTGAAGATTTGGGGGCTGAAGCTTCCCTGGCCGGAGAGAGTATGGCCGCTGAAAGTCTATGAGTGGCGGCGGATTCCGGTGGATGCGGGGATTTTTTTATTCCCGATTTCGTATTTGACGGGGGATCTGCTAGTCTTTATCTATGGCGAAAAAATGGCTAATCGTGTGGCGGCGGTAGTGGCAGCTTGTGCTTTGGTTTTGGCTGGGGTGTTATATCTTTTGCGCTTTTTGCCGGGGTATCCGGGGGCGGACAATACGGCGTTTTTGCTGGTGCAAAGTGCGTCCGGGCGGATGTTCTGTGCGAGCGTGGTGGGATTCCTCGGCAGTCAGCTACTGAATAATTATTATTTTGTGCGTTTGCGCAGCCAGGGGGGAGACCATTATCAACGTTGGTCGCTGAAATCATCGGTGCCGGCGCACGTGGTAGATGCGGCGACGTTTGAAGTCGTAGCGTTTATTGGCAAACTGTCGTTTCTGGAATTTTGCGAGCAAGTGGCCTTTGCCTGTGTGGCGGGGATTTTGGTGGAATTTCTGCTATCTTTTTTGGCGAAAAGGTTGGCAAAATGTTCGGAAAGGCTAGGATATAGTAATGGGCGCCTGCTCTAGTGAAGCCGAGGCGAAAAATCCCCCGAGTGAAACGGTCGATTCGACCAGAGAAATCCCCTCTTCGGAGGGGATTCTGTATTATAATGGAGGTATGGACAGATCGGAGAGTCGAGACCGGAAAATCATGTGGCGGATTGGTTGGGCGATGGCGGGGTTGCTGGTGCTGGTGCTGGCCGTGATTGGTTGGCAGTTGTGGCAGCGTAAAGCTGCGGCCGAGGCAGAAACGGACGGAGCGGGGGCGGATGCTGGCTTGGTGGTAGAATTGCCGCCGGAATTTACGGAATATCTGGGAAAGATCGAACTGACGCGGGGGACGGCGTTTGATTTGGCGGAAACGGCGCGGGCAAAAGGCGGTGAGGCGCCAGTCGAGGTGCGAGTGGAAGGCGAGTATGATCTGGATACGGTGGGGAGCTATGAACTAGCTTATGTCGCGCGTAGTCGGAAAGGCGGTGAAACGCGGCAGGCGTTCACGTTGGAAGTGGTCGAGGGTGAGCCGGGTGGAGTGCGGATTCTAGAACGTTATTTTAGGACGAAAACTGGCTTCTGGGCGGAGACGCGCGAAGGATTGACTTATGTTGATGGAATGTTGATTGTGAATAAAAAATACGGTTTGCCGGAGGAGTATGGAGCGGGTTTGACGGCGGAAACCGAACAAGCTTTCGAGGCAATGCAAGCGGCTGCGGCGGAGGCTGAACTCAACCTCTGGGTGGTGAGCGGGTTTCGGTCGTATGAGACGCAGCGACAGCTGTATAATCGCTATGTGGCGCGAGACGGTCAGGCTGAGGCGGATACTTATTCGGCGCGGCCGGGATACTCGGAGCATCGGACGGGCTTGGCGCTGGATGTAAATTTGACCGATACGGAATTTGCGGGGACGCCGGAGGGGCAATGGCTGGCGCAGAATGCACAGAGATTTGGCTTCGCACTGCGCTATCCGGAGGGGAAAACGGAGGTGACGGGCTATATCTTTGAGCCGTGGCACTGGCGTTATGTGGGGACGGAGCTGGCGGAGAAATTATATAACGATGGAGAGTGGATGAGTTTGGAAGAATATTTCGGACTGGAAAGTATTTGAGCGAAAAGCCGAGGTGTGCTATAATGTAGATAGAGCTTGCCGCCTTAGCTCAGTTGGTAGTAGCGCATCCATGGTAAGGATGAGGTCTCGGGTTCGAGTCCCGAAGGCGGCTCCAGGGTCGTTTTTGGATGATACTCTTTCGGGAGTATTTTTTATTGGCTAAAATAGCTGAAGCGGGTCGCTTATTGATACTATCGACCGCGGCGAATAGAATTCTCGTAGGATTCCTAGAATTAGATCTGCTTGCGCTTAGTACCGGTGCGAGCCGGGAGTTTCTTGACGGAAGTAGGACTGCGGCGGGCGGGAGCGCTGGTGCTAGCGGAAGTCTTGGCTAGGGCACGGCTGCGCGGAGCGCGCGAAGGTGTGCGAGTTGAGGTGGAGCGAGTGCTGCGGGTAGTGCGCGGACTGCGGCGAGTACGGGAGCCGGCTTCGTCTTCGGCGATGCGTGATTCGATGCGGGCGGTGGTGTCAGCCAGGGCGACGGCGTCGCCGGTGGACTCATGGATCGCGAGGATCTGGCGGAGAGTGTTGACGCTGTGGTCGAGACTGTAAGCTTTTTCGAGGGAGTCGATGGCAGACTTGGTCTGGCCGAGGCGTTCCTTAGCTTTGGCGAGAGCGATGTGGCGCGCAGCAACGTCGCCTTCGAGGTCGATGGCTTGTTCGAAGGCTATGGCAGCCTTTTCGTAGGCGCCCGTCTCGAGATAGATTAAGCCGACGTTATGCAGAGAAGAGGGGTTATTGTCGAGCGATTGGGCGATCTCGAAACACTCGATGGCTTCGTCGAATTTTTGCTCCTTGGCGTAGAGGATGCCGAGGCGGTTATAGGCGGCGGCGTTTTTTTCGTCAAATTTCAGGATGGTGAGGAGGGCTTTTTCGGCGCGGAGTGGTTTGTGGTCGCGCATGGAAGTTTGGGCGGCGGACCAGAGCTTTTTCATTTGCATATCATAGCGAGCGCTGCGCGGGGCGTCTTCTTCGGCGGGTTTGAAGACCGGAAAAAAGAAGGCCAAATAAATCGCGATCAGACTAAGAATGACAACGCCAATCATAACCCTATTGTAGCACGAAAAAGCTGCGCTGTCAGCAGAGATCGGCGACGAGGTGGAGTTTGATATGGCCGCCGCGCTTCAGATGGCCATGGAGGCGGAGAAACCCGTCGAGCTTGGCGAGGAATTTGGGATTCTGGGTCTTGAAATAGGACTTATAGAGCAATTCGATCGCGGCGCTGGTGACGTTGAGAGCGTGTTGGCGGGGCTGAGTCTTCACCTTGGCGAGAGTGGTGGCGAGGGCGGGGAGCTGCTCGGGGCTGGCGGCAATTAGCTGTTTCGCTAGGGCGAGAATCTTTGAATCGGCGCTGGGAGCTTGGTCAAGCTGGCCGCTGGTCTGGAGGTAGAAGATTTGGGCGCGGGAAAGGATGGTGGGGAGGAGGGCTTGAGGCTGGTCGGTGAAAAGTAGGAAATGATAATGCGACTTCGGCTCTTCGAAAGTTTTGAGGAAGGCGTTTTGGGCGGCGAGATTGAGGGCGTGGGCAGGCGTGACGAGGAAGAAGCGCTCGGATGTGCTGCGGGTATGAGTGAGCTCGAGGAAATCACGCAGCTGTTCAACGGTGATGATCTCGGTCTTTTTATTGGGGTCGGGGCGGAGGATGAGTGGATGAGGTAGCGGCAGCTCGGCTGGGTCGAAAGTTGGCGGTACGACGAAAACGCCGCAGCTGGTGCGTTGGGCGATGGTGGGGATTTGGTCAATTTGCTCAAAAAACATGATTTTGGGCCTGGGGGAAAATTTGAGTGAATTCGGGTGGAATGGGCGCGGTGAAGGTTTTGCGTTGATTAGGCGCGTCCGGCGTGGGTCCGGGGATGGTAATTTCGAGAGACTGAGCGTGGAGCATGAGCCGCTGGGGACTATTGGTGTTTTGGGGTTTAACCTTTTTCTGAGCGATAATTCCCTCTGTGCCATAGACTGGGTCGCCGAGAATGGGCGTGCCGAGATAGCGCAGGTGGACGCGGAGCTGGTGGGTGCGGCCAGTCTGGGGTTGGAGCTGGAGGAGCGAATAGCGGTCGTTGCTCATGAGGACTTGATAATTGGTCTGGGAAGGTTTGCCGTTTTGATCGACGAGGAAAGTCGTGGGGTGCTTGAGATTGCGGGCGATCGGCAGGTCGATTAGAGCAGCGTCGAGTTTGGGGCGGCCTTCGACGATGGCGAGGTATGTCTTGTGCGCTTTGCGATCTTGGAACTGGCGGCGGAGCATGGACTGAGTCTCGGGGTTTTTCGCGAGAATGACGACGCCGCTGGTGTCGCGGTCGAGGCGATGCACGAGGAGACCGTAATCTTCCAGGGTGGGCTCGGGGCAATATTCTCCCTTTGCCATGCTGAGAAGCCCGGCGGGTTTGTCGAGTACGATGACATTATCATCTTCATAGATAACCGGAATTTCTGGTAGCGGGCGCTGGTCGTCGGGGAGATTGAGCTCAATCTGAGCGTTGGACTCATATTTGGCGTTGGCCTTCTTCGCGACTTGGCCATCGACTGTGACGAAGCCGTTTTTGATGAAGGTTTGCAGAGTGGAGCGGTTATATGCGGGATATTGCTGGACGAGGAGATGGTCGAGGCGGGATCTCTCGACGGGGGCGGGAGTGCTGGCGAGCTCAGTGTCGCCATTGACGACGCGAGAGAGCTCGGGTTTGCTGAATTTTTTGCCGGTGATGATCATGCTGCGTCGTTCCCTTTTGATTAGTGTTGAAATTGAAAGCTAGCGGAGATGAAAGGCTTGCTGGACTTGATGTAATTTAGCGTTGGCGATTTGGTTAGCGTAGGCTTCGCCTGCAGCCAGGAGGTCGAGGATAGCTTGGTCGGGAATGGCAGCGAGTTTGCGCTGGAAATCGGTGAGGAGAGTGGTGACGCTTTCAGCGACTTTTTGCTTCAGATCGCCATAATGCGTCTCTCCGGCCCAAGTCGAAATGACATCTTGGAGCGGGAGGTCGTTCACTAAAGCTTCGATTTGCAGGAGATTACTGATGCCGGGTTGATTAAACATGTCAAACTGGATCTTGCCGACGGAATCGGTGGTGGCGGACATGATTTTTTTTGCGGCGGCGGCGGGAGTATCGGAGAGCATAATCTTGCTATTTTCGGCGTGAGCGGATTTGCTCATTTTCTTCTCGGGATTTTGCAGGTCGCGAATGCGGATACCATTATCAACCTCCATGAATCTAGCTTGGTCCTTCGGCTCGGCGGGGAGGGTGAAAATCTCACCAAAACGATGGTTGAAACGCTCGGCCAGGCGGCGGGTGAGCTCGAGATGCTGGAATTGATCTTCGCCAACCGGGACAAACTCGGCGTCATAGAGTAGAATGTCAGCGGCCATGAGCACTGGGTAGTCGAAAATACCGACGTTGACGCTATTTTTGCCTTCGCTCTTGTCTTTATACTGGGTCATGCGGTTTAGTTCGCCCATGCTGGCGACGCAATTGAGAATCCAGCAAAGCTCGGAATGAGCTGGGACGTAAGATTGGCGGTAAAAATGCACGTGGTCGTTAATTTTTAGCCCGGCAGCGAGATAATATTTGAGCGAGTGAATGAGATTTTGCTGCAATTCCCCGTCGATATCGGAAATAATCGAATGCAAATCGGGAACGAAGATATTGATATGGGAGTCTGAGCTATGAGCGTTAGCGAGGCGCACCATGGGGAGAAGAGCGCCGAGAAAATTACCGAGGGTGAGCTCGCTATTGGCGCGGATACCGGTGAGAATGGTAGAGGTTTTTGTCATGAAATAGATCCTGTATAAGTTGATATTTGGCTTAGGACAGGCGCCAACGTAGTTTATATCGCATATTTATATTATATATGAGTAAAGGAGAAAAGTAAAATTCGCGCTTTCGAGCGTTTGGATGGTGTTTTGCGGATGTGTTAATTTCGAAGTGCTATAATTAGGAGAGAAATTAGAAAATGGAGGTGATGATGAAAATCATAAAACTGGAGCATTCAGGGATAATTGTGGAGAAAAATGGGCGGAAGGTAGTGTGCGACCCGGTGGAGTTCGAGCTGGAGCTACCGACGCTGGCGGAGGTGGATGCGCTAGTGATTACGCATAAACACAGCGACCATTTGCAACTTGATGCGATTTCGCGGATTTTAGAGGCGAATCCGGAGGTGCAAGTTTTTGCACCGGAAGATGCGATTGAGAATATTCCGCAAGCGCAGATCGCACAGGCAGGCGATGCAGCGAGTGTGGGTGAGTTTCGGTTGCGGTTTTTCGGGGAGAACCATGCGGCGATTGTGCCGGGTGAGGTGCCGTGCCAGAATATCGGAGTGGTGATCGACGAAAAAGTGGTGAATCCGGGCGATTCGTTCGATTTACCCGATAATTTGGAGCGGCCGGAAGTGCTGCTGGTGCCGAGTGCGGCGCCGTGGTGCAAAGTTTCTGAAGGGATGGAGTATATTCGGCGGGCACAGCCGCGCAGAGTGATCCCGGTGCATAATGCGGTGCTGTCGGAGCTGGGGAATACAATTAATAATAATTGGCTGAAGCTGGCGGCGGATGAAGTGGAAGCGGAGTTCTATGGATTGGGGGTGGGAGAGGAATTAGATTTCTAGCTTAATCTCCTCTTCTTTAGTTTTAGCCTCCACCTAACCGTAATTTCCGATTGAGCCTTTGGGTTTTATCTAAGTTGTTTTGAACTTCTTCGCAAGGATACATGCAACTTAGTCATTCATAGTAATATAGCCTGCTAATAGATTTGTCCCCCTCCCCTTATAATCAACACATAGGTTAATCTATGATAAATTAAGAT
>CAZGXB010000014.1:0-20685 GCA_964529615.1 uncultured Candidatus Saccharibacteria bacterium
AGTTTGTCTTCAACTACTATTCTACCGGATTGTTCCTTTTTGTTACATTGAACCAGCGACGGGGGGCATCTTGACAGAAAAGCATGAGTGTGATACAATGGGGGTAAGGGATTGATTTTGACGGGCAAAAATAGATAGTGGAGGCGAAAAAGCGGAAATTGGGGATTAGGGAACCGGTCGAAGCGGGAAAAGCGCGGAAAATCAATCTAGAAACTGAGAGGGTCGCTGATTAGAAAAATGGGCGACAAGCAACTTAAAAAGGAGGTTGAGCTATGAACAGGGCGATGATAATAATTCCGTATGCTTGCACTTTGGAATCAATTATGAAGATGGTGGAGATGAAGTGCGAGAAGGGCAGAGACAAAACGGCGGCATTTCGGGAAACGTTGGAGGAGCTGCGGGAACATACCGTGGAAATCGATGGGTACGCGCAGGAGAGTCCGGGGAGACCTTATGAAAAGATTTGGGTGACGACTCTGGATGTGAGCGTGAAAAGTTTGCGCTTGAGAGATGACGCAATGATTGATGTCGAAGTGCGGGTAAAAATGCCGGAAGAAGTGAACTTGGCGGAAATGACCCAGGGGGCGTTGGGTGAGAAAGATCGGCGGCTGATCGTGTGTTATGACTATGTCAACGGGATTGGGATGGTGACGCATGCGTGGCGGTATCTTTCGGCGGCGGTGCTGAAGATGAAAAAGGACTTGTTTGACGAGCCGGGGGAAGTTTTGCCGGACATTATACAGGGTTCGGCGTTGGTGAACTGGTTTGAGGAGACTGAGAAGGAGGGGTAAGATGAAAACAGAAAAAACTAGTAAGAAGTCGGCGAGGATTGAAGTGCGGGCGAAGGCGATGGACGCTGGGCGCGAGGAATATTATGGCCATGTGACGGAACTAAGCTTGGCGAATACTTGTTTGCAACCATATGTGCAGCAGAAAGACGGTTGGTTGCCGCTGTTCGTCGGAGCGCAAGTGAAAATTAAGGCCAAACGGTCGGGATCGGCGCTGCTGAAGGCGGTGAATATGGGCTGGTAGCGAAGCCTCTGGAATTGAAAGCATCCTGCGGGAAGGTGGGGTGCTTTTTTAGGTCTTTTCTTTCCATTCAATCTCCTAGCCTTCAGCCTGTACGCTACTTGTGCAGAACCGGCGTTCTTCCGTCCTGTCGTCACAGGCGGAAGCCGCCTGCCCTCGGGCCGTCGCCCTGCGGATGTTCTGCACAAAGTAGGTACGGAACTGAAGCTAAAGCCCCAAGTTGAAAGAAAAAACCTCCTTTTTAGTCTCTCTCGCAGAACAACAGAAGGGAGTGATAAGCTAATCACAATCCCATCTTGCATAGAATAAACTATATGTAAAACAATATTTAAAAGAGCAAAAGGTTCGTGGGGTCTTTTCTTTTGTTAAAACATTAAAGTAAAATCTTTTCCGAGGCTGCGGTCGGGCAAAGCACAATAACGCAATTCCTCGCTTGAGTCGTGGAATCCGGCACTATGGAAAAAGAAGGCATTAGCGTAGTTGTCCCTACCTTGGGTCTGGCTGCTCCATTGATAACCGTAATTACCCACCCAGCGTAATCCCGTTAAGCCAGTATTCACATATCCGCTCCGCATATAGTAATAGTGGGATAAAGTTTATGTTTGTATATAGTATTAGCTTTGGTTGTGTCGGCTGAGTTGCAGTGTCGGGAATAGATGTATTTAGGTCGCTTACGTTTTTACAAAAACGTAAGCGGGTGTTCTCATTGATAACAGGGGTAGGTGAAGAAAATGTCGCTCAATCTTTTAAAAAAAATTGAGCGACAAAACCTCAGCTTTTTCCGTATTTCTTTATGAAAACACACTGTATGATCATAACCATAGCCTTTTATTCCACTATAACTATGTGCGGAGCGGGATTATTGGCTCTGAAGCTGGCACTTTGAGGAACGCCAGCATCGACGGTTATGGTTGGTCCCAAATGAGCCTCTCAGTTATCCGGGGAACCTACGCACTTAGCGTCGGTGGCTCGGCTACGGATCCTTCGTTCGGTAGCACTCGCTACGCTGCTTCTCCCGTCCGTTGCGTCGGAAACGATTATGCTTTGAGATTATGAAGAAGAATGATAATGACTATATATAATGTGTATTACTATTTCTCCTTCTGTGAGAGAGACTAAAAGAGCGATGAAGCTCATCGCGAAGAACGACAGCCCTGTAAAGACAGGCGCTGGAGTGGGTCTCTCGAACAGAACGGAGAAATAGTAATAAACCTTAGACTATAGTAATTAATCATTATCTCTACTTCACTATACTATGTGCGGAGCGGGAGTATAAACCCATATTATGGAACCGTGAGATTTTTAGGCGGAAGTGGAAATATATGGTCGAGAATAGCGCAAGAGGTGAAGGCGAATGCGCAAATGCTTGATTTTAACGAGGGGGCGGTGATAATGCCGAATGACAGTGTGCGGCGGAATGCTTTCCCCGTCCATGACAAGTAATGATGAACAATAATTTGAAGAAAAAGCAAGTGAAATGGTGAATTGATTATGAAATATGATAATGAAGAGTGCAATAAGGTTTGACCCGAACAAACAAGTGGAAAAGCGATGCGACTGGAAGGACGGAATGTTCGGAAATTATGATATGAACATGGAATTTAGTCAAAAATGATTGGGGTGGAGTTGGGGAATTGGGAAAGTGAGAGAGGAAAAATGCGGGAGATATATTATATGTGGGCGGGATGCTGCGCAAGGAAATAGTTTTAGATCTTGTTTAGAGATGGGTTATGAAAAGGAGAGGAAGTGGTAAAAGGGGTGATTGGTGGGGTGTGGAAAAGGCTGTGGAAAAGTTTGCTATCTGGAAAAATCGGGGAAAATTGAGGTGGGGAATTTGGGCTGTGGAAAAGTTCGGGAAAGGAAATTGGCGAGGTGGCGGGAAAATGGTGAAAAAATTAGAAAAAAGCGCTTGCATTTTTTGCGCGAAACCATTAGAATGAAGTTAGTGGACGAACACCCACACAAACAACCAAAAACTACAAACCAAAACAAACAAATAGAAAAGAAATATTTGATTTTGAAAAAGGAAAGTAGAAAAAGTTTGTGGGCGAGGTCACGAACATATCATTGCGATACGTATTTTAACAGAGTTTGAGATCGGCCAACTAGGAGTTTCGGCACGCGTTTGGGATACGCGACATCGAATCCAATACGCACATCCTAACAAACACCTCCCAATTAACTCTATTTGGTCTAGTCAGTTTTGCTGATCGGGCCACAACCCACTCATACACTATAAGTCTCTCAACGGCCACGATATGTGATGCGTTTCGACGGGTCGGATCGTGGTGGATATATAGTTGTATCTAAACAAAAACTTTCAAAAACACAAAACTGCGGAAATTTCTAGTTGAACGGTCTCAAACGAAGGAAGCTGAGATTATAACATGAAACTCGAGATGAAAAATCGCGAGCGGAAATGGTATAATCAAAGCATGGAAGAACTTCATCAACCTGTCTTACTGACGGAAGTCTTGGAGGTTTTGCAGCTGAAGCCGGGCGAATCTTATTTGGATCTTACGGCGGGGTATGCGGGACATGCCAAGGAAATTTTGGATGTGACACAGAATTATAAAGAGTCGGCTTTGGTCGATCGGGATGAAAAAGCAATTGGCGTTTTGCGAGAAAAATTTAAGGATAAGCCGATTGAGATTTTGCATCAGGATTTTTATAGTGCGGTGTTGCAGGAAATTGAGTGTGGAAAAACTTTCGATATGGTATTGATGGATTTTGGAGTTTCTTCTCCGCAGCTAGACGAAGGAGAACGCGGATTTTCTTTCGCTAAGGCTGGGCCACTCGATATGCGGATGGACCAGCGGCAAGATTTGACGGCGGACCGGATCGTGAATAAATGGAGCGAACGGGAGCTTGCCGAAATCTTGGAGAAATATGGCGAAGAAAAGGCGGGCATGGCGCGAATGATTGCGCGAGCGATCGTGCATGGGCGGCCGTGGCAGTCAACGGAGCAACTCGGAACGGCTTTGAAACGATTTGGTCGGGGCGGGAAGATTCACCCGGCGACGCGAGCGTTTCAGGCGATTCGGATTGTGGTGAATGACGAGCTAGGGCTGATCGAGCGAACTTTGCCGCTGATCGCGAAAGTGTTGAAGTCCGGGGGGCGCGTGGCGGCGATTACTTTTCATAGTCTAGAAGACCGGTTGGTGAAAGATTGGATGCGAGATGAATCGGGTTTGGGCGAAGAGAGCCCGCTCGAAATTCTAACCAAGAAGCCAATTACTGCGGAAACTGAGGAGTTGTTTATCAACCCAAGGGCGAGAAGCGCAAAACTGCGTGCGGCAAGACGGCGAAATTAAAGCAAGAGTGTGGAGACTTTGCAAAAAAGCTGAATTGTGGCATGGGGTGGAAGGTTTTTGAGCGCTTGGGGACAAAATGACCGGGGCTTTGGCGTAAGCTAAGGCAGAGGGGAATT
Organism: uncultured Candidatus Saccharibacteria bacterium; assembly: GCA_964529615.1. Lineage (GTDB taxonomy): Bacteria > Patescibacteriota > Saccharimonadia > Saccharimonadales > Saccharimonadaceae > Nanosyncoccus. The sequence continues at coordinate 4,460 of CAZGXB010000014.1, forward strand.
TTGTCGTTGATAAAATGAGCATTTGAGAGAAAACTTGCTTGCAAGGTTTTCCGAGAATGCGAAGTTTTATCGAGCCAAAAGGGCGAGATAAAATAAAAATTACAAAAATAAACAAAAAAGGAGCATAAATTATGCCACGTCAAATCATTGTCACTAGCAATCGTTCACGCGCACAGAAGGTGCAAGTGCACTTCGCGAAATAATTCGCAGTAAGATTGTTTTGAAAGTTTAGAAATTGCGGGTCAAGGCGGAAGGCGAAACCGGAAGCCTTGGCGGCAATAAAAGGGAAAATTCAATGCTATTTTCCGACAGGCGATTAGCGGATGGGACGAATAAAGTCTAAGCTTTGGTGCGCTGCGAACGGCGGCGGGCTGAGGGAAGCGGTCGCGTGGGATTTTGAGGCATTGCTATGGGCCTTCGGGCTCACCACACGGTTGTAGAGTTAAACAAAGAGTGTGATTTACCTAATATACATGACCTTCTCAGGGGCCGGGCGAGGGGTGGATACCCATGCTACTTCTCGCAGGAACCTGACCTTGGGGGATTGGGGGCGCCGAGCAGAAATGCTGGGCGAAAGATATGCGCAAAACAGCGTCGAATTGACTGCGTGAATGTTGAGCGGAGCTAGGATGGAAGCTGCGCGCCGTTGCAGTGGGTGAGACGGAGAAATAATAAAATTAAAAAACAAACAGCGAGGAAAAATTAATGAGACCACAGACGACTTATGTGACGAGGCGTGGAATGAACACGAATAATTGGTCGCGGAATCGAAACACGGTGCGGCATACGCCGAAGAGCTTGGGTTCGATTTCGGGAGTAATGATCGTGGGTTTGTTGGTTTTGATCGTGGGTTTGATTTATGTGGCGCAAGGCACGAAAGCCACGAACTATGACTATGAGCTTTCGGCGATTGAGGACGAAATTTCGGAGCTGGAGGCGAAAAAGGAAGATCTGGCGGTGGAAAAAGCGCGACTGACTTCGATCGCGGCTTCGGAAAACAGCGAAGTGGCGGCGGGGATGGATGAGGCGAATGTCGCGGGGTATGTTGAGGAGTAGGGATGTAGCTTGATCTCCTTTTCTCCATCTTTAGCCTCCCTCTAACCGTAATTTCCGATTGACTCGCATGGAACCCTGGGCTTTATCTAAGTTGTTTTGAATTGACTCGCATGGAAATAGGATTCTAGTCATTTGTAGTAATACAGTGAGCTCATAGATTCTTATAGTCAAATCAAAACAACTTAGATAAAAACCCTTGTATCTCTGTACTTAATCAAAAGTAAACTCTAAGAGTAAAAGGTCCACACAAACAATGAAGAAATTACGGTTAGGTAGGAAGGCTAAGAACCGAGGAGAAGAGAGGTTAAGCTAAAGAATCATGGCTCTGATGCAATGAGACAGTAATAGTCATATCGTTTCCGAGGCTGCGGAGAGTAGGATTCAAGCTTCGAGGCTGGGACAGGGAAAGCACAGAAGCGATCGCTGCCGTCAGAGGGGCCGACTTCTAGGTTATAGAAATAGAGGTAGCGGGAGCTACGCGGATCAGAGAGACTTGATTGTGACCATCCGTTGCCGCGAATGCCAGCAAAGCGTAAAGTGCCGTAGCCGAGATAAAGGAAGCCGCTCCGCACATAGTATGGTAGGGAAAAGAGTATGTTGTATGCTCTTGCCTATGGCGGACAGCTGTCCGCCATAGGCAAGATAAGAACAGGGGTGAGAAAATGCTCAAGACGGACACGTGTCCGCGAGGGGTTTGGACGAGGAAAGCATAAAGAATATTATCGGCATTAACCGGATTAGCTCCAGTTTTATACAAATAAAGATTATAAGTTCGTAGAGCTTCAGAACTCGATAATCGAGACCAATAAAAACCTTCAGCCCCAATATTATCCGCAATGATACCGTATATCACACTTATATTCCCGCTCCGCACATATGTATAGTGGGTTATAGTTTATGTTTGTATGCTTTTCGTGTCGGTTGCGCTGCAGCATCGGAAACGATTGCACTTTGGGATATTGGAGGAGGGGAGATGATAATGACTATATATGAATGTATTACTATTTCTCCTTCTCTGAGAGAGAATAAGAGCGCGCCAATTCAAATATTCCTAGAAAAAGAATATTCATATTCTTTTTCTAGGAATATGCAGAATTGCTAGGCGTAGGCTGTTGCACACGCGCAGCGCAGAGCGCGCGCCCCGTGTGGACGGGCGCGCAAGCGGTTCTCTCTCGGAGAAGGGAGAAATAGTAATGCACCGAGACATAGCTAACATCATTCATTATCTCTACTTCACTATACTATGTGCGGAGCGGGTGGACTAATGTAAGCTCTGGTGTTTTGGGGTATGCGGGCGTGTATAATTACGTTTGGTCTAGTATGTCCCATCATGAAGCTGCTTTTGCTTATCATCTTTATTTAGATAGTTCGGGAGTGTATCCTGAAAATTACGGCAGCCGGTATTTTGCTTTCCCAGTTTGATGGCGGCTGGAGAATGATTAAGAACAGGAATAACCAAAAGTGGGAATAATTGGGATGAAAATAGTCGAAAACTAGAATAATTAGGGCAAAAATAGCTGAAAGTGAGAGTGACTAGAATTATCAGTGCGAGTGTGAAATTGCCACTACAGATCAAGCCCTTCGCAGGGATTACTACCAGTTTAGCACAAGTGGTTTGTTTTGTCAAGATATGATATGATATAGACATGAGTAGAAATAAAGTGCTCCAGATAGGGCTGTTGCTGGCGACAGGGGTGATCGTGACGCGGCTGTTTTTTATTCAGATTTTGGAGCATGAGGTTTGGTCGGAGAAGGCGGCAGCGCAGCAGACGCTGAGTAGCACGATTCCGGCGAAACGGGGTGAAATTTATATGATGGACGGGGAGGAGCCGACGGCGGTGGTGATGAATGCGACGGTCTATACAGTGGTGGTGGATCCAATGCTTGCGAATCGGGAGAATTTGGAAGGGAAGCTCAGCGGGATTCTCGAGGGGAAGATGACGGCGAATTGGGACGAGGTGTTCAAGAATCGGGCGCTGAGGTATTATGTGGTGGCGAAAGATGTGGAGCGGGCGAAAGCCGAGGAAATCGCAGAGGCGAATTTAGTCGGGGTGTGGTTGCAAAGCGGGACGAAGCGGGTGTATCCGGAGGGTGAGCTAGGCTCGGCGGTCTTGGGATTCGTGAACATGGAGGGGAAAGGGCAATACGGGGTCGAGGGGGCGTTGAATGAGAAATTGTCGGGGAAAGATGGGCTCTTGAAGACGGTGAAGGACGTGAACAACGTGGCGTTGTCGATCGGGGACGATAACATTAAAACACCGGCGCAGGACGGGGAAAATGTGGTCTTGACGATTGACAAAAACATGCAGCATAACGTGGAGAAGATTATTGAGAAAAAGGCGCAGGATTTGGGCTTTGCGAACGTGAGCGCGCTGGTGATGGATCCGAATACGGGGGAGATTTGGGCGATGGCGGATATTCCGGGGTATGATCCGGGGAATTATGGCAGCGTGACGGACGCGCGGGTGTTCGTCAATCATACGGTGGAAGATCCGTTTGAGCCGGCGAGTGTGTGTAAGACATTCACTTTCGCGACGGCGGTGGAACATGGGCTGATGACGCCGGAGACGACCTTTATCAATAATGGTGAGACGTATGTCGATGGTTGGCCGATCAAGAATGCGGAGCAGGGAAGCTATCTCCTGGGGGCGCAGACGATGCAGGTGGCGTTTAACTACTCGTTAAACACGGGTTCGACGCAGGCGCTACGGTGGCTGGGAGGGGATCCGAATAATATCAATGCGACGGGGCGGGAGCGGTTGTATGAATATTATCATGACCGGTTTGGCTTGGGGCAGGAGACGGGGATTGAGCTGTATGAATCGACGGGGATGCTGATTGAGCCGAATGCGGAACATTACGGTCTGGATTCGACGTATGCCAACATGACCTTTGGGCAGAACATGCAGGCGACGATGGTGCAAGTGGCGGCGGCGTTTGCGTCGGTGGTGAATGGCGGGGAATTCTATCAGCCGACCGTGGTGGCGGGGAAGATGGAGAATGGAGAATTCGTCGAGCGGGAAAATGCTAAGCCGTTGCGCAATACGATTAGTCAGGAGACTAGCGCGACCATGCGGGAAATGTTGTATAATACGCGGCGAGCCTGGCGAAATACCGGGCTGGATAAGGACGGGTATTATGTAGGCGGGAAGACTGGGACGGCGCAAGTGATCCGGGACGGGGCGTATTCGCTGGACGAGACGGTGGCGACGTATGTGGGATTTGGTGGGCAAGCGGGGGAGTTGCCGCAATATGTGATCATGGTGCGGATTTGGGAAGACGGAAAAGTGGCGGGCGGACAGGCGCATGCCTTGCCGGTGTTTAATGATTTGAAGGAGTATGTGCAGAACTATTTGCGGATTCAGCCGAAAGTGTGATAAGCGGTGCGGTTTGATATGGGGACGCGAGCAGGTATGGTATAATGGTAGGGAAGTAGCATAGACGGAAATTCAGAAAATGGAAGATACATTCAATAATGAAGCATTTTATGGACTGATTTTGGCGTTGTCGGCGTTTTTCTTGGCGACGTTTTTGACGCCGATTTATACCTATTTTGCGTATAAATATAAGTTTTGGAAGAAGCAGAAAAAGACCACGGCGACGGGGGAAGCTTTGCCGGTGATGACGAAGCTGCACGCGAAGAAAATGGCGCGGCATTTCCCGACGATGGCGGGGGTGATCGGGGTGGCGACGGTGTTTCTCGTGACCTGGATTTGTAATCTGAACCGCGAGCAAACGTGGTTGCCGCTGGCGGGATTCATAGGGGGGAGTTTTGTAGGGTTTATCGATGACCTGATTAACGTCTTTGGTAGCGGGAAAGGCGCAGCTGGCCTTCGGGCGCCGGTGAAATTCGCGATGATTACACTGATTGGCTTGGCGCTGGGGTGGTGGTTCGCGGTGAAGCTGGGCTGGACGGCGATCGAAGTGCCGTTCCTAGGCGACTGGCACGTGGGGGCGGTGGGGATGATGGTGATTTTCGCCTTTGCGGTGGTGGCGACGAGTAATGCGGTGAATATCTCGGATGGCTTGGACGGTCTGGCGGGGGGACTGGCGATGCTGTCGTACGGTGCGTACGGAGCGATTGCGCTGTTTCAGGGGCAGTGGATGCTGGCGGGGTTTTGTCTGACGGTGGTGGGGTGGCTGCTGTCGTATATTTGGTTCAATGTGCCGCCGGCGCGCTTTATGATGGGCGATACGGGTTCGTTTGCGATTGGCGCGGGGCTAGGGGTGGTGGCGATGATGACGAACGCGTTTTTCCTCTTGCCAATTATTGGGATTTTGTTTGTGGTTGAAGCAGGATCGAGTTTGATTCAGATTTTCTGGAAGAAGGTATTTCATAAGAAATTGATGATTTCGGCGCCGATTCATCACCATTTGGAGGCTAAGGGTTGGGGTGAGGCAAAGATCGTGATGCGGTTTTGGGTGATTGCCGGAGTTTTCGCAATTTTGGGCGTGTTTCTGGCGGTGCAGGGAGGTATAATCTAGAGTGACGGTGAGAATCTTGCTGAAATTGGCCTTCGAAATCTTGTTCGCGGTGTGTTTAGTGATTTTCTTGGCGACAGTAATTATGGATGCGTGGACGTGATGCGGCGACATAAGAGTGATCGAGTGATCGGGGTTTTGACTGTGGTCCTGTTGGGCTTGGGGCTGATTGTGATTTATGCGATTGGGCCGATGCGAGTGAACGTGATGAATGCGACCTATGGGACGAATTATGGGGAAAATTATTTCTTTTTTCACCAGATTTTAAACGTGGTGCTGGCGTTAATTGCGATTATCGTGGCGTTTAAGGTGCCATATCGAGTAATCCGGAAATTTGGGAAAGCGGTTTTGGCGACGGGGTTGGTACTGTGTGCGCTGTTGGCGCTGCTAGCTTTGGTGAATAGTTCGCTAGCGAAGTGTGAACTGGGGGCGTGCCGCTGGTTTAATCTGGGCGGCTTGAGCTTGCAGCCGGCGGAAATATTGAAAATGGGTCTGGTATTATATTTGGCGAGCTTGATGGCGGAGAAGAAAAGGGAGGGGAAACTGGGGAGCTTGCGTGAATTTTGGGCGCCGTTTGCGGCGGCAGTGGGTCTGTCGCTGCTCTTCGTGGTGGTGATTCAGAAAGATTTAGGCACGGGGGTGAGTATTATGGCGATTGTGCTAGCGATGTTGTTCATGAGCGGCGTGCAGATGCGATATTTTGTGGCAGTTTTGGCGGTGATTGGCGTGGCGGGAATACTGGCGATCGTGACATCGAGCCATCGGATGGAGCGAATTATGACTTTTGGCTCGGAGGAGTCGAGCGATTCGTATCATATTGAAAATGCCATGATTGCGATCGGGACGGGAGGCTTCTTCGGTGTGGGGATTGGGAATAGTGTACAAGCGACGGGATATTTGCCGGAATCGATTAATGACTCGGTGTTTGCGGTGATGGGCGAAACCTTTGGATTTTTGGGGCTAGCGGGAGTGGTGACATGTTTTACGGTATTATTGTTGCGTTTGCTTAGGACGGCGAATTATTTGCATAATGAAGAAGAATCGCTGGTGATGATTGGGATTTTTGCCTGGGCGACGGCGCATGTGGTGGTGAATATTGCGGCGATGACGGGGTTAATGCCGCTCACGGGGATTACTTTGCCGCTGCTAAGCTACGGTGGGACGAGTATGCTTTTCACGGCGGCGGCGCTGGGGCTAGCTCTGCAGCTGTCTTGCTATACGAGCCGGGAGCCGCGCAAGGAAACGGTGGCGAAGCCGCTGGAGCAGGTTGCGCGACGACGGGAGGGAATTACGAGGAGACAGATATGAAACTATTAGTAGTCGGAGGTGGGTCTGGGGGGCATATTACGCCGGCGGTGGCGGTGATACGGGAAATATTGGCGGAAAAACCTCGGATGCGAGTGGAATTTTGGACGGATCGGAAATATTATAAAAATGTTGTAAAAATTACAACAGAAATTGGGGTGAGTTGGGGGGCGGAAGAGGGAATCAGCCGACGGAAACGACCATATGTACGTGTGCGGAAGATTTGGGCGGGGAAGTTTCGGCGGTATGCGGGTTGGACCCCGAAGGATTGGCTGGAAAATTGGCAAATCGTCTTGAAAGATTTGGTGATAGGGAACATCGTGGGATTTTTTGGCTTTGTCGGTGGATTAGTGCAGAGCTTCTGGCGCTTGTTATGGCCGCAGAGCCGGCCAGATGTGGTATTCCTGAAAGGGGGATTCGTGGGGCTGCCGGTGGGTTTGGTGGCGCATATGCTGAGAATTCCGTATGTGGTGCACGAGTCGGATACGGTGCCAGGGTTGGCTAATCGGATTTTGATGAAACATGCGACGACGATCGCGAGCGGTTGGGGGGAATTAGGGAAGCAGGAATATACCCAAAAGACGATCCGGGTGGGGATTCCGGTGGCACCGGAGTTTAAGAAGATAAGCTTGAGTAAGCAGAAAAGTCTGAAAAAGGTGTTTGGCTTCGATCCGGAGCGGCCTTTGGTGATTGTGACAGGTGGGAGTCAAGGTTCGGAGAATATTAACCAGGCGGTGAAGGAAATTTTGCCAGAAATGTTGAAAGTGGCGAGCGTGGGGCTGGTAGCGGGGCGAAAACATTATGAAAACATGGTGGAACTGAAGCGCTATGAGGAATGGGATCGGGCGAAATTACAGTCGAATTTCCGGATGTGGGAATTTAATTCGGCAATGGATGAGCTGCTAGGGGCGGCGGATGTAGTGGTGAGTCGAGCGGGTGCGACGACGATCGCGGAGCTGGCGGCTTTGGAAAAAGCGGTGATTCTAGTCCCGTTTGAACGTTTGCCGGGCGGACATCAGACGAAAAATGCTGAGAAATTGGAGGCGATACATGCGGTGGTGGTGGTGCCGGATGAGAAAATGCAGCAGCAGCCGGGCCTCTTGCTCGAAGAAGTGAAACATCTGATGCGCTCGCCGAAGCAGCGGGAAGAATTAGGACAAAAATTGCATCAGGAAGCGCGGGGAGATGCGGCGAAGCGTTTGGCGGAGATTTTGATCGGCCTGGGAGAGAATCCAAAAGGTGTGGCGAGAATCCAGCAAAGACGAAAAATGAGGAAATAGGGAAACAGGGAAATAGAGAATGCGTGGGCGAAAACAAGTAAACCAGACTTTGAAATCCGGGCGGACAATCGTCGCGGAGCGGGAACGAGCCGAATCGGAATCGGAGCGGATGCTGGCGCGGAAAAAGGCGCATCGGAAGCATACGACTTCGGTGGTAATTGTGCTTTTGATGGCGGTGGTGCTGGCGCTGGTGGCGTACATGACGGGGAAGGAAATGATTAAAAAACAAGACGTAGTTCCCTCTGAGGAGGTGGGGAATGAAACGGTAATCCGGGCGCCAGTGGTGGACGAGGAATCGGGTGGGGCATCGGCGCAACTGTCGGTGCGGATGCGGGAGTTCATCGCGACGCTGGAGGAGGATTTGCGAGCTAAGGGCTACCAAGTGGCGAAAGTGACTTTGCCGGTCGGTAAAAGCCGTGAGATTTATGTCGATCTCGAAGGCGTGGACTATTATTTCAAAGTGAGCGTTAACCGCAATACGGCGGTGTCGGCGGAGGATGCGGAGCGAATGGTGCGATATTTGGCGGAACATGATTTACATCCGAGTTATGTCGATATACGGGTCGAAGGAAAGGCCTATTATCAATAAAAGACCCAATCGGGACGTAATTTGGGCTGTTTTTGGTCGAAAAGGAGGTTTTTAGGTCGGTTCGTTCCCGCTTTTGATTCTGGATATGTTCGGTGTTTGTTCGGGTGAAAAAGTGGCGTGAAAAGTATGATCTACCAGTGGAGATGGGTTTATGACAGGATGAATGGTGTGAGAGGAAAATGAATGTAGATGTAAGGGAATGAGAGGAATTTGAAAAATCTGGATTTTAAGCAAAAATCCGAGCGGGCGGCGCCCGAGCGCCGCGGTAAGGGGCGGCGGGCGAGGTTTGGCTGACCACCCCGGTATAGCGTCGCAAAATATGTATTGTGCGACATTGGATTTGTGTCGAAAAGAGGCATGTGTGTATGTCTTTTCGACTAGTTTTTCTAGCGTCGGAGCGGTGTGTAATGTCGGATTCGCGTTTGTTTCTGTTTCTGCGCGTCGCAGCGGGATTAATTCTGAGTTTGCTGCGGGGTGTTTTTATTATTGCGGTTGTCGTTGCGGTTATGACGACGATTACGGCGATTGCGGTTGCTGCTATTATTACGATTATCTTTGTTCTGGTTGGGGTGATTTGAGTTGTTGGCGGAGTTAGATTTGTTGCGGAAGAATTTTTTGCCGTTGGCGGCTTCGAGGATGGCTTTGCCGGTGGTCTTGAGACGTGGGTTGGCGAAGCTACCGAGGAAATTAGCTTCGGCGCGTTCGGCAGCTTGCTGCGTGGCTGAAGTGGGAGTAGGTTGCTTGTCGGCGAGCTGGGTGGGCAGGTCAGGATTAGACTTGGGGCGGATGGGGAGATCCATTGAATTCCCCAGTAGTGTGGCGTCGGCAATACGGTGAACTTCATCGGCGACGTTTTGGGTCTGGGTGGTGGTCTTGGCTTGTTCTTTTTCGGCGACTAATTTGCCCAGATCTTTGAGTGTGGGGCGGTTTTCTTTACCTTCGGCGGAATTGGGCGAGAGTTTGATTTTGCTGAAGTCGACTTGTGGCGCAGTCTCGAAACTGCCGCGTAAGTTCGGTTTTTGTTCGGGTTTACGGTTGTGGTTGGGGGAAGAGGTATAGGGGTTGCGGTTTTGTTCGAAGTTGGCGCCAGCTTCCCCGGCGGCACGTCCACTATCGGAAAGTTCTTTTTTATACTTTTCGGATTGTTCGATGGTCTGGCGAATTTCGTCTTCGACTACTTCCCTGCGGCGAGCGAAACCTTGGCGGGAGCGGCGGACGATTTCGTCAAAGTTGTCCTTTGGCGTGGTGGGGAGAGAGAGGGTGGTGGCGGAGAAGGCGGGGGCTTTTTCACCGTTGATAATCATGGAGATGATGAAATGACGGTTGTTCATCTGGATGAGGTCGTTTTGGTCGAAAATAGGCTCGAATTGCTTGGCTAGGATAGGAGCGTCGTCGGCCGAAACGCGGAAGGAGATGGTGGTGCCGACGTTGCCAAAGACGGCGTCGCGCACGGAATCGGTCATCTGCGAAATGTATTGGTTAGCCACGGTGAGATTGAGGCCGTATTTACGGGCTTCGGAGAGGATAACGGCGAAGGAATCGGTGGCGAAGTTTTGGAACTCGTCGACGTAGAGATAGAAAGGGCGACGATCAGCGACGTCGGGGATGTCGCTACGGCTCATGGCGGCGAGCTGGACTTTCGTGACTAGGAATGCTCCGAGGATGGCGGCGTTGTCTTCGCCGATTAGGCCTTTCGAGAGGTTGACCACGAGAATTTTGCCTTCGTCCATGATCTTGCGAACGTCGAAGCTGGATTTGGGCTGGCCGATAATGTTGCGGATGATGGGGTTGGCGGTGAAGGCACCGACTTTGTTTAGTACAGGCGCGATACTTTCATTGACTTGTTTCTCGTTCCATTGGCCGAATTCGTGCTTCCAGAATTGCAGCACGGTGACATCGCGACAATAGTCCAGGGTTTCCTTGCGGAAATCTTTGTCGGTGAGGATGCGGGAGATGTCGAGCAGGGTAGTCTCGGGGCGATCGAGCAGCGCAAGCAAGGTATAGCGCAAGATATGTTCGAGGCGCGGACCCCAAGAATCGCCAAACATCCGCTTCAAGACGCCGATAACTTCGGAGCAGACGTTAGGTTTGCGGGCGGGATCGCTGAGCTCGAGCGGGTTGAAAGCGACCGGAAATTCGGTGTCGGCAGGGTTGAAATAGACGACGTCATCGATGCGCGATTCAGGGACAAAGCGGAGGTTATTAATGGCGAAGTCGCCGTGCGGATCGACGATACAATAGCCTTGGTTATGGAAAATGTCGCTGAGGGCGAAAAGCTCGAGCATACCAGATTTACCGGCGCCGGTTTGGCCAATAATATAGACGTGGCGGGAGCGGTCGCGACGATAGAGACCGAATTGGTGATTAATCCCGCGGAAGTTGGTCAGGCCAAAGGCGGAGATTTGCTCATCATGTTCGGCGTTGCCGGTGATGAGGGGGAGCTTGGCGGGTGGTTCGGCGGTCTTGGAGGAGGCCCAGACGATATTGGGAGTTTCGACCGAGGTGTGCGGTAAATGATAGACTGATGCCAGCTCGGCAACGTTGAGGATGAAGCCGCGATCAGTGAATTGGCGGAGTTTATAGGCGTCGAGGTCTTCAGGATTGAAGCTGCCGCCGGTGAGTTTGAAGCCGTTGAGGTTGGTGGAATTATACTGTTTGAAAGTACCGACGAGGGCTTGCATATTGAGCTTGGCGTTGGTCTGGTCTTTGCCGAGATAGGCGAGGCGGATTTTGACTTCATAGCCCAATTTAGTGGCTTTTTCTTCGGCTTTAGCGATGCGGGATTTGTCAGCTTCAGAGATCTCGACGGTTTTTTGGCCGTCAGAGCCTTGAGGCGGCTGGATGAGTGCACCGAGGATTTGGATGACCCATTTCCAGTCGAAATTACCGCTGAAGAGCTTCTTCCCTTCTTTGACGCGCTTAACCCAGCGGTCGGTGGTGCTTTTGCGCCAATCGTCGGGGATGGGGCGAGTCAAAATTTGGATCCAGAGCTCCTCCGAATTGTCTGGATCGAGCTTAGCCAGGGTGCCGGTAATGCCAGCGAGCGGATCCACCTCGAAGTTTTCGAAGGTCTTGATGGGGAGAGCTTCATTTTCGGTCAGGGTGAGTTCGGCTTCATAGATCACGGGATATTTGTCGCGATCATCAACGTAGTCGCTGGGCATCTTATAGATCTGAACCGTAGGATATTGAGCATAGATTTGACCTTCGACGAAGTTTTGCAAGTCCTTTGGCACCCAGACATAGAAGCGGATCTGGCCGCTGGTAGAGACGATCTCGAAGCTAAGATGCTCTTGGACACCGCCCGAGCTTTTCAGCTGGGCTTTGTCGCGCAGAATACCGTGAAGGCTGGCGAAAAGCTGTTCGGCGGCGAGTTCCTTTTTATCATTGGTACGGGGGATTTCCAACATCAAGAGTACGGAATCGACGTTGAGAACCTTGAGCTGGTTGGCTTTTTTGTAATTACGATAGGTGAAAAATGCTAATAACGCAACGATAGGAATCCAAACCAGAGGGTTAAGTATAAACTGAATGATGTGCGTGAACATTTTTTAAGTCCTGTTTATTTTTTGGCCAAAGTGTAAGAATCTTTATCGACTTTTTCGAAAAGTTCTTTGTTTTGTAGGTTGAGGAGGACGGTGGTCTCCTTAACCTTGCGGGCGTGGAGGACACGCTTGACGATTTCTTCACGCGTGAGCGGTTCGCCGGCTTTTTTCAGGACGTCGGCAATGATGTCGGAGACAGTGCCCTTGATATAGCCCCAAGAGCTGAGGGCGTAAATCCCGCGGCCGATGAGGACGAAGCGGGGGTCTTTGATTAGTTCGTTGTGGATGGCTTGGATGGTGACATTCTTGCGACGGAAGTTGGAGTTGGAAATGGCCGTGGCGATGTCGGAGAAGTGCATCGGTTGCTTATTGGCCTCGAGGACGACGAAAATCTTGTCGCGGATGTTGCGCGGGTTGACCGTGGGCCACTTGGCTAAGCCCCAGAGACCGTTGAGCGAGGCGAGCTGTTTCGAAATCGAGGCAATGGCTTTGATATGATCCGGGTGCTCATAATTCAGTGCGTCGTCGAGCTGGTCGATGGTCATAGGCTCTTTGTTCTGCTTGATGACGGCGACGATTTCTTCGGCTTTGGTCTGGATGGATTTAACATCGCCGTATTCAGCAATCCCGAGAGCGGAATAATAATGGTCGTTTTCGTCGATCACGGTGAGATTCTTGGAAATTGAGCCGAGGAAGACTAGCTCAGCGCGTTCGGCAGGCGTGGCGTGGTGGCCATAGATGCGCTCGGCGAGATCAGTAGTGCGGGCGACACGGCCTAGCTCCGTGAGATTGCGGATAATCAGCTTCTCGGCGGCAGCGAGTTCAGGGATTTGGTTCTCTTCGGCACCGATGCGTAGGCGGACGAGAATGGCTTTTTCCAGCTGACGGACGCGTTCACGGGTGATGTTGAGTAGTTCCCCGATCTGTTCCAAAGTTTCTTTTTGCCCAGACAATCCAAAACGGCGCGAAATAATTTCGCGTTCACGTTCTTGCTCGATGATATTTAGACTGCCTTTGATAGCGTTTTTGATAGTTTCGGCGTTTTGGTCCATCAGATTCCCTTCGTCCTCACCCTCAAATTACTGGTTAATATTGCATTTCACTTATGATAGCATAATTCTATATCAGTGTCAATACATAAAATTATGCTTTAGGATTCTGTGATTATTATAGCACATTTTTCTGGCATTTTCGCCAATTTTTTGACTTTTTTGCGAAAATTCGGGAAAAAGCTTAGGTTTATACGGGAATTATTTTTTGGTAGTCTTAGCGGCGGTTTTGGCACCTCTCGCGGCAGTTTTAGTAGTTTTTGGCGATTTTGAAGTAGTCTTTTTGGTGGATTTTGCTGTTCTAGGCGTTTTAGAGGTCTTTTTAGCGGTTTTCTTGCCAAAGCGCCCTCGAGTGCCGGTTTTTTCGGCGAGCATCTTCTGGGCCTCTTCGAGAGTGATTTTCTTGGGGTCTTGGTCTTTCGGGATTTTGACATTATTGAAGCGTCCCGGACCTTTGACATAGGGGCCATAGGCGCCGTTGATGATCATGATATCGCCCCAATCGGCAAAAATCGAGTCAATTTTGGCCTGATAGAGCTTCTGAGCGGTCTTGAAGTCAATAGTATAGGGGTCGTAATCCTTGATTTGGATGTTGTATTTCCCGGCCTTGAGGTAGGGGCCGAAGGGGCCGCTTGAGGCGATGATCTCGATGCCGTCTTTGGTGGTGCCGAGGGTGCGGGGGAGAGCGGGGAGTTCGAGCTGCTGGAGGGCGGCGGCGAGGGTGACGGTTTTCTCGGTCATGCCTTGTGGGAGGGGAGCGAAACGTGGCTTCTCGCCGGAAGTTTTTTCGTTGTCGCCGAGCTGGATGAAACCACCGTTGCGGCCGATTTTGGCGTAAATTGGCTGTCCGGTCTGGGGGTGTTTGCCGAGTTCGCGAGCGTTATTATAGCGGGCGGCGTCGTCGGATTTCAAGACTTCTTTCTGGAAGGGGCCGTAGAAATCGCGCAACATTTTCACGCGTTCGAGTTTGGCTTCGGCGATTTTGTCGAGATCTTCTTCGATGTTGGCGGTGAATTGATAATCCACGATGTTGTTGAAATTGTCGGTGAGGAAGCCGGCGAGTAATTCCCCGATCGGCGTGGGGAGGAGTTTACCCTTGGTGGAGCCGGTTTTTTCGGTGGTAGTTCCCTGCTTGACTTTGCCAGATTTGAGCGTGAATTCGATGACGTCGCGCGGTTCACCTTCGGAATCACCTTTGACGACGTAGTTGCGGGCTTGGATGGCAGACATAATGGAGGCGTAGGTCGAAGGGCGGCCAATGCCAAGCTCCTCGAGTTTTTTCACGAGCGAGCCTTCGGTATAGCGGGCGGGCGGTTTGGCGAAAGTTTGGCGAGCTTTGATCTCGCTGGCTTTGAGCGGGTCGCCGCTCTTGAGCACGGGGAGTTCGTCTTCCTTGGTACGGCCGGTCACTTTGAGGAAACCGTCGAAGGTGATGACTTCGCCTTTGGCTTCGAAAAGATACTTTTTCTCGGTGTCATTGATGATCTTGATGACGGTTTTCTCAGTCTGGGCGTCAGCCATTTGGGTGGCGAGGGTGCGATTGCGGATTAGCCGGTATAATTTCTGCTCGTAGGCAGTTTTGCCGGCGATTTCTTGCTCAATGTGGGTGGGGCGGATGGCTTCGTGGGCTTCTTGGGCGCCGGCGGACTTGGTCTTGAAATTGCGCACTTTGAGATAATTCTGGCCGAATTTTTCCTCGACGTATTTCGCGGTTTGCGCGATGGCTTGCTTCGAGAGGTTGAGACTGTCGGTGCGGTGGTAAGTGATAAGGCCGGCTTGATAGAGGGCTTGGGCGGCGGACATGGTGGCTTTAGTGGACATGCCGAGGCGGGAGTTGGCTTCGATTTGCATAGAGGCAGTGGTGAAAGGTGGCGCTGGGCGGCGGACGCCGGGCGAAGTGGTGATGTCGGAGACCTCGAATTTAGCGCTGGCGATCTTGTTGAGATAATTTTCGACGGTTTTCGCGGTGTCGAAAGCATGATTTAGAGTGGCGGAAATTTCGGATTTGTCTTTAGACTGGAACTTGCCGGTCACTTTGAAGCTGAATTTGCTGTCGAATTTTTCGATTTCATGTTCCCTTTCGACGACCAGACGCAGCGCCGGACTCTGGACGCGACCGGCGGAAATAGCGCCGGGGACTTTCTTGCGCACGACGCCAGAAAGGTCGAAACCGACCAGCATGTCGAGCGTCTGGCGGGCTTGTTGGGAGTGAACCATGTCCATATCGACTTTGCGCGGATGTTCGATGGCCGCTTCGAGGGCGGGTTTGGTGATTTCGTGGAAGGTGATGCGATTGGTGTTTTTCGGTAGTTTCAAGACTTCCATGAGATGCCAAGAAATGGCTTCGCCTTCACGGTCTTCGTCAGTCGCGAGCCAGATCGTGTCGGCTTTTGCGGCGGCTTTTTTCAGATCGTTAATGATTTTAGTGTGGCCTTCGTCGATTTCGTAAGTGACGTCGAAGGTTTCTTTATCAACATGAGTGTCTTTGCGAATGTGGCCGACGGAAGCCAGGACATGAAAATCTTTCCCGAGGTATTTCTCGATGGTGTGGGCTTTGGCCGGGGACTCGACGATGACTAAATTTTTGGGCATATAATTTAATAATAGCATATAAGTCAAGCTCGGCAAAAAGCTGTCGCGTGAAGCGGCAGCTTTTATTGTATCCTCCTAAGCCACTGGCTTGGCCAGTGGTGCGTGTGAGGCTTTTGCCGTTGAGCAGAAAACTCCTTTTGTTATACTTTGATTGTAGCCCGTCAGCTGCAATCTTATAAATAAAGTTAACAAAAGGAGTTTTCTAGTCATGGGAATGAATGATATAAACAGTTTAAGCCACACCAAGTGGAATTGCAAGTACCACATTGTATTCGGCTTAGTGTAACAATCCAGAACAGTAGAATAAGTAGTTATCTACATTATAGAA
>CAZGXB010000015.1:0-20490 GCA_964529615.1 uncultured Candidatus Saccharibacteria bacterium
AATACAAGCATAAACAGGCTACTAAATAATTCTCATATGTTTGTTAATCCTACACACTCATAGCTTGATTATATCATAATGCGATCGCCCGAGCTCACCAAACCGTGCTATAATAATATACATGACGGAGGTGACAAAAAATTCTGAACCGCTCAAACCCAGCGATTTCGTGCACTTGCACAACCACACGCATTATTCTCTACTCGACGGTCTGACCAAGATCCCCGAGCTGGTTGACTTTGTCAAAGAGCAGGGCATGGAGGCGGTCGCCGTCACTGACCACGGCACCATGAGCGGCCTAGTCGAACTCTATAAAGCTTGCAACGACAAGGGAATTAAGCCCATCCTCGGGCTCGAGGCCTACGTCGCTGCGCGGCGCATGGAAGATCGCGACCCGGCGCACGACAAGCAGCGCTTCCATATCACTCTCCTCGCCATGAATAACCAAGGTTTTGAGAATCTCTGTCATCTCATGTCCGAAGCCGAAATCCACGGCAAATATTACAAACCCCGCATCGACCATGCCATCATGGAGAAATACAGCGAAGGCGTCATTTGTCTCAGCGGCTGTGCTGGCTCCGAGATCTCCGAAGCTCTTCGCGCTGGCGACGAGTCGCGCGCCCGCGAGCTGATTGACTGGTATCACAAAGTTTATGATGACCGTTTCTATCTCGAGATGCAGGATCATGGCCACCCGGACTCGCCCACCCACTGGGATGAGCAAAATCGTGTCAATCAAGGTCTGATGAAAATTTCCGACGAGACCGGCCTGCCGCTGGTCGTCACTTGCGACGCGCATTATCTGCGCCACGAGAGCCAAGACGCGCATGAAGTCCTGCTCTGCGTCGGTACCGCTTCCAATCTCTCCAACCCGAACCGCATGAGCTTGAAAGATTTTGAGTTGCATGTCATTCCGCCAGACGAAATCATCAAACGCTGGGGCAAGACTCATCCCGAAGCCGTGCGTAATACCCGCCGCATCGCCGATCGCTGCAACGTCGATCTCCAGCTTGGCCGTATCCTTATCCCGAAATTCCCCTTGCCCGAGGGTGAAAACGAAAAGTCCTATCTCGACAAGCTCGTCTTCCAGGGTCTGGTCTATCGCTATTGTGGCAAAAAGCTCGAAGAAACCACTGAGCTAAGCGTAGCCGAATGCCGCAAAATGCTCGAAGCTGTCGATCAGGCTCCCGAGCGCGCCGAGGAGAAGATGAAGGTCTTGCCGCGCATTGATTATGAGCTCAGTGTCGTCGACAAAATGGGTTATAACGGCTATTTCCTCATCGTCCAAGATTTCATCAACTGGGGCAAGAGCCAGCGCATCAGCTTCGGTCCGGGGCGCGGCTCGGCTGCCGGCTCGATCTTGGCTTATGCTCTTCGCATCACCGAGCTCGACCCTTTGAAATACGACCTCCTCTTCGAGCGCTTCTTGAACCCGGATCGTATCTCTATGCCCGATATCGACACCGACATCCAGGATACCCGCCGCGACGAAGTGATCGAATATTGTACACGCAAATACGGCGAAGGCCGCGTCTCCAACATTGTCACTTTCGGTAAAATGATGGCGAAAAACGCCGTGCGCGACGTCGCCCGCGTGCTCGAAGTACCTTATGCTGAGGCCGACCGCCTAGCGAAGCTCGTCCCCGACCCTGTCCAAGGCCACCATGTCCATCTCGACGACGCCGTGAAAGACGTCCCAGACCTGCGCCACGAATACGAAACCAACCCTATCTCGAAGGAAGTGCTCGATTTCGCCCGCCAGCTCGAGGGCACGGTGCGCAACCACGGCGTCCATGCTTGCGGCGTCGTGATCGCCCCGGATGAGCTGGAAAAATTCCTCCCCCTCGAAGTCTCAGCTAAGGGTCCGATCGCTACCCAATTCCCCATGACCCAAGTCGAAGAACTCGGCCTCCTGAAAATGGACTTCCTCGGTCTCTCTAACCTCTCCGTGATCAACAACGCTCTGCGCATGATCCGCAAAGTCTATCATAATGACATCGACCTGCCGACCTTGCCCCTGGACGACGAGAAGACTTATGAGCTCCTCCAGCGCGCCGAGACCACCGGCGTCTTCCAGCTGGAATCTGCCGGCATGAAGCGCTATCTCCGCGACCTCCAAGCCAACCGCTTCGAGGATATCATCGCTATGGTGGCGCTTTATCGCCCCGGCCCCATGCAATTCATCGACAGTTTCATTCGCCGCAAGCACGGCGAGGAACCCATCACTTATCTCCACCCCGGCCTCGAAAGCTCGCTCAAAAGCACTTATGGCATCATGATTTATCAAGAGCAGTTCATGCAGATCTCGCGCGAATGGTGCGGCTTCACTGGCGGTCAGGCCGACACCTTGCGCAAAGCCGTCGGTAAGAAAAAGGTTGACCTCATGAACAAGGTCAAGCCAGAATTCATCAATGGTGCCATCAAGGTCGGCGGCGCCACCAAGGAAATCGCCGAGCAATTCTGGGTCGAGCTGCTGGATTTCGCCAACTACTGCTTTAACAAAAGCCACGCCGCTTGCTACGGTCTCGTCGCTTACTGGACCGCCTACCTCAAGGCGCACTATCCCGACGCCTTCATGGCTGCCCTCATGACCGCCGACATGCGCTGGACCGACCGCCTCGCCATCGAAATCACCGAATGCAAGCGCATGGGACTGAAAGTCCTCGGCCCCGACATTAACGAATCCTACGGCGATTTCGGTATCGTCGGCGGCGAAGGCACTATCCGCTTCGGTCTCTCTGGCATCAAAAACATGGGCAAATCTCTGGTCGAAGAATTCGTCATCCCCGAGCGCGACCAGAACGGCCCCTTTAAGAGCATCGCCGACTTTTCTGCCCGCGTCAATTCCACCAAGTTCAACAAAAAATCCTGGGAAGCCGCCATCAAGACCGGCGCCTTCGACCGTTTCGGCGACCGCAGCGATCTCCTCTTTAACCTCGAGAGCATCCAAGCCTACGGCGCCAAGCGCCAAAAAGACGCCGCCTCTGGCCAGACCGATCTCTTCGGCGCCATGGGCGATGCCGGCGCCATCCCCGAGCCCGAGATCAAGCCCGCCCCCAGCAAAGTCCCCGAGAAAGAGCAGCTGCTCTGGGAGCGCGACCTCATGGGACTCTATATCTCCAGCCACCCGCTCGACCGCTACGAGACTTATTTCGCCGAACAAACCCATAGCTACGACCTTGTCACCGCCGAAAACGACGGCAAGCTCCTTACTATCGGCGGCATCATCACTGCCGTCCGCACCATCATCACGAAGAGTAACACGCGCATGGCCTTCGTCAAGCTCGAAAACAAGATCACCGAGCAGGAAATCATCGTTTTCCCCAGCCTCTTCCAAGAAATCGGCGCCAAGCTCGAGCAAGACGCCGTCGTCAAGGTCATTGGCCGGGTCAACGCAAAGGATAAAGACGGCAACCTTACCTCCGAGGTGAAAATCATCGCCGACCGCATCGAGGTCATCCCGGATGAGATACTCGAGAGCTACCAACCCACCGGCGAGAAACTCCCCGTCCCTGAGTCTGCCGCTCCTCGTCCCCAGCGTCGTAGTCGGGCCAGCGCCGTCAGCGCCAATCGCAAGCCCGTCGCTGCTTCCGGCGCCAAGTCTAACGCTGCTGCTAGCGATTCCGGCGACTCTGCGGATTCCGCCGAGTCCGAGCCGCGCCGCATCCTCACCCCGCCCAAGGACCCTCGCCACGAAAAGCTCTACGTCCTAATCGAAGACCCGACTAATAGCGACATTTTGAACGAAATTCGCCACCTCTGTGAGCTCCACACCGGCGTCCAAGAGATCATCCTCGTCCTGAAGGACAAAGCCGGCAAACGTCCCATCCGCCTCCCCTTCCGGGTCGAGGCCGACGACGAACTCCTCGCTCCCCTGCGCCAACTCCTCGGCGACTCTTGTGTCAAGCTGCAATAATCCATCAACCACCGCAAGATCCTGCAAAAGTCATCCAAACACCCCGAACTCCTGCCAAAACCTCCCCAAACCCTCCAAATTCCCCCAAAATCCTCCCAAGCTCTTGACAAAAATCTTAACCTGTGCTACAATAGAGATAAGCCCTGAGAAGAGGTCTGGGTTTTGATTGGTCATTTCTAAGATCGACCACCTAAAATTGTCTTTTTTCTCAGGCAAACTCAAAAACTTTTGCACATTTTCGCTCTTTAATAATTCAGCAAAGTTGAAGCGAAAATGTCGCCTTTCGCATGAAAAGGAGGGATAGAATGCGAAAAAAACTAATAACAATCACTCTCATAGTGATGCTCACTACCACTATGGTCGCTTGTAGCAATGCCAAATTCGGCCAGCTTGAGCCCATAGCGGATTCAGAGGAAAAATCGGAAAATTCTGAAGCGACGCCCGACGCCGATGAGGCTCAGGCTAGTCCGGAGAAGACGCTTGGCGCAGACCACCTCACGATTATTCCCCTAGCAGACTATGACTATAGCCAGTTCTATGGGGACGAGGAAGCCATTGCTCAGGGGCTCTACGACACCTGCCATCAGCGGGTCGAAGCCCTGGCAGCTACGCTGGCCGGCTTTCCGCTTACCGTCGCCGCGGCCAACGCCGCTCGCGAACAGCCACTGCCTCTCCAAGAGATTACTCCCTGGAGTCTGGATTATTTCATCGGCACGGCCGAAGGCGGCGAAGAGACTCAGCGCTGGGCGCTCGAGCTGCTTGCGGACATTCTGCATGATCCTGAGACGGATTTTGAATTCTATCGCGCTGAGGACGTTTGGCAGATGGAATTCTACTTGGCTTATCCTAGCTCGATCGACCGCCTGCACGATCATCTCGATTCGGCGGATGTCTCGCTGGTGGATGTACAATGTCACCGCGTGGATGAGCCGCAGGTTCGCATCCGAGTGCCGGTTGGCGAGAATGGAGTCGAGGAAGCGGTCTTTAATCTCCGCACTGGTGTTGCTCTCTGTGTCGATTTCGCGCCGGAAGCCATTCCACAGTCCGACCCCAAAGCCGCCAAGCATAAAAATTCAATAACCAAGGATAAAGATGCAACGGCTAAGGATAAAGATCTGAAAGAGCCGCTGGAGCTCTAAGTAAAATTGACGTTTTCGAAGTCGGGGCGGTCGTGCATCCGTCAGTTTTTCGCGACTCGCGCTGATAACTTTGCCATCACAAACGGCCCCGCAAACAAACTTGCGGGGCCAGATTTTTTACTGGGTTTCGCGCTCTAAGCTATTTCCGGAAAGGATCCTCGAGCCGCATGTTCGGCCGGTCTTCCGCGATCCGCATCAGCTCATTATATTTCGCGATGCGCTCGGAACGCGACAGTGAACCGGTCTTGATCTGTCCCGTCCCCAGACCGACGGCCAAGTGCGCGATCGAGGTATCTTCCGTCTCGCCCGAGCGGTGCGACATCACCGTGCGATAGCCCGCCTGTTTCGCCATCAAAACCGCGTCAATCGTCTCGGTCAAAGTGCCGATTTGGTTCGGTTTGATCAAAATCGCATTTCCCGCCTTCTCCTTAATGCCTTTTTCCAGCAATTTTACATTCGTCACGAAAAGGTCATCGCCCACCAGCTGGATGCGCTCGCCCAGGCGCTCCGTCAGCGCTTTCCAGCCTTCCCAATCGCTTTCGTTCAGACCGTCTTCAATCGAGACCACCGGATAATTCTCGATAATCCATTCATACCAATCGATCATGTCTTCTGCGGTTTTCCATGAGCCATCAGTCTTCAATTCGTAATGGTCATGATTCCAGAATTCCGAGGCCGCCACATCCATCGCGATCGCAATGTCTTGCTCCGGCTTATATCCCGCCGCCTCGACTGCCTCCAGAATACAGTCCAGCGGTTCGTTATTGCCGTCGCGCACTTGCGGCCCATAGCCACCTTCGTCGCCCACCGTCACCGGATAATCGCGCCGCTTCAAGACGTCTTTCAGCGCATGGAAAACTTCCGCCCCCATCCGCACAGCTTCGGCCATCGTCCCGGCGCCCTTTGGTACAATCATATATTCCTGGAAATCCGTGCACCAATCCGCATGGCAACCACCATTCATCACGTTCATCATGGGCATCGGCAAGCACATGTCTTTCGTCGTGCCGGCAATCGCCGCCACATATTGGTAAAAGGGCAAACCTTGCGCCTTAGCCGCTGCTCGCGCCACTGCCAGAGACACCGCCAGAATCGCGTTCGCGCCCAGCTTCGACTTGTTCTTCGTCCCGTCGAGGTCGAGCATCAGCCGATCGACTTGCGCCTGATTCACCGAATTTCCGATCAAGACGTCTGCAATTTCGTGATTCACGTGCCAGACCGCGCGCGAGACGCCTTTGCCGCCGAAATGTGATTTATCCCCATCGCGCAGTTCTAGCGCCTCACCACTCCCCGTCGATGCGCCCGACGGCACAATCGCCCGTCCGGCATGACCTGAAGACAAGAAAACATCCGCCTCCACTGTCGGATTGCCCCGGCTATCCAAGACTTGCCGAGCTTTAATATTCTTGATTGTAAATTTATCCATAAGAAAATTATAGCACAAAATGTTTGTAGTTTTTCGAAAGATTATGGTACAATAAAGCAAAGCATAAGCCAACAAACCAAGGAGGGTGCATGGACCAAGATCCGGATGGTCGAAACACAGACACAATTGAACAAGACACAACTGAGCAAAACGCTACGGCTGCCGTTGAGTCCACTGCCACCCCATCGCCCGAAGTCCAGGCCGCCCTCGACGAAATGGCAGCGGAAGCCGCGACTGCTACTACTGACGCCGCCAAACCCGCCAAGTCATCCAAGGCAACCAAAACTCGGAAAAAATCCTCCAAAGCTCAACCCGAGGTTTCCGATACTGACGCCGCCGCGGCTGCTGCTCCTGCCGCCGAGTCGGAACCCGCCGCTAAAACCGCTTCAGCGAGCGCCGCTGAGAAAAAGTCGCTCAAGGCCAGCCGCATCGTGGCGATCATCGTCGCAATCTTGCTGGTTTTCGCTCTAGTCGGCACCGCTCTCTGGTATTTCTTCTATTATAATCATCCCGACAAAATCGCTTATGACGCCGTCAGTAAGCTCTTCACCGCGGAAAACGTCGGCACGAAGGGCGAAATCATCCTTACGCCCACACCAGACGAAAGCGATTCGGCCATCAATCGCATCGCCTTGCGCCTCGACACCCCGACGAACCACTTGCCCGCCACCGGCACTCTAAATTTCGCTGTTGACCAAAAAGACGATCCGGATTTCGACTTCGATCTCGAATATGTCCAGCTGGAGGACGGCGTACTCTATCTCAAGGTCGATGGCATTATGGCGGCGATCGAAGCTGCTGGCCTGGACGAAGACGCGCAGGATGATCTCACTACTACGCTCGAACTAGTTGACGACATTGACGGCGAATGGTGGGAAATCGCCGTAGTTGACCTCATGAAATCGCTCGACATGGACCGTTCGACCGCCGAAATGGCCGACGCAGTCTATACTTGCGCTGTCGATTTGGCGAAAGGCGAAGGCTTGAATGAACTCGGGGCGATTTATGACCAGCACCGCTTCCTAACTCTGGAAAAAGTCAAGTCGGTCAATACCGATGGCCACTGGTATACGCATGACGCTGACTTCGGCCACATGCTCTATCGAGCTTCTCTGAATAAGCGTGCGTTAGCTGATTTTATCAACCAGCTGCCCGAGACCGATAGCGCCGAGACTTTCGCCGATTGTTATAACACCGCCGTGAAGGATTATTATAAAGATCGCGGCTTTGACTCGCGCCGCTATTATGAAAGCTCCCTGCTCGATCTCGACGAAATTGACGAAATTTCCGCCTACGACCTCGACCTGCCCGAAGAATTAAAATTCTATCTCGAAATTTCCAACTGGGATCATAAGCTCCAGCGTTTCATTCTCACTCACACCATCGAGGACGAAATCAATCTGTCCGCTGACCTGACTTTTGACTATCGCAAAGCCACCGTCAATCCTCCCAGTAGTTATAAACCGATCACGGATTTGGTCGATGACGACCATCTCGAAGAAGCTTATTATGAAATCTGGGAAGTGCAAACCAGCGCTCAATCTGATGACGCCTTCGAGCTTTTCTCGGATAGTGAAGCAGGTAGTTTATAAAGGGAAATTATGGGACTATTTAGTAATGTCAAAAAATCTGGAATCGCGCGAGCTAGTAGCCAAGCTCTAGCTGCTGCCCGTGGTCGCGGTAAGGATCCGGCGACGGCCGCTGAAGCTCGCCCGGCCAAGTCTGCCAAAGCCGCCAAATTCGCCAAGTCAAACCAATCCGATCATTCCGCGCGTACTCATGCCGCTGAACGCGACACTTCGCCGCTATTAGTCGATGGTGCCGCTGAAGTCACGCCGCTAGCCACCGCCGGGCAAGATGTCTTCCTCGCGCTCGACATCGGTACAGAAAATGTCAAAGCTGTCATCGCGAAGAAGGCCGCCGACGAAGAGCTCGAAATCATCGGTATCGGCCGCGCGCACCAAGACGCTAGCAATATGTACGCCGGTGCTATCGCTGACATTCCTAGCGTGGTCGCGGTCTGCGAAAAAGCCGTCGCTCAAGCCGAAAAGGCCGCCGGCGTCACTAGCAAACTCACTGTCGTCGGTATCGCTGGCGAATTAGTCAAGGGCAACACCACCACCATCCGCTACCGCCGCAAAAACGGCAACAAGCCCCTCACTGAGCAGGAAATGTCGCTCATCATCCAGCGTGTCCAGGAGCGCGCTGGCGAACTCGCGCGCAAAGAGATCGCCGATGAGACCAATAATCCTAATGTCGAAGTTCGCCTGATCAACTCGGCTATCGTCAGTATCAATATTGACGGCTATAAGATTTCTAATCCAATCGGTTTTAAGGGGACTGACATAGTTATTCAGTTCTACACCGCCTACGCTCCGCTAGTCCACATCTCGGCCATCGAGAAGGTCTGTGCTGAGCTGTCGTTAGAGTTATTGGCTGTAGCGGTCGAGCCTTTCGCGGTCTGCCGTGCCTGCCTCGGAGACAACCTTGATAGCGGTTTCTCCGGCATTGTCATGGATATCGGCGGCGGCACCACCGACATCGCCGTGGTCGATGATGGCGGCGTCGAAGGTACGAAAATGTTTAGCATCGGCGGGCGCAGTTTCACTCACCAAATCGCCGAAATTCTTGGCGTGGATTTCGAGACCGCCGAGCGCTACAAGCTGAATTTCAATAATCCCACCAAAATCCCCAGCGAAATGCGTGACAAAATCGACCTTGCCATCCAGCGCAATCTCGCCGTCTGGCTCTCTGGCGTCGGCATCACGCTTGAAGAATTCCATCTCAGCGATATGCTTCCGAGTCGCATACTACTTTGCGGAGGTGGTGCCGGCCTCTCCGACCTGCAAGAAGTCCTCGCGACCACAGATTGGTTTAAGGAATTGCCGTTCTCGCGCCGACCGATGGTACACGTCGTCGAGGCCTCCGAGCTCCCCGGCATCACCAACCATACCCAGACCAAGCTTGACCATTCCTTCGTCACCGCCTTGGGGTTGCTGCGCGTCGCCCTCGATACGCTCGCTGGCGCTCCCGAAGAAACCGGGCTCCGCGCCAAGCTCGCCAAGTTGCTGCAAAACTAGTTTAGAGGGAGAGCTGTCAGCTATTCATCCCCATAAACAATACTGCCTAATAATCTTCCGTCCTCGCCTGGCTTCATGTTCGTCACTTTTAGCCTCAGAGGTTCGCCTTTCCGCATGCATTCGCGAATCTTCTCCAGTAGTTCATCGGTTAATTCAACATTCGCCTCAATTTTTGCCGTACTGAGCAATTCTAAAACTGCCTCCTGCATAGCGCGCTGCCGCTCCGCCTCAACCCGCAAGGCATACAGCCTGCGCTGATTTTGTAAAGCTACCATCAATGGTACATCCATGAAATAAGTATAGCATATTCATAGTCGATTTTTCGTGATACAATAAGGATGTCAAACCAAATAAGTATAATTTACCCAGCGAGAGGGAAATGCGGCTATTTGCGCAATTTCTCGCTGGAGAAGATTGTTTGGTTTGACGACTAGCAGATAGTCGCATTTTTTATTCGCGGCCGACTATCAGATAAAAGTCAATGGAGGTAAAATGAGCGAAACACTTAACCCAAAATCAGAATCTCTCGCGCTAATGCCTAGCGAAAATCAGTGGGATACACTGAAAGATGAGCCATTCGCTGGCGAACGAAACGCAGAAATCTATCGCCCAGTCGGTGAAATGGAAAAATCCGAAATCGCTCGTGAATATTTGGATCTGTTGCATGACCTGAGCGATAATTTTACCAGTCCTGAGGCCGTCAATTCTGCAGTCGTAAATCCAGACGGCACAGTACGTGATCGTCGTGGGTATAGCGGCGATCAAGAATTTGTCAAAAATCTCTATCAGAAAAACGGTTTAGAGTTGGACGAAAGCAACAATCTCGAAGAACTGCAAGGGACAGGTCAAAACGTACCGGGGGAAGCTTTACATTACGAGAATGAAGATTTAGACCGTGCGCATACTTTAAAAATCGTGGATAAGATTTTGTCAGGTGAGCAATCTTGGCGCGATGCCGGTGAAGAATATGAGAAGGTACAGGCTACCTTGACTAGCGCAGTAGAAAAATTAAAACAGTTGCAAACAGAACAAAAATCCAAAGGCTTTTTCGATAGGCTAAAATCGGCTTTAAGTTTTCGCGAACAAACTAAAGAAATCAATGCAATTATTGCCAACGCGCAGGAATATTTATCGCGCGCGGAAAGAAAAAGTCAAAATAGCAATCAGACACTCGCGCGTTCGTTGGGTGTCGCTTATTCTCCCGATTATCACTATGGTCATCACAGCCTAAATTACGAACATGGTCGCGACCAGGAGTATCAAGAACAGATTAACGAAGAATATAATGACAAGTTCTTTGGCGCAGACGATCCGACGCGCTCAGAAAAGATTAATCGCGCTATCGAGCTCCGCAAAGCCATGAAATTATAAGAGCTTATGCTCTCCCCACCTCCTCAAACTCCCCCTCCTTCAATCCGTCCAGCCGGTACGGCCCGAATTGCACTCGCTTCAGCCGCACCACGCTATACCCCAGCGCGCCGAAAGTCCGTCGGATCTGGCGATTGCGCCCCTCGTTCATCGTCACTCGCCAACGCTTCCGCCCCTCGTCTAGCCGCTCCAACCCCAGCCGCGACCGCCCGTCCTTCAGCTCAATCCCGAAGTCGGCAATCTCCTGTTGGTGTAGCGCGGAGAGGGAATGATCCAGCTCCACTTCATAAACCTTCGTCTTCACGAACTTCGGGTGCGTCATCTGAAAGGCGAAATCACCATCATTCGTCAGCAAAATCAACCCCGAAGAGTCCTTATCTAGCCGCCCCACTGTCTTCAAATCTTGCCATTTCGCCGGCAAAAGCTCAAAAATCGTCGGCGCCGCGTCCTGCTGCCGCTTCGAACAGACATACCCTGCCGGTTTATTCATCGCCAGATAGACATATTTCACCTTTTCCGCCCGGATTCCGTCGGCCAAGCGCTGCATTTTTCGCCCAAAATCCTCTGGTAATGCCACGAAATTCTCCCCCTTTTCCCGGGCTAAGTCGCGCAATTTCCGCTCTATTCCCGAAATTGCCCCTATCTCTCCATTATAGCACACATCGTTCGAAAAGTCAATACGTTGACCCAATTTCGCTGCCTTTCCCGCCACTTTTACCGCCCCCACCTCTATCAAATCGTCCGCCAAACGCCGCGAAATCCCTAATTTTTGCGCCAAAAACTTATTCAGACGCACTGTCTCGTCATTCATATAACAATATTATACCAAATCCCCGCGCGGCTCTTACTCCGGAATGATCGTCGGCGCTTCGGCGCTGGTCTCGGCGCCCGCACTCTCACCCGGTTTCCAAGACAACTCTGCATTCTCGCTGGTCTGTGCTGCGGCTGGAGTCTGCTCCGCGATGGGCTGCGCGCTCTGCGCTGGCAAAACTGGCTCGGCCGGCATCGCCGCTGAAGCCGCCGCTCCCTGCTCCGCCAAATTACCTTCCGCCGGCGCCATCTCAGCTGCTCCGGCTGCGTTTCCTTTCGCACTTCCTGCTGCATTGTTTATCCCCGGGTTAATCGTGCCGTCAGCATTGCGGTCACCCAGCACATCATGCACCGTATTCACGACATCTTCAATCCCGACCTGCGATTTCACGAGATAGCGATCCGCACCCAGATTCTCGCCACGACTCCGCTGATCCTCGCTGGAGAGCGCCGTCATCATGATCACCTTAATATCTTTCGTCTCCGGCGTCGAACGCAGAATGTCCAGCATGTCGAATCCGGAAATTTTCGGCATCATCACGTCCGAAATAATCAAATCCGGCCGTTCGCGCACCGCCATGGCTAGCGCTTCTTCGCCGTCGCCCGCCGCGACAATATTATAACCTTCCGCCGTCAGACGAATACTGTAAATTTCGCGAAGACTGTTGTCGTCCTCGACTAGCATGATTTTGGTCATACAGACTCCTTATTTTGGTTCATTATCTCATTAGAAACGGGAGCTTGGAGCGGATTTTGATTCACCATTGGCGGCATTTGCGTCGGAGTCATTTGGGTCGGCGGCATTTGCGGCGCAGCATTCGTCATCACTGGCTGCGGAGCGGGCGCGGCTGGCGCTGGCGGCAGCGGATTGGGCGCCGGCGGCAAAACATTAGCTGGCACCGTTGGCGTTTCCGGCATTCCCGGATTCTCTGGCGTCATCACTGGCTGTGCGGCTGGCACTGTCGGAGCCGTCCCCGGCATTTGCGGCTGCTGCGCCTCATTCTGCGCTATTCCCGCCTGCGCCGCCACGGCGCCGGAATTAATCGTGCCGCTGGCGCGCAAATTGCCTTGTCCCGCATTCGACATTTCGAAAGCCTGCACGGCCTGCGCGTTTTCATAGGCTAGGCGCATTTTTGCATAATCTTGATCAGTCAGGCGCGGCAAGCTGACGAAAAACGTCGAACCGTCGCCGAACGAGCTTTCGCACCACACCCGCCCATTCATCGCTTCTACTCGCTGCTTCACCAGATAGAGCCCTAGCCCCGTCCCGCCAATCTGCCGGGTCTGAGAATTATCTACGCGGTAAAACTTCTGGAAAATATGCGCCAAATCATCCGCCGCCACCCCAATTCCGGTGTCGGTCACGTTGATCAGGACTTTATCGCCATCCCCGCGTGCATTCACCCAAATTTCACCGCCTTCCGGCGTGTATTTGATGGCGTTTTCGATTAGGTTATTCATGATCTCGCGCAGGAAATCCAAGTCCACCGCGGCATACACCAGCGGCTCCAGCTGTGTGCCATTATTCACAGGTCCAGTCGTACCGAAACTGTATTTCAGATGCTTAGCCTGCATTTCGCGCTCGTGTTCATCCGCAATTTGCTTCACGACGGACACGATTTCTACCGGCACCAAATGCACCCGCATCCGCCCGTCATCTAGCTTCGTCACGTCCAGCAGATCTTTAAACAAATTCCCCAAATGCTGGCTGGCCGCATGTGCCGCCTCGAGATATTGCCGCGCGCGTTCGTCGATCGTCGCCGTCTGCGGATTCAGCGCCAAGCCCAAATACCCCTCGATCGAAGCCACCGGCGTGCGCATTTCGTGGCTAGCGGTCGAGATAAATTCTGTCTGCGCGCCCGCCTCTTCCAGCTCCTTCGCAATGTCGCGAAATGTGATAATCCGGTCCGAATTCAATCCTGTCGCCGGCACACACGTCAGCGCCACCGCCAACTTCCGCCCGCTCTTCGCCGCCACCAAGAGATAATCCCGCGTTGTCATGGCTTGATTGCGCTGAAAGGCCTTCGTCAGTTGATTTTCTTCCGCCGGGATTGGCGCTCCCTCGGCGTTTTCCAGCTTGATGACTAATTGATAATCCAGTCCCACGATGTTGCTCGGGCTCTCATATCCTGTCATTTCCGCGGCCGCCGGATTAGCATATTTGATCACGCCGCGCCCATCCACGATCACTACCCCGTCCGCAATCGTATCCAGCGCCAACTCAGCCAAGACCGCCGTCGCGGAATTATTAGCCTGTCCCGACGTTGTCAAAGCCGCTGCGTGTTTCTTATTAAAATTAAATAAACTCATTACGTCTATTTTAACATAGCCGCTTTCAAAATTCCACGAAAACTCCGCCAAAAATTAGCACAAGCATGAATTGTGTGCTATATTTGGTGTATATGAACAAGGAAGTTATTTATTTGGAGCCGGATGACGACATTACCGACATCCTGACCAAACTGCAGCAGGCGCAGGAAAAATTGGTCGCCCTGGTGCCGCCCAAAAAAGCGACGATTTTGCGCAGCGCCGTCAATATGAAATTAGTGGCCAAAGCCGCCAAAGAGAGTGATAAAGTCGCCGTGGTCGTGACTGCGGATCCAGCGATTTTGAAGCTGGCCATGGCGGCAAAAATCCCCGTGGCGAAAAATCTCCAGTCGCGCCCAGTCGTACCTACCGAAGAAAGCCTGAAGGAATCCGAGGCCGCTGAACAGGTCATCGACGAAAATTCCGACGAAAATGCCGCTTCCAGTGATAAAAATACCAAAAATAGCAAAAATTCGGCCACTGACGCCAAAGATGCCGCTAAATCGCCGTCTAAGACCTCTAAGAGCGCTTCTGAGGGTACTTCGGACAAAGGTGCGGACTCACTCGAGTTGACTGACGAAAGCCTGGAAAACGGCTCTAAAGACGCCAAAAATAGCAAAAATGCCGCCAAAAAGGGCCAAAAAGGCGACAAAAGCAAAAAAGTGCCGAATTTCACCGCTCAGCGCAAAAAGATCATCATTGGGGCCGTAGCAGGCGTCCTACTCATCGTTTTGTTGGTCTGGGCGCTGGTTTTCGCCCCCGCGGCCGAAATTGTCGTCGCTATCAGCACCGCCTCAAATAACTTCTCCGAAACCACTAATTTCACCACCGAAATGAGCCAAGAAAACGTCGAAGAAGGTAAATTCTATATCGAAAAGGTCACTTTCGAACAAAAACAAGAGGCGAATTTCACTGCCACTGGCCAAGAAGATCGCGGCGAGAAAGCCCGCGGCGAAGTGACGGTCAGCAGCAGCTTCACCCTCGGCGTCGACTCTGTGGCCGCCGGAATCAGCATTATGAGCGGTGCCCAGTTCACCAGCGGCGGGAAGACCTATGTCGCCACGTCCTCCGCCAGTGCCCCCGGCTGGGACGGCGGTCTCCCGGTCACCTGCAATGGCACGACATATGATACGAAAGACGCCGCCAAATTTGCCAAACTCGCCGCCAAAAACACTAAATGTAGCTTCTCCGTCTCTGTCCCGGTCGAAGCTCTGAGTTCCGGCGAAGAATTCAACCTCAGCGCCGGCAGTAGCTGGGCTAGCTTCGGCGGCAATACTGTCTCGAATCCTGGCGCTATCTCTGGCGGCTCCACTCGTCTGGTGACTATCGTCAGCCAATCTGATGTCAATAAAGCCAAGGAAGAAATGACCCAGCGCGACGACGAAGCGGCTAAAACTTCCCTCTACAAGCTCATCAAAGACAATATGGTACCGATCGAAGAGAGCTACGCCGTCGAGACCGCCGACCCGGTCGTCACGCCTAAAGTCGGCGAAGAAGTGGTCGATGGTGTCCAACCCAGCCTCAGTGCCACTACGACTTATAGCGTTTATGTCGTGGAAAAGTCCAAAGTCGAGCAATTCATCGATCAAAAGTCTCACCTCGCCGATGACCAGCGCATCTATTCCTACGGCGAACCCTATTTCGAGCATTTTAGCGGCGTCGATCAGCCCTCCCGCCTCAAGGCCGTCACCGAGACTGGCCCCACCGTCACCGAAAGCGAAATTCTCGAGCGTTCCAAGGGTAAAAAAGTCGGTGAAGTTCAATCCGACCTCAAGGGAATTACCGGTGTCAGCAATGTCGATATTAAGACCTCCTTCTTCTGGGTGACCTCTATTCCAAATGACCCCAACAAAGTCAAAGTCGAGCTCACAGTGGAGGAAGGTAAGCAATGAAATTGATCGGACTTGACGTTGGCACCAAGCGCATCGGTGTAGCGAAAGCTGACTCCAATGTGCGCGTCGCCGTGCCCTACTCCGCCATCGAAGTCGATGGCGACGAATTCAAAAAAATCGCCTCACTCGCCCGCGCCTGGGACATTAACTGCTTCGTCCTCGGTTTGCCCCGCAGCAATGAAGGCAACGAGACCAAACAAAGCGCCTATGTCCGCCAATTTGCCAAAGAGCTGAAAAACGAGCTCCCAGACGCCAAAATCTGCTTCCAGGACGAATCTCTCACCTCGGTCGAAGCCGAAAAACGCTTAAAAAAGCGCAAAAAAGGCTATAAAAAGGGCGACATTGACTCCGAAGCCGCCGCCATCATCCTCCAAGATTTCCTCGAGCAGCATGGCAGTGCGAAATCGATTTCGAAGGCAACCACCGCCAAGCGTCAGTCTGTCAAAGGCGCCAAACCGCCCCGCACGCACCATCTCGCCACGGCTATCATCGTCATTTTGATCACTTTGTTGATCGGCTGCGGCGCTGGCTATGGCTTCTATCTCTATAATCTCCAACCAGTTGATCCGGAAATGTCGTGCGAGACCGATAATGCTGACGGTTCAAGTAATTGTCAGTATTTGACTTTTGAGGTGAGCGATGGTCAGAGCACCAGCGATATCGCTCTCAATCTGCGTAGCGCTAATCTTATCCGTAATTCTATCGTTTTTCAACTCTATTATCGCCTAAATTATCCCGCCGACGCCACCATCAAGGCCGGCGAATATCAACTCAGCCCAGCTATGTCCACCAAGGAAATCCTCGATAACATGGTGAATGGCACGCAGGGCAAGAATGTCTTTTCGCTCACGATTCTCCCAGGCTCCACTCTGCGCGAGATTAAAGCCGAGCTGATGAAACAGGGTTATACTGAAGCGGCGATCGATCAGGCTTTGGCCGCGGATTATAGCGGAGAAGCTTTCGCTTGGATGTTTGAGGGTCGTCCGGCCGAAGCTGGGCTCGAAGGCTATCTCTTCGGCGAAACTTATGAATTTTTCCAGAGTGACACTCCAGAGACTATTGTCAACCGCATGCTCACGGAAATGGCTCAGACCTTGAAAGAGCATGATTTGCAGGCGAAATTCGCGGAGCATGGTCTAAATCTCTATCAAGGCATCACCCTCGCCTCGGTCGTACAGAAAGAAGCCAATAACGCCACTGATTATGCTCGTGTCGCCCAGGTGTTCTATAACCGCCTAAACGCCGGTATGACCCTGGGTAGCGACGTGACAACCCAATATGCCGTCGATTTGGTTGACCCCAGTCGTGAGACTTATACCGATAATGCCAAGGCTCTCGAGATCGAAAGCCCCTATAATACCCGCAAATACCCCGGTCTCCCCTATGGACCGATCTCTAACCCCGGTGCCGAGGCGCTTATTGCCACTGCCACCCCTGATAGTGAATATGCTCAAGATTATATTTTCTTCTTGACAGGAGACGATGGTGTGATGTATTATAGTAGTACAGAGGAAGGGCATCAGCAGAATATTTCCGAGCATTGCCAAAACCTCTGCAGCGTAGCTTTATAGGGGTAAAAGCAGCGTTTAATAGTTAATTATGAGTAGAAAAGTTCACAAAAAAACCGGATTTTGGCAGTCAGTAGGCAAATTTATGCCTTATCTGATGTGCTTTTTGTTGATTTTTGGCGTTGCGAAGGTCGGATCAGAAGAAAAAGTCGCCGCTGGGGATAACGCTCTCAATATGAATGCCCTCGCCGACAATGATTATAGCGTCTCGGCCGACCAAATCTCCGAGTTATACGTCGTGGCTAGCCTGTCCAGCTCTTTTGACCTGGCTAGCACCGATACCGTCTCTAGTAATTATGTCACCGCTTCCGTCATGAAGGAAATTGGCCAGACCACCACTTCCGACCGTATCGAGAAAAACCTCAGCTTCACCGGCGAAACCACCGGCGTCAGCTCTCATGAGGTGAAAGAAGGCGAAACTATCGAATCCATCGCCCGCAAATATGGTCTCACGGTGGATC
Source organism: uncultured Candidatus Saccharibacteria bacterium (assembly GCA_964529615.1). Classification (GTDB taxonomy): domain Bacteria; phylum Patescibacteriota; class Saccharimonadia; order Saccharimonadales; family Saccharimonadaceae; genus Nanosyncoccus. The sequence goes on from CAZGXB010000015.1 coordinate 17,968, forward strand.
AAGTGCGCTGGTCGAACGGTCTAAAGACCGCCGAAGTTAGCGTCGGACAGATTTTGATGATTCCTTTGAGCTCCGGCGTGGTTTATACGATCAAATCGGGCGATAAACTTGACGAGATCGTTAATCGCTACGGTTCTTCGTATGAGCGTACTGTCGCCCAGAACAACCTCGAATCTGCCGAAATCTACGAAGGTATGCAAATCATCCTGCCTGGCGGTACTCCGCCCGAAACCGAGCGACCAGAATATGTCGCGCCGCGTCGCAACACTGGCAGTAGCAACCGCTATGCTTATAGCTATTATGGTTCGACTTCCGATCGCCAAAACATCCGCGTCGTCTCTGATGGACCAGCCCGTAGCTATAACAACCGATTCGGCCGCGGTCAATGTACCTGGTACGCGGCTTGGTGGCGCAATACCAACCCGCGCTCTCAAGGCCCGCTCAACTGGGGCGCTCAAGTCAGTGGTGACGCCAAAAACTGGGCTAATAGCGCTCGTCGCGCCGGTCTGCGCGTTGACCGCAATCCTGAAGTTGGTTCAGTCTTCCAGACGCCTTATGGTAGCTATTATGGTCACGTCGGCGTCGTCCTCGCCGTCAATGGCGACGGTTCCATCCTAGTCCGCGAAATGAACTACGGCGGACGTGCCTTCGTCGTCACTGAGTCTACTATTCCCGCCAGTGCCGTTGGTAATTTCAGCTACATTCACTAATGTTTGTCGATACCGCTAAGGTGAAGCTTCAAGCCGGCAAGGGCGGCGATGGCGCTGTCTCCTTCCGTCATGAAATCTACATCCCGAAAGGTGGTCCGGACGGCGGCGACGGTGGCAAGGGCGGCTCAATCATTTTTCGCGCCGACAAGGATACCAATACACTGCTCGATTTTCGCTTTAATCCAGAGATTAAAGCCGAAAATGGTAAAAACGGTGCCGGCCAGCGTGCCGCTGGCCGCAGTGGCAAGGATACCGTCCTGGAAGTGCCGATTGGCACCATCATCACGCGCGCCGACACCGGCGAAATCTTGGCTGATCTGACGGTAGATGGCCAGGAAGCGATTATCGCCCGCGGCGGCGACGGCGGTTTCGGCAATGCTCATTTCAAATCTTCCACTCGCCAGACTCCCGTCGTGGCGGAAGTCGGCGAACCGGGCGAGGCTCTCGAGGCGGCGCTCGAGCTGCGCACCATGGCTGACATCGGTCTGGTGGGACTGCCCAACGCCGGCAAATCGACTTTTCTTAGCGCCGTCTCTAACGCCCGTCCCGAGATCGCCGACTATCCTTTCACCACCCTCACTCCCCAACTCGGCGTCGCCACCATCGACGGCCGCGACCTCTTAATCGCCGATATTCCCGGGTTGATCGAAGGCGCCGCCGATGGCAAAGGTCTAGGGCACGATTTCTTGCGCCACGTCGAGCGCACCGCAGTCCTGCTGCACCTCATCGACGTCTATAACGACGACGCCGGCGTCGCCTATCAGACGATCCGCCGCGAGCTCGAGCGCTATCATCAGCTCAGTCAGCGCCCCGAAATCATCGCTCTGACCAAATGCGAAGGGGTGGATGACGAAATCATCCAGATGCAGATGACCTCCATCCTCGATGTCAATCCGAACGCGCAGATTTTCGCGATTTCGGCCGTCGCGCACCAGGGAATCACCGAGCTCTTGCGCGCTCTAGCCGAAGTCAAAGCCAAAAACGCACAGTCAGGCGCTCCGACAGAAGCTCTAGCGCAGTTGGAAAATTCGCAAGAATCTGAGGCTCTGCCAGTCATCACGCTTTCGCCCGAACACCTCAGTAAAGCTTGGAAAGTGGAAAAAGTCGCGGACAAATTCGTCGTCACCGGTCCGAAAATCGAAAAATTCGCCCGCCGCACTGACCTTAATAATTATGCTTCCGTCAATCGCCTGCGCGACATTATGAAAAAGCTCGGCATCCGCGCCGAACTCACCAACCAAGGCGCCCTCCCCGAGTCCATCATTTCCATCGCTGGCAAAGAATTCACCTTCGTCGAGGATTATTAAGTGTAAGCGCATCATGGATGTGATTCATTATCAAGTCGGCGGAGTGGAAGGCGAAATTGTCTGGGCGGCCAGTGAATTTTTCGCCGAGCTGGCCGGTAAGACCTACCCACTCGGCCACATGGCTGCTGTCGAAATCGCAGCCTTGCCCGAACTCTCCTTGACTGCGAAGCTCCTCCTCTCGGCCGTCGCCGGAGCTATCATTCAGCGTTTGCTCGACCAAGGTTTGTCCGCGGCCGAAATTTTCGCCCAAGGCAATTTCACCGTCCAGCCGCGTGAGGAAGGTTTGCGGACAGGGAAAGCAAAACAACGATAACTGCTGTATGAGGGATTAACGGCTGAAGCATTAGTATGAAGATAATGTCCCTTCGTATTATCTAAAGCAGACACATTAGACCAGCCATCGGCATATAAGCTAGCAGCCCACAGAGTCCCATAGTACGAATTCACATACCCGCTCCGCACATAGTATAGTGAAGTAGAGATAATGAATGATATTGGCTATATTT
>CAZGXB010000016.1:0-20193 GCA_964529615.1 uncultured Candidatus Saccharibacteria bacterium
GTATATCTTTGCTTCCTTGTGCTACTTGCGGGCTAGGCAACGGACGGGGAAAGCAGAATAACGCAATTCCTCGCTTGAGTCGTGGAATCCGGCACTATGGAAAAAGAAGGCATTAGCGTAGTTGTCCCTACCTTGGGTCTGGCTGCTCCATTGATAACCGTAATTACCCACCCAGCGTAATCCCGTTAAGCCAGTATTCACATACCCGCTCCGCACATAGTATAGTGGGGTAGAGGCAATGTTGTATGCATTACCGTCCTGACCAGAGCCATTAACAGTACTGGCGAGACCGTACTTCGTCAGCATGAAGCCGAATGTCCCATTGTCAGTGTTGTTGCCCGAACTCGGCAATTGCCAGTTCTTGGGGCAGATGGAATCTGCTGCTGCCTTACTCACAATCTCCCCACCAGAGCCTGCGGTAGCCGTATTCCATTGGTAGTAGTTACCGATTAGATAGTGCGGGTCATAGGAGTTAGTTTGATTATCCACTGCCACCATGCTGTAGGCGGTGTTGTTCCAGTTTCCAGCCTTAGCTTGGTAGGTTGGAGTCCACTGGCTACCCGACACATCGACGAAGCCGACGTGAGTACAATCTGAGATGTTCTTAGCTTCTGTACCGCAAGATTGCGCGGCTTCGGGAATGGCTAGAACCCATTTGCCGAAGTCCCAAGAACCAGTACCAGTTTGTGGCGGATTGCTGACGCCAGCTGGAATCGAGGTCTGAGTGGTTTCTGGTGCGACTTTGGCTACGCCGTCTGTATCGACACCTGTATTGCCGACTTCCCAGACGGTGTTAGAACCGTTGAGGTCTGAGAGTTCGCTGGTGATCTTCACGCCGTTTGATACATAGTCATGGCCAGCTTCGGTTGATCCGGCAATGTTGAGATCGAGGTTTTGGGTCATCCAGCAGTTGCCGTCCGCTAGCTTCGAGACGTAGTATGTATTGCCGTCGCGTTGGTCGATGAGTTGTTTGGTGACTGGATTGCGGAAATCCGAATCATTCTTCGGCGTATTTTCGCAAATTGATGGCGTCATATCCTGCATGTAGATCAGCTGTGAAAGACTCGTGATATCAAGCGGATTCGCCACTACGGAAACCGTCACCGTATTCGTATATTGTCCAGAAGGCAAGACTGTGTCAATCAAAGTCCCAAAGTTCATGAAGAGGTTTTCTTTGCCCTTTGAGCTCGTCGCCGTGTAGGCCGCGTTGGTTTTATCCGTACCCAGCGTGACTGGCTGATATTGCGTCGTGTCGCTCGCTTCAGCCGCACCCACGTTCACACCCCACGTGTTCTTGCCGAAACCAGCCTTCGTCACTTTGCCCGAAACTGCCGTCACTTCCTGCGTGATCGTCGGATCAACGTTTTTCAGAGAAGTCGACGTATCCGAGTTCACATAGACGTTATAACCACTCGCGTTGTTCGTTGCAACGGTCAAATTCGCCTTATTGCCACCCCAGACACCCGCAGATGTCGGCGTCACATCGACATTGACTTCCGAATCTAGCGCCACAGACAGCACTGATTGTACATTCGCTGATGCCCGCACTTGACCTCCATCCGTATAGACTGACTGTGCATTCGCACCATCATTCTGCACCGGAAAGAGCATCGCCACACCCAGGACACCCAGCAGCCCTGCGCAGCTAGACACTCCGACAAGGCTTTGTTTTTTTCCTTTTTTTAGCTTCATTTTGCTTTTTCCTTTTTATGCGACCTTTATTGACATAACCTTTTATACGCTCAATTATATCGAGCTCTTTTCATTGTGTCAATGCTTATTTTCGACTTTTCTCACCATTTTTCGCCTTCCCGCCCCTCTTAGCGACTCTGTTGCGCCCTCACGCAGTTTTTCTTCCGCCCCCTTCTTTTCGCCCATTTTCACTTTCCAAGATCCGCCATTTTCTAATACCCCACCACTTTTTCACTTACGCAAGAGGGGTGTACGGAGGGGAATGATCGATTTCAATTTTAATTATGACTTTCTTCCGCACCAAATCTTTCGTCTCCTGCGTTTCCTCCGAAAAACCGAACTCGGCATGCTCCTCCTTTAGTTCCTTGACAGCATCCGAAATATTTTGTGCACATTGCCTGCCAATACCGTTTATTATAATTTGAGAAACCTCAAGGTGATAACGTTTTTTCAAAGCTAGCTTCTCCTCTACCCTCATTACAATATCACTAACCGACATGTTATTATTCACAAATACAATCTCTGGCATATAATCCACAATTTCTCTATACTCTAGCATAGCCTTTTCATACTCATTACTATCAAAAATCGGTTTAATATAATCCTCAAAATATCCCGCAGAAGCCAAATTGATAATATTTCGCGATCTCCTATCCTTCGCTGCTCTCTCCTTGATCTTCATTGCTTGCTCCTTTTTGATTCTATCAAAGCACATCTCTCTCACCAACAACCCAGTCTGCAACAACCTCAAATCATCTGGCGGTATTTTATTTGCAAAATACTCTTCCACTCGCGTAAAATCTGGCGCCTTCTCAAAAGTTTTATATTCTTTAAGATCCTGCGTCGCTTCCTTTTTTACAAAATTCACTTCCCCTGCCCGAAATGCCTCCAAAAAAATCCTTGCCAGCTCCTGTTTCTTCGCCTGTGGCAAATCATATACACTCTTATCTAACGAAATCGAATAATTATTCGTTGTACTGTTATCAATATAAATGTCACCGTGCTTAGTCTTCACTCCTCCGGTCTGGCCATTTCCAGCAGTACGTGTCGAATGCGTATCTACGGATACATCATTTTTGAAAGAAACACCACTTTCCTTATTTTTCAAAAATGCACCAATCTTATCCAAAATCCCCATTGCCTATGCCTTATTGGCATACTGCAACAAAGACGGTAAATCTCGCGTCAAGACTATTTCCGATCCCGGAACAAATCCAGCAAAATCCTCACAGCGTACCTCATCACCCGCCGGCGTCAACACTCGCATGCCATTTTCACTTTCTATAATGTATCCACTCTCGTCGACCTTTTTTCCGAACAAATCCAGCACGAATTCTACAGTCTCATCATCAAAAACCACTGTTCTAATATTTTTGTCTTTCAACCTAGGATCGCAGTTCATTCTCTCTTCATCCTAACACGCCTTCTCCCTCTTCACAACCCCTACCCCAGCTTCCGCTTCCGCATTTCTCGCGTAAAGAATTCCAGTTTGTCCCCCACTTCAAGCGCTAATTTCTTCTCTGTCGCGAGCGCCAAACCACCAATCTCCCCCTCGATCAGCTCTTTCGCCTCGATCTTTTCTTTCTGCACACTCTCGACTTTCGCTTCGCCGAGGATTTCCTTTTTCCGCTTCGCCCGCGCCAGAATTCCCGGCGTCAACTTCCCTTGCGTCATCTTGCCGCCAGCGATCACTTCCGTCTTCGTCACCCGGAACACCCCCATCACTTCCATCTCGCCCACCGTTTCCTCGACCACTTCTTCGCCCAGCAGCGCTTCCATGCTAGCCTTCGCGTCGTCAAGTAGCTCATAAATCACTTTATAATTTCGAATCTCCACGTTATCTCGCGCCGCCAGCTTCGCAATATTCGTCGGTACCGCCACATTGAAGCCATAAATCACCGTATTATCCCCCACCGCCATATAGACGTCATTCTCCGTCACATCCCCCACGCCCGTTGCCACGATGTTCAGCGTCACTTCGCCATTCGTCTCAATCAATTTCAGCGAATCCACCACGCTCGTCACCGATCCCAGGACGTCGCCTTTCACGATCACGTTAAACACTTTCGCGTTATCCGCCACATTCATCATCCGCAGCAAATCCGTACTCGTCACATTCGCACTCGCCATCTCATTCGCCGCCCCTTGCGCGTTCAAGAGCGCTGCCTTGCGCGCACTTTTCTCATCCGCATATTCCAGGAACCTATCGCCGAAATTTGGCAATTCCTTGAACCCCGTCACGGTCACCGGCGTCGAAGGTCCGGCCTTCCCCTTCGGCTGCCCGCGGAAATTCATCATTGTCCGAATCTTCCCGTAGCTACTCCCCGCCACGACGAACTCCCCCACCTTCAGCTCCCCACCCGTCACCAAGAGATTCACTACCGAGCCTTTCCCCGTCTCCATGTGGCTCTCAATCACCAGCCCTTCCGCCGGAATCTCCACGTCCGCCTTCAGTTCTTCCACATCCGCAATCAGCAGAATCCCCTCCAGTAGCTTCTCCAAACCTTCGCCAGTCTTCGCGCTTACCGGGATCATCATAATATCTCCACCCCATTCTTCTGGCATCAATCCATGTTCCGCTAACCCCGCCTTCGTCCGCTCAATATCCGCCCCCTCGCGGTCAATCTTATTTATCGCGACGATAATCTTCGCGTTCGCCCCCTGCGCGAACTTAATCGCCTCGATCGTCTGCGGCTTCACCCCATCGTCCGCCGCCACCACGATCACCACAATATCCGTCAACATCGCCCCGTGCTGCCGAATCGCCGCAAACGCCTCATGTCCCGGCGTATCGAGGAAGGTAATCTTCCGCCCATCATGCTCCAGCTGATATGCTGAAATATGCTGCGTAATTCCGCCCGCTTCCGTCTCCACCGTCTTTTTCTTCAACAAATTATCCAGCAACGTCGTCTTCCCGTGGTCAACGTGCCCCATCACCGCCACCACCGGCGGCCGCGGCACCGCATCCTTGCTCAGCTCCCGTCGCCCCCCATCCATGGCGTCCGCGATTTTCGACGCCGTGTTTTTCCGCTCTAGGCGCACATTTTTCATGCCCAGCTCGTCGATCATAATCTGCGCCGTCTCGAAATCCAACCGCTGATTGATCGTCGCCACGATTCCATTCTTAAACAATTCCCCGATCAGAGTTGTCACTGCGAGACCCAAAGCCTGCGCCAACTCATCCACCGTAATCGATCCTGCAATCTTGATAACTTTTTCTGCCTCGTCACCCGCCATACCAGCTCCTTTCCCGCGCCCCGCGCCAGTTCTGTTTTTGCCTCTTCGGACCCCACGCCATTCCGCAACTTCAGACTTTATGTCTTTTTATCACAAAAACTTTATTTTTATTACAACTCCATCTATTTTACCACGATTTCTCTCATTTTAGGCATTTTTCTTAGATCAACCTGTCGCCTACGATCCTTTTGCTGGTAACGGAGACCTTCTATGTCGGTGATGCGAAGTGGGACGACATAATTTACCAGCATTGCTACCCACCAATTATCGGTTCAAGGGTGTTTGAGGCGGTGCAGAGGATAAATAATGAAAACGCAAAAGATAGTTTTGGAGCGGCGAAAACTAGCACATGTAAAGTATATACCCACTCCAAGTTAGTGCACTGTGGTATTTGTGGTGGTATTATGTCGCCATATGTGAAGAAAGGGCACGTCTACCTTCGTTGTTCAAAAATTAAGGCAGATTGCGGTAATTGTGGAATTTCTGAGGCTGATATAGATGAAGTTGTTACGGATGTATTAGAAAAGATAAGAATAACTAAAGATGATGTTAATAGAATCCTTAAAACAATGAAGGACAAGCATGACAATGAACAACGGTATTTTGCCAACCAAATCAAGCAGGCTCGCTCTGAGTATAGCAAACTCGAGCACAAAAAAGATGTGGCTTACGATGACCGCCTCAACGGTAGTATTACGTTGTCAAAGTATGAGAAGATTGCAGCTGAGTGTGACAAAAGGATGGCTGAATTGGATGAGCAGGTAGCAAAGTTGGAAAGCGAGGATGGAAGTTTCTTGGTGGATGCTGCGTATCTGTTAGAATTAGCAAAACGTGCCGCCGACCTATACAAAAGTTCGAGAAATGAGTTGAAGAACAAATTGCTCAAAACTATTTTCTCGAACCTAAAATCGACCAACAAAAAAGTCGATTTCTCTCTGTTGAAAGGCATCGACATCTTCTTTTATACTTCTAAAACCGAATTCTGGCTCCCGCTCGTAGAGACAGTTGCAAACTCTGCACTAACATATGATAAAGGCAAAATGCGAGTTATACGCCGTATTGTTGATGACACGAATGACCAACGACCGAGTTCGCCACCTTAAAACCGGAGACCCAAAACTAATACGGGATGCGTAAACGTGTCCTCCCCCGACACGGTCCACAATCTGCACCAAGCACAAACGCTACCACGCCCCTACGCCGCCCTAATCAGCATGACTACCTAGCAACAGAGGTGATAAAGGTAGCGTATAATTTTTGTGTTCATTTTTTACAGAGGTGAAGCCGTTTTTGTTTTTATGAACGTTTTACGGATTTTTTGCAGTAAGGGTAAGGGTTTTGTGCTATTTTAATTTTGCCCAGTGTTTTTTTATTGACCTTGTGATTGGGTGAAGGTATTTATGTCGGTTTACGATTTTTTGCCGCCAGCATTTAGACACAAAAGGGTGTCTGCTACGGCGTCAACATCTCCCCCGACACCTGTTCGCGTTGGCGGCGGAAGTATCCCGAGTTTGCCGAGCGGTTCATGGAGGCATCGAGAAAGCAGTTGTGGGGGTCGGCTGACGCTCTCGCAAAATACCACCACTATCGCCCCTACAAGCGAAGGGTGGGTGTTTGCCTACCTGCGCGCCAAAAGCCCCGTAGCGAGGCTCTACGAGGCTTACAAGGCTATTTTGCGAGTGGGGTTGGTGGCGGCAGCGTTAGTGATGACTTTATTTGCGAAGTATTCTAGAATGGGGCGTTTCAAAATAGACTAACTTAATACTGCCAGACATTGAAGGCACTAGGAACTTTATCGACTGTCAGCGAACCATCGCCCCAAGACCAAATTATGATGGTCTAGAAAACGCGCTAGAAGCCCTTGTAGAGCACGATAAGGACATCAGCGTGGACGCTACGTATCTGTTAAAGCTCGCTCAGCGTCTCCCTGAGCTATTCAAAAGTTCGAGAAGTGGCTTAAAAAACGAAATTCTAAATTGTATTTTCTCGAACTTACAAATTTGGCAAAAAAGAGCTGATTTTAGGCTTTACGACCCCTATAAAACGTTCTATTCGCGCCAATCAGAAAAGTCTGCTGACGCAGACTTTTCTGATTGGCTCCCCGGACTGGACTCGAACCAGTAACCTCGAAGTTAACAGCTTCTTGCTCCACCATTGAGCTACCGGGGATCATTCTGAGACTCGCCAGCACGCCAGCTCACCTCATCACACCCTACATTATATCACACTTTTCCATTTCGCAAACATTTTTCCCAAATTTCCTCGCTCGCACCAAAACCAAAGCGCCCCCGGCCGCCGCTAGATTTCTAGCTTTGGCCAGGGCATTGATCCATCAGTCTAATCATCACTCCCTTCCTCAGGATCATATCTGAACGGGTCGCACAGTTCGTCCCGATCCTCCCTCGGATCATGGTCGTACGTCCTGCGCACAATCCCACAAATCTCTTCCCACAGCTGCAGGAAGCGATGAGGCTCATAGCGCCTCCAGGGTTGATCAGCCCTGAATTCGAAGAGGCTCGCCCGTATTTTATACGAGCCCGCTCCAACGAGGTGAGCCGCCGTCAACAGGTGGGTATATAACCCCTTCCACGTCGCCATTAACTCTACCTCGCCGTCTAGGCGCCGGTCTAGGTCGATGGGGAGGCCGGACGCCCACGTCTTCATCGGTGCCTCTGGATTTATGCGAGTCCCGACGAAAAAGTAGGGTTTGAAAAGGTTCAAAAGATCTATCAACCCTCCTCTGTTATAGAGGAAACGTCGCCCCTCTCTCTCGCCTTTTTTTATTACTACGCACCTACCCACACCTGGATAGAGCTCCCATTCTTTATCTATTGATAATTTGGGAAGCTGGAGCACGTAGCGGAAAAATCCGCAAAATACCCGCTCCATCTCTAGGGTGTCGTCCCAGATTTTCGCCGCTCGTGATAACAGAGCGACATTCTCCGGACAGAAAGGAAAGTCCTCCTCGTCATAATGCCTCGGAAATTTAGAAGTCCCCTCCGCCACCGAGCCGTTAGCCTCAACCATGAAGTACCGATCCTCGCGAATCGCCCTCCAGTAGTCGAAGTTATCGATTTCAACCAGATCGCAGAGGTCTTGCCTCCACTTCAGGTAGCGGATCATGGCCTCGGTCAGCGTCCCACGCAGAACTTCTCTGATCCACTCGTCAGAACCAGCATTCATTGGGTAGTCGCCATGCGACCAAGACCAGACTGATTCTACCTCACCCTCCGTCAAAGGAGCAAACGGCTCCGTTGCGAATTCGTCTGGTTCACAACCTAACATCATATCTTTCATCATACCTTCACCCACCCCGCTTCTTGCGGGGCTTTTCCTTTCCTCTTTTTTGCGCCAGCTCTAGTCTGGCCTCCCCATATTCAGTTGTATGCGCCCATTCCCTTAGACGGGTTCGGGCTATTTTTAGAAATTATGCAGCCCTTCCCTTAAACGAGTTTATGCCGCTATTCTTCAATCAACTGCCTATAGTTCCCTATGAGCAGCACGCAGACCACTACCCCACACCCCATGGTCTCCATGGTCTCCATGGTCTCCATGGTCTCCATGCCACTCACAGGCCCAAAATCAGAAAGTCTCTTTCGCCTTCACCAGGATTAGATATTCGGGCGAACGAATTTGAACAGAGCAAAGACGATGTCCTCATGATTAACTGATCGATCTTAATGTACTTAAGCCCCTAAGCACTTACCCTAATTCTCTGAATTAGGGGTTATATAAGTATATAACCGTAAGCCTTAGCGGGAGCTTTCGCTCCTTGATCCAGATATTTCTATCTGTATCAAGCTTATACTTTCATTGTAGCACACATGGTCGAAAAAGTCAATACTTTTTACGCTTTTTCCTAATTTTTCTACTCAAAATCCACTTTTTTTCTCAAAAAACCACCCAAAAACCATACTTTCTAGATATTTCTCCATCTTTTTCGCCTTTGTCTATTGATAAAATTCATCTGACGTGATATAATAGATAATGTAATGACCCGAACGCGAGCCATCTCCTTCCCTTTGCGCAGCTCCGTCGCTGAGCCAATCTGCGCATCTGGGTTCCGGAGCATTCCGCCCCTGAGCGTTCCCGCCAAAGCGCCTAAATTGTTATGGATAGATTTCTCATTTTTATTGCCATTCTCGCCACACTCGGTTTTTTGGTGGTCTCGATTCTCGCCGGCATCACCACGGCCCACCGCCGCCGCGACGCCATGGATCGTTGCCGCTACCGCCCCAAGAAACAGCTCATGGCCGGCGCCGAGAAACATTGTTTCCAACTACTCAACGAAATTTTCGGCCAAACCTTCTACATCATCCCTGAAGTCGCCGTTTCTTCCCTCCTCAGCCACAAAGTCGGCACCCAAAATCGCTACGAAGCTTACAGCTTCATCAAAGATACCACGGTTGACTTCGTTTTTTGCAACAAACGCACCCTCCGTCCGGTCTGCGCCGTCAAAATCGACGAAGGCAACCACACCGGCAGCGACAGCAACCTCGGTAGCCGCCCGAAAGACATGGAAAAATTCTTCCGCAGCGCCCATCTCCCCTTCGTCCGCATCACCAACCCCCGCTCCCTCAGTCGCCAGCGCGTCATCGACGAATTCTCCCGCGTCATCTACGAAACCAGCAAGCTCCATAACCCCGCCAAAACCCAATAATTCCGTCAAAACGGCGGGGAAAGCACCATAGCGCGTAGTGTAATTATTGGGATTGCCCCCTGTACCGTGATAATATATATGATACGCTAAGGTCTTATCGCTTGTCGCTAAGTCCGTCCAAACGTAAATCACACCCGTAGCGCCCAAGACGCCAGAGCGCACGCCAACGTTCCCGCTCCGCACATAGTATAAGTGGGATAAATGGCAATGCTAGTATGCAGTATCGGTTTTGAGTTGCAATATCGATCCTTCGCTCGACTGCTATCGCTTCCGTGCTTTCCCCGTCTTAGACAAGTACCAAAAACCGCCCCAGCAGGAGGCGGTTTTCCCATATTTCTATTCCTTACGCAATCGTCAGCGAAATCTTCCGCCCATCTCGGTCAATATCCAAGATGCGGAATTTCTTGCGCTCGTTCAGCGTGAAGACCTTCTCCGGGTCAGCATCGCTCCCCGAGCCCAGCTCCGAGACGTGCACCAGAGCTTCCACCGCCGGCGAAATCTGCACGAACGCGCCAAACGGCGTAATCCGCGTGATGGTGCCCTCAACTTCATCACCACGCTTCAAGCTCTCGACTTCCGACAGCCACGGATCCTCGGTCAGCTGCTTCATCGACAGCGACAAACGCTCCTTGTCAATCGTAATAATTTTCGCCTCGACCGTATCGCCGACTTTGACATAATCCGCCGGGTTATTCACCCGCTCCCAGGAAATTTCCGAGATATGAATCAGCCCTTCGACCCCGTCCACGTTCACAAACGCACCGAAATCAACCACGCCCGTCACTACACCTTTCACGGTATCGCCAACGTGCAATTCTGCGAATCTCTCCGCCAAACCGTCCTTGATCGCCTCTTTCTCCGAGAAAATCAGCTTATTATCCTTGCGATTGGCATCCAAAATGCGCACCTTCATCGGCTGACCCACTAGGGAATTCAAGCGTTGCAAGATTTCATCTTTATCGGCCGAACCCACACGCGGATAATGCTCCGCTGAGAGCTGCGACACCGGCAAGAATCCTCGGATCCCCTCGTATTCCGCCAAGAGACCGCCTCGGTTCGCGTCAAACGGCGTAATCTCAATCACTTCCGAGCCGTCCAACCGCGCTTGAATCTCGTCCCAGCCCTTCTCCTTCGCCGCTTTGCGCAGCGACAAGAGGACGCTACCGTCATCCATCTCCGATTCAATCACTGAAGCCGTCACTTCGTCGCCCACGTTCAAATTCCGGGCAAACGACACTTCCTTGCGCGGCACCACGCCGATTCCTCGCGCACCCAAATCAATCAAAATCTCATGCTTTCGCATCGAAAGCACTTTCCCCGTTACGGTTTCCCCTGTCATTGCTCGCTGCATCCCTTCATCGGTGCTCGCCAGCAATTCATCCATCGTTAGTTTGGCTTTTGCCATATTTATATATTATCCTTTCTTCAGGCCCGCTCAGGAACTCCGGAATCATCCAGATCAATCACCACTTCCGTCTCAAATTTTATCGCCTCGCAGTCCCCACCGTCCGATAAAATCCACCGATTCCAAACTCCTGAACGAACCCGAAATCTACCCCTAGTATATCAATAAAATCTCTGTTTGTCCACATTTTTTATTCAGTTTTTCTGACTAAAATTACAAAAATTGTTCACACTGCGGACAGTGATATTTCTGGTCCAAAGTTTGATAGCGCGTCAGCCCACACTCCGGGCAATGCGACCTCTGGTGCAACCAATCGCGATAGCTGTCCATTTCCGCCTCTACCACTTCTTGGTCAAACTCCGGCCACCCCCATTCCTCCCCTGCTTTCCCGCCCAATTTCTCTCTATAAATCTCGTATAATTCTTCTGCTTTTTCCCAAGCCGCCCGTTCCATTTTCAGCCGCTCGACATCAGTCGTGAAGTCCCGGTGCCCCAGTAGCGCATGTCCCACCTCATGCAGCAGCCGCATTCGCCAGATTTTTTGCTCATTTTCGCGCACCGTTTCACTTTTTTGCTCAAGCTCCCCCCAGCGTTGTTCAACTTGCCTCACATTCTTATTCATGTCCTGATCTTCAGCCCAATTTTCGCCCAAACCCGAACTAGGCAGCTCCGGCTTTTTTTCGCCCCGAGCCGCCCGATTTGCGCCTTTTTCCGCCTCATACACCACCGTCCGTGGCCCCCGAAACATAAACTTCCGCCCCGGCCGCCACCTTAAGTTCGGGTAATCCCGCGTGAGCTCCGTGAGCAAGTTCGGTTTTCCCCGCTCCTCTTCCCCCTTGACAAATTCTCCCTTCTCCAGCCTAACCTCCATAATATCCTCATTATACACCGGATTTCGAAAGCCACCAAAAAGGACACACCTTCGTGCGTCCCTTCTGGCCTAATAAATAATTTCGCGATAATCTGGTATCAGATTAAGCCTTCTTCGCCGGTCCACGACGAGAGATCCGGCCACCCTTCGCCCCAGCGACCCGCGCCAAAGCTGGATTTGCCGCAAACCCGCCAGTATGGCCATTTTGACCACCTTTACGACCAATTTGCGAATAGAATTCTTTACCATATTTCGCTTTGTTTGTCGCAGCAGCTTTCAAGCCGCCAGCTTTCGTTCCTGCCATTAGAAACTCCTTTTCTGCCCACCAATTACTTAGTTATTACTCTATTTTCACCACCCTTCGAGATAAAGCAGAATTCTTGCAGTGCCTACCTTTCGGTTTTTCACACACCAAGCTTACGCTTGCCATCCTGCTTTTCTTAGGATGTTATGTCCATTATAGCATACCGCTTCAGTTTTGTCAATACGTTTTTGCTAAAAAAGTGTCATAATTATGTTAGCACCTCTGTTATTTTCTCCAAAAATCGTCTATTGTTTTTCGCAAAAATCATGATTTTCCTACTTTTCTCTTTACCATTTTTATTATACTAATGCTTGCAATAATAAGCATTTTCCCCACCTCTTTACCATCATTTTCTCATTCAAAAACCCGAACAAAACCTTTTTCTCAGCGTGCAAATCCTGCATTAAAATCCTTAAACTTTTATTCGTCTCATGATATATTTCCTAGAACAAGCCCCTCAAACCCCTCAAACCGCCCAGAAACAACCAAAAATAGCCGATTAAATTCGATAAAGTTCGCCCAAATTCGTCGTTTTTAGTCATCTTTTCTCCCAACCCTAATCCACATACGTTTTTTACCAGTTTTTGGCTAAAAACGGCCTTTACGTGCCCCACAAGGCCTATTTTAACGAGGGGTGCACCCTTTAGCTAGACTTGTTTGTTAGCTGTCCCGTTCACAGACGAGGAAAGCAACGTAGCGATGGTCATTCACCCTCAAACCACAAAAAAAGACACCCTAAGTGTCGCCTCGAACCAAAAATGGTGGAGGAAAAGGGTAATAGTTTAAACCATGAGCAACAAAATGACCGCAATACCTCTGATAATCTCTCGTTTTATTCGAAGATCCTCACCGAAGAATTCAACAGATGGTTCGATATTCTCAGTTCTCCCTTCGAAAGATGGAAGATTCTTAATGATATTAGGAATTAAAACTATATCTATATGTAGTAATCAAGATTAGATAAAAATATAAAATAAACACAACATGGCAAATATCAACAACTTAATCCCCTTTCAAAAAGGTTATGATTCAAGACGACAAAATGGGAGAAAAGTTGGTTCCAAAAATGTCTCGACTATCGTTAAAGAATTACTTGATTCAGATCTATCGGAAATCAGCAACGATAAGATTAAATCCCTCATTAAAAAGCAAAACGCAAAATCCGCAAAAGAAGCAATTTTATCTGTCGCTATTATCAAATCCCTTAATGGTGACCTCAAAACAATGCAATGGTTGTTTTCTTATCTGGATGTCGCCGAAACTATCGACCAACTAGGTCTTTTCAATGGAGGAGAAATCCAGATCACCGTTATCGACCCAAAATCCAACAAATCGGATACGTCTAGCTAATTTACTGTGAGACATCTGCGAAAATTCTTATGTTGTACTTTTTCATAAAATTATGGTACAGTCTGCTCCATGATAGACGAACTCAAGGAAAATATAATTCTCATCAAATATCAAACACCAGACGGATTATATGATTTTACTTGCTTGGATGAATCTGATTACAGCAAACTTGAAGATTTCACCGAAGATATGGACGATATTATTACGGGGTATCAAGCAGACGGTTGTAAAATTCTTTGGATTAAAGAAATGTCGGGTTGCCGACAACTAGCGTAAATATGCTAAAATTAGCTCATGTACGACCTCGACCGCTTCCTTGAAGCTCAAAAATCGCTCTACAATGTCGCTTTAGCAGAAATCAAAAGCGGATACAAGCAAGAGCATTGGATTTGGTTCATTTTTCCACAACTTCGAGGACTGGGATTTAGCCCGGAAGCTGAATACTACGGAATTGCTGGCCTTGACGAAGCTAAAGCCTATCTCAACCACCCAATACTTAGAAAAAGATTGATAGAAGCCATAAATGCAATTCTTGACCTCAATACGGACTGTATTGACGATTTCTTACCTCACCCTGATAATTTGAAGCTCTGTTCTTCAATGACGTTATTTGCCCAAGCTGACCCCGAAGAAAAATTATTTCAAGATGTCCTCAACCGATTTTATGACGGAAAATATGACGAGCAGACGCTCCAGCTCTTGAAAAACGTTTTTTAGTTCTCGTTGTAACCGAATTTCCGAGTACCAAGGACATTTTTCCAATAACTTTCACGCTGGATAATGTACTCGTCCGCAGCATCATCTGTAAAAGTCTCTAAAATCGCATAATGAAAATTCTTCTGGATATAGCCTATGCCTTCATTTTTAACGATTTCTTGTAGCCTTTTATTCGGATATTTACCGTTTTCTTGCTCGTTTTTATCAAAACCACTTTCAACGTAAGTTTTCCAACGTCCATAAATGCCATCTTTGCCATATGCTGAACCAACGTATAATTTACCAGTTTGATGGTCAGAAATTACATAAACACCTTTGCGACATTTAAGAGCGGTTTGCCACTCTTGGGATTTATCTAACTTATTCTTTAATTCGGGATAAGAAACCGAGACGTTTTTGTATCCCGGAAAACTGTCGATTTGGTCTAAGGTCTCTGGTAAAATCTCAGCTACCTCAAATTTATCCATTGCATTTTCGGCCTTCACAATGACAAATGCACCATCTTTATGAAACTTAACAATTACTCTGCCGAATAAATTCTCATGCTCTTTTATCGGTTCATGGTCGTAAAAATCATACAGTCCAGCGTCCGGAAAACCAAGTCTATCATGGTCTTTGGTGATTTTGCTAATGTCAAATAATAGCCATCTATCGCCAGAAATTCGAGCTAGGCCGATAACAATTTCTCCTTCACGGAACCATTTCTTGTTGCCAGTATTATAAAAATTGCCGATTAGCAATCTTTCCCTATCTTCGCTATAAAATCTGATCGGGTCGTAATCTCCGCCTTGTATGTTGAGACGGAATTTAACGTTAGATAAATCTTGAATTTTTAGTAAATCGTTAAGTTTAATACTCATTTCTTGTTCTCCTTAATGTTTAAGTTTATGTCGCTTTATCTACCACCTATCACAACTAAGACCAAATAAATTACATTCTCCTTCATCTAAGATTTCGGGATAACCACCACCATTTAACTCGTAGCCATCTGGACAAGCCATTGGATATCCATTTCCGTATGTAAAACGCTGTCCAGTAGCCACGATATCTATCCAAGCTCCACCCGGAGCATGAACAAAATCCTCACCAGTGCCCTTACTACATGTATAGCCATATCGCATTACCGCAATCGAATCGTTCAAATTAAACTCTGCTTTTGGGGTCGCTGGTTGAGGTTGTTCTACTGGTTTGGATGTTTGTTGGGAAGAATTACTACTTTGATTTGAACTGCTAGAACTACTTGGTTTGGTAGTTCCGGAATTAGTTGTTTGATTATCCGTTTTTGGTTGCTCGTCAGTCTTATTTTCTTGATTATCGGAATTATCTAAATCTTCGTCTTGGTCTTTATTCTCTTCCTTGCCCTCATTTTTCTCTTGCTCGGTGTCTTTATCCGAATTATCATTTGTTTCGGCATTTTGAGATTCTTGGACGGACGAATTTGCTTGAACGACAATTACAGCAGTGGTACCACCAACTACTACAACGGCAGTCGTGACTCCGATAATTTTCGCAGTCAGACTTGTTCCCCTAATTGCCGTTAAAATTGCTTGAATAAATGCTGGCATTTTGCTTCCTTTCTGGTCACAAAAAAGCGACCACATGCTAGTCGCTAAACATTTACAAACTAAGCTCTAGAACTCAATCTGCTCCGCATATGGTCGCATCCTTGTTCTAGAGCTAATTGTGACCAAAAACCACAATCGCCTAGTTATAAATGTTTAGCATTCTTATTGTAGCACGTCAAAGCCCAGCTGTCAAGAGCTAATGTTAAGCCTCCCAGACGTTCGAGAATCGTCTCTCGCCTATCTCTGGACTAAAAGGCAATAAAACTATTATTTTGAACACTAGAGTTTACGAGAGAAGTCGAGAATATGCCATTGCTAAAAATACAGAAAGTGCTATAATATTAGAACTATGGAAGCTCTTGATAAAAAAGAAGTTCTGAAAAAGATAAACGATTATGTATATCAGAAAGCCGAACTTTTTGTCTATCTTTGTAAATACTATAAAAATCGAAGTACTGCTTTTTCCGAACGATATGTTCCATTTGTTAATGAAGAAGGTGCCATACTTGAAAATTCTGGCAATGCCAATGACTTTTTGCTACAGATTGAGCCAAATTGGGAGTTATATCGACAATTTCGAACAATATGGTTAGAATTAGATCCGCAAATTAAAAGAGCTACTAAATTCCTCCGGTTATGTAATAGGGGGAGTATTGTAAAAAACCGTAAGCATATTTTAGATTATTTATTTGCTTGTTATTCCGACGAAAAACAGAAGTGGCTTGACCTCAATTTAGCAAATTGGATTTATACATATTTTTTGTATAACAACACAGAACAATCACTTTATTTTGACACAACTGTACTTCAAGCAAGGCAAAGATTAGATTATTTTGGACGATTAGGCTGTTTGCGAAGAAAATACAAAACTTCTTCTAGTACTGTTGCGATAATAAACGAAGCAGACAAGATAATGCGAGAAATCAAAGAAAAGTATCCCGATGTATATTCCGAATTGGAAGACCCTAAACCAGATATTTTTTGTGCCAATATCCATATTATGCCTTTCGCCAGCGAAGACGACGTTCATGCTTATATTCATGATAATTGGGACTTGCTACAAGCTTCAATGAAAGAAAAGCGAACAATTGAACCAAGAATTCAAATGAGTTCTTTTCGACTCTTTATCGTCCGATATATGCTAGAATTCGATAATCTCTTCACTGACTACGAAATCGCCAGCACTGTTAATGAACTTTTTGGCAGACAACCGCTCGTAGAACAAATAGGAAAAAGCGTGTTAACCGAAAAAACTATTAAACTTAGGCGAAGTGAATTACATAAGCAATTACAGAACGACTGGTTCAACGAATTTGAGCTACAATTCAACAAGCTAAAAGACGAGCATCCCGACTTTTTCCATGATTTAATCTGCGGTCGCAATAAGTTGGATTTGATTTTTTCAGAAGAAAAGCATACGTTCAGTTTTAGATAATTCTATTTTACAGAAGTAGAGCAAGTGTCGTAGTTTAGTCGGCATTTTTTTTGTAGCTAAAATGGAGACAAGTTCGAACTTTTCATAAACTAAATAGGAGTAACAATTATGGACAAAATCCAAATTTCATCCCCCGAAGACGAGTACGAAGCTCGATTAGCATATTACCAAAGAGACGTATACCAGCCAGATGATCATCTGCCATCAAGCGAAAATAACAAGCTTACAGAAGAAGTTCCGTTTTAAGGAGAAAACATGAACGAAATTCAAGAAAACCACAAAGACGACATTACTGTAATTCTGCCATATTTACCAGTGGACAAAGATAATCCCGCCTATTCCACTTATTATCAAAGCATCATTCGTGATCACGATAAAAAAGCTCTAGCTTATTTTGAAAAATATCTCGAACCGCTTGGAATTAAAAACCTTGTACGATTCCGCCTTGATTACATGGCAGTCTTTACTCGTCGCTACAAACGCCAAGACATCTATCATCTGTTCAAATATTGCCATGATAATCCGGATGTTAGATATATTATCGCATACGACCCAGTCGATATTGCTCGAGATGAGAGCGAAGAAGATATGATTTATCGCAAACTACAAAGCCTCAATATTAAGCTTTTATATGTTAAAGATATTAAGCTTAACTCCGAAGATAATAGTGTGAGAAATCAAGCCATGAAAGAATATCTCAATCCAAAACGCAGGAGCGAACTACGTAAAGAGTGGAGGCAGTTCAACCATAAATGGGACGATCCGTATTTTTAGAAAGCGAAGAAAATGCCTATGAATATGCCTTATTTATCTATAAGTATTTTACAAGATTAAGAAAAAATGGTATGAATAAAACCGAGTAGCAGTTTCTCTGTTACGAAAAAATAAATCCAAACTCCACAATGAATTTTATCTTGTGGAGTTTTTAAGAAAGGAGTTTATGAAAAATCAAGCAATTACAAACTGTCGTGTCTCATCGGACGAACAATTGAAAAATAATAGCCTCAATCGTCAACAAAGAGCGGTTCTAAATGCCGCTAAAAGACTCAATGTTGAAATTCCAAAAGACGGTCAATGGTCTGGTAGCGTTTCTAGCAAACGTGGCAAAAATTACGACCGTGAAGATCTTAAGGCAATGCTTGAGTACTGTAAAAAGCACAAACGCGTTAAATATGTTATCGTCGATGAGCCAGACCGTTTTATGCGTTCTGTTGATGAAGCCTTTGCTTGGGAGGCTAGATTTCAACACGAGGCAAATGTTAGGGTATATTATGCTTCCGATGAGACTCTGAATACCGATGATTCCTATGCCAGAATGATGCGTTTTATGAAGTATTTTGCCGCAGAGGCTAGTAACGAGGAGCGTCAACGTAAGTCTATTGAGGGAGACAAAACAGCAATTCTGGAAGGTCGATATACATTTCGCCCTAAACTTGGATATATGAAAGGAAGCAGACCCGGAGTCCATATCATTGCTCCCGAAATCGGAGAAATTATGAAAACTATCCTAATAAAATTAGCTAATGATTTACTAACGGTTACGGAGTCGTTGGAAGCGTATAATCGTTCCAGTTACGTCCGAAATGGCAAACATTGCTCATATCGTATGGACAAATGGAGAAAAATCGTAACCGATCCATATTATGCTGGAATTGTCGAAATGAATAAGCAAGTCAAAGCGAGAAACGAGCATGGACTTCACGAACCGATGATTACCAAAGAACAACATATACACATTGTAGAATTAGTAAGTCGCAAACGGAAAGTCCAAAATGATCCTCGAAAGGGCGGTAACCCCGATTTTATTCTTAATACTATTACTTTATGTGAACAATGTTACCAAACAGAATTCACCGAAGGAAAAACTGGAAGGCATAATAAAGGTAAGTTTGTTGGTTTCTGTCACGGAAACGGACATACCGATAAAGTTTATAAACGTTATCGTTGTCGCAAATGTGGTCGTCTAATTCTCCGTGACGAGCTTCACCAAGAGGTAGAAAATTACCTCAAGCACATATATCTCACGCAACAAGGGCAAAAAATACTAGAAAAACAACTACACAGAGTATGGCAACTCGAAGAAGAAAATCAAGAAAACGAGATAAGAGCCATCAAGAATAAAATCACATCATTAACCAGAACTAACCAAGAGCTAGTTGAAAAATTGACACTAATCAGTAGTAGCACCACTATACAAGTTATCGAAAACAGTATAGAACAAAATACTCAAGAAATCGCCGAATTACAAACAAAACTTAATCAGTTTAACAAAGATATCGAAGTTAATCGTAGCCAATTTATCAGTTTCGCATTAGATTTTGCCAACAATCTTGCCACTCATTTCTTTGAACTCACCCCCGAAGAAGCCAAACTGTGTAAACTTTTACTCTTTCCAGACGGATTTTTAGTCACGTCAGAAAATAAAGTTTACACCGCTAAAATTAGCCCATTTTATAGGTTACAAACCAACAAAAAAGACACACAAAGTGTCAATTTTGACCTTATGGTGGAGTAACAGGGATTCAAACCCTGGACCTCTGCCTTGCAAAGGCAGCGCTCTAATCAGCTGAGCTATTACCCCAATAACCCCATTCTATCACAGACCCACCCCGAAATCAACCTCGCCCCGCGCCGGGGAAAGCACCATAGCGATTACCATTATTCGATGCACCGATACCGCTAGCGTATATGTACAGATAATAAGCATTTTCTATCTGTGAGCGCGCCATTTTCGACCAAACATACCCCTCAATCCCCGCCCATTCCACTCTGTCATGGGCTATGCTAATATTCCCGCTCCGCACATAGTATAGTAGGCTGGAGGCAATTTGATTCCCTTGTCTCACCCACAGAAAAAGCCCAGATCTCTCCAGGCTTTCTCAAAGTACTACTGTTAACTTCGCTGCTTTGAGGCCAAAACCTCAAAGCATTAGAGCTCTAATGATGATCACCTTCGCG
>CAZGXB010000017.1:0-20174 GCA_964529615.1 uncultured Candidatus Saccharibacteria bacterium
TACAATACCTCGAACGCCGCGCTGACAACGCCGTCTATCGCGCTGGCTTTGCGACTACCCGCCGCCACGCTCGTCTGCTGGTTTCGCACGGACACTTCTTGTTGAACGGTCGCCGCATTGACATTCCTAGCATTCGCTTGAACGCTGGCGACGTCCTGGAAGTGCGTCCAAAATCGCAAAAATCCGAATATTTTAAAAATCTTGATAACATCGTCAGCAGCGCATCACAAGTCCCGCTCAGTTGGCTCAAATCCGATCCGAAAAAGATGAAAATTGAGATTACCGGCTTACCCAAGCGCGAAGAAGCGGAAGCTGGCATCAATGAACAACTAATCGTTGAGTATTACTCACGCTAAGGAGGACTAATGACGACAAAAGTTATTCACGAAGCAAATTTAGCTGAAGTCAACCAACTCGGTGACAATAGCGCTGAATTTGTCATTCGACCCTTATTTTACGGCTATGGAAATACTCTGGGCAACTCGATTCGTCGCGTCCTGCTTTCCAGTATCAAAGGTGCCGCCATTACCGCTTTCAATATTGATGGCGTTTCTCACGAATATACCTCGGTGCCTGGCGTCCGCGAAGATGTGGTTGACATCATGCTCAACCTGAAAAACATCCGCCTGAAATCGCACTCGGACGAACCGGTCGAGGCCACACTCGAGATCAAAGGCAACCAAGCCGGCGCAGATGGCGCTGTCACGGCGAAAGACATCAAGCTACCCGCCGACGTCGAGCTTGGTAATCCGGATCAAATTATCTGCCACATTGACGATCCGAATTACACCTTGAAGATGAATTTCGTCATCGAAAACGGCCGCGGCTACTGGTCGATCGAAAATTCCAGCGAAAATCGCACACACAGCGACATGATTGCGCTCGACGCAGTCTTTAGTCCAGTTCTGCGCGTCCGTTTCAACGTCGAGAATACTCGCGTCGGCCAAGACACCAACTTGCAGCAGCTCACCATCGCCGTCACTACCGATGGCACAGTCACTCCCGAAGAAGCCTTCGAAGAGGCTAACGCCATCTTGGTCAATCAATATACCGCGCTAGCTGGCGGCACGACTGTTGAAAGCGCTCCCGCTCCCGGCGTCGAGACTGAAGCCGACGATTCTGGACTCAATCTCCCGATCGAAGAGCTCGGCCTCTCAGCACGCACAGCTAACGCCCTAGTCAATAATAATATTAAAACCGTCCGCGATCTTGTCGCGCTCTCCGAAATCGATCTCAAAGATCTCAAAGGTTTCGGCCAAAAAGCTCTTGACGAGGTGAAGGACAAACTAACGGAGTTATTGTAATGCATCGTCATGGATATAAGGGTCGCAAATTCGGCCGCGAAACCGACCAGCGACGAGCTTTGCGACGTGGGCTCACCAAAGCTTTAATCGAAAATCTCGAGATCACGACTACTTTGGCTCGGGCTAAAGAAATCCGTCGTGAGACCGAAAAACTCATCACTATCGCTAAAAAAGGTGGCTTAGCTAATCGCCGGCTGCTTATCTCGCGTCTCGACGACATCAAATCCGCTGATCTACTCATGGATGTCATCGCCCCGCAGATCAAGCGCGATTCCGGCTATCTTCGTATCGAACGTGCCGGTTTTCGCCGGGGCGACAATGCCGAAATGGGCACGATCAGCTTCGTCGATAATATCGAGCTCGCAGCTCCTAGCTCTAAAAAGGAGGGTAAATAAATGAAAGGTGTTTCTAAGACTTACAACCAAAAACCCGCCGAAATCAACCGCGAATGGTGGATCATCGACGCCGGCAGCATGCCGCTCGGCAAGCTTGCCGTCGTGATCGCCGACAAACTCATGGGTAAGAGCAAGGTCACTTACACCACTCATGTCGATAACGGTGACTATGTCGTCGTCGTCAACGCCAAAAACATCCAAGTGACTGGCAACAAAATGACCGACAAAATGTATTATCGTCACAGCGGTTTCCCCGGTGGACTCACCGAGCTCAAACTCGAAGAAGTGATTGAGAAAAACCCTCGCGTCGCGCTCGAACACGCCGTCAAGGGTATGCTACCAAAGAACAAACTAGCAGCAGATCGACTAGCTAGATTGCGCGTTTTTGACGGCCCCGAGCACGCTCACACCGCGCAAAATCCAAAGGAGATTAAATAATGGCAACCAAAGAAGATTCCTATATTTATGGCCTCGGTCGCCGCAAGGCTGCTACGGCTCGTGTCCGCCTTTACAAGGGCAAAGGGAATATCACCATCAACGACAAAGATGCCCTCGAATATCTCTCGGGCAACAAATCTTATCTCGCTGAAATCACTGATCCGCTTGCTCTCGCCGAGAAGCAAAACGATTATGATGTTTCCGTGAAGGTTAAAGGCGGTGGACTCGCCGGACAAGTCGATGCGATCAAACTCGCCATTTCTAAGGCAATTACAGCCGAAATGGCAGATTTGCGCCCTGTCTTGAAGAAAGCCGGCTTCTTGAAGCGCGACCCACGCGAAAAGGAACGCAAGAAATACGGCCTGCGTTCAGCTCGCAAGAAAGAGCAGTTCTCCAAGCGCTAAATTATTCACAATACTTTTGGGTTGGGTGGGACTCAAAAGTATTTTGCTAGTTATTAATTTTAATCATATTTCGGATAGCATAATGAGTCCACTAAAGAAAATAGATCATTTTGTCTTAAAAACCGCGCTTTTTAAGACAAAATCATTCTGGTTTCTTTTCGTTGGAACTTTTATTTCCGAAAGAAAAGTTCCAAACTAACTATGCTACCTCAAGCTCTACAAGACGCAATCAACGCTCTCGGAAATCTACCTGGCGTCGGCGCTCGCACTGCCGAACGCTACGCTTATTATTTATTCAAAAATCATCGCCAAATTAGCTCCGAAATCGCTAGCGCCTTATCTAGCTTGCATGACGGCGTCAAATCTTGCCCCGTCACCTTCGCTCTAATCAATACCGACGAGACGGTTTCACCGCTGTACGACGACCCGACGCGCGACAAAACCACCATCCTGGTAGTCGAAGAGCCGCTTGATATTTATGCCATCGAGCAGACCAAGCAATTTCGCGGCGTTTATCACGTGCTCGGCGGCGCCATCTCCCCCATCGACGGCATTACTCCCGATCAACTCCACATCAAAGAGCTCCTAGCTCGTATTGCGCCTGACTCTGTACAAGAAATCATCATCGCCACCAATCCTAGCGTCGAAGGCGAATCCACCGCCCTCCTCCTCCAGAAAATGCTCCACGAGAGCCATCCTGACGTCAAGGTCACTCGCCTCGCCCGCGGGCTTCCGCTCGGAGTTGACTTATCGTATGCTGACCAAATCACTCTCTCCGCCGCGCTCGAGAACCGCACCAATCTTTAGTTCACAAAAAACTCTCACATTTTTCCCCATTCTAATACCATTTATGCTATAATAGAGCCAAAGAAGGGAAGTACATGGAGGTATATTTTGGAAGGTCATAGTACTTTGCAACCTAATCGCCTAGAACAGATTTATGCGTTGCAATCCAATCGCGATCACGGTCTCTCACTCGAGTCCAGTCGTCGTAGTTTTTGGTATCATTTTAATCCTCTGCACTGGTCTGCTCGCACCGCGCGCGTCTTTCTCGCTCTCTTCTTCCTGATCGTCGCACCTATCTATATCTTCATCGGCGTCCAACCCGCTGCCACCTCGCTAGATTACACCGGCCTGCCCGAGCTCAGCATCGACCGTCTCCAGCTCACTACCCCCGTTGAAACTCTCCAGCTCACCAATCATCAGCTCATCGCCCCCGATCATATCGCCGGCAGTTTCAGTCAACACGATAATAAAACCCTCATCATCGGCCATTCTTCCTCCGTCTTCCAGAATCTCTCCGCCCTGCAACTCGGTGATCAGTTTATCTATAATGGCGCCACTTATTCTATCGTCAATATGGATATTTTGGCCAAGACCGATGTTAATATGGAGGCCGTCCTCGCCTCCGCCGAAGTCCCCACCCTCATCCTCATGACCTGCGCCGGCGATCCTCTGCCGAATCAAGACGCCACTCACCGTCTCCTGCTCACTGCCGAAATTGCCCAGTAGCCACTACTCTTTCATCCCGCTCCTGGTTGCAAAACTATCTATATAATATATAATTATATAGCGTATGCAGCGTTCAATTTTCAAATATCTTCTCGGTTTTTTAATCGCCGCCGGTCTTCTTGTCGGGCTTGGCTTCGCTGCTTGGCATTTCCTCAGTAGCGACGAGCGTCGCGCCGAGACCGTGTCTAGTGCAGAGACTGGAGAAGCCGTCGCCCCTATCCAGCCCATCTTGCCCGATTTTATCGACCTCCAGCCGGTCGTTGATCAATGGCTTACCACCTATAACCATGGCAAAGTCGCTATTTTAATCTACGACTTCGACCATGACCAAATCGCTGCCAGCTACAACCCCGATGCCCAAATGCTTCCGGCTTCCGTCTATAAATTATTCTACACTTACGACGCATATCGCCAAATCGATGCCGGACTCGACGACCCCGATCAGATTTATTGGAGCACATATACTCTTGGCGAATGCCTCGACCTGATGATTCGTGAGTCGCATAACCCTTGCGCCGAGACTATGCTCGACGATCCCCCTCGCGCTCAACGCGTCGCGCAGCTCATCCGCGAACAGGGAATGACACAGACTATTCCTACCGCTCTCATGACTTCCGCCAGCAACGTCATGAAACTCTTGCAACTCTATTATCAGCATGACGGCTGGAGCGATGATTCTTGGGCCAAATTCCGCGACTCCGCCCTCGACCAACCCCCTACCGCAGCCGGTGATTTTCGCCAAGGTTTGCCCAGCGGCTTCCAAACTGCTCAAGTCTATAATAAAGTCGGCTGGTCGGCCGTCGGTGGTGGCTGGGATATCTATAATGATGTCGCCTTAGTCGATTTTCCTGAAACTACCGATGCTTCCGGCCAACCCATCGCTGCGCGCCACTATGGCATGGTGATTTTGACGCGTTCGACCTCACACCTCGCGATCTCCGATCTGGGCGAAATGCTTGAACAAGCTATTCTCGCGCCCGTCAGCGCTACTAGCGCCGCTGGCGACACCCTCATAGAAACATCGGAATAATATCCCTCACCTTCCTAATAAGTTGTGAAATATTGACTCCAATAAGTCTTATATTGTGAGTTTTGATCAAAGACAAAGCCTACCGCTAGATTCTTAAAGTCCGGGTTCAAGATGTTAGCCCGATGCTCCGGCGAGTTCATCCACGCCGCCACCGTCGTCTCCGGCGAAACTGCAGCATTACCCGCGTTCAAGTTCTCGCCACTCATGCCGCCGGATTCCGGAATCGGACAAGCCGTTGACCACGATGAGCCGTCCGGGCGCGTGTGTGAATAAACATTCATGATCTCACGCGCCCGGACATTTGCCGCCTCTTCGCAGGTCGAGCTCCAACCTAGTGCCGCCAGTCCATTTTTTTCACGCTCTTGATTGACTAAAGCCAAGACGTCTCGCTTCCATTGCTCGACTGGCGGCGCAATCACCGTCACCGTCAATTTATCATAGCGCGATCCATCATAAGTCCCCGCCGTAATTTCCGTCGTCCCAGTGCCTACAATCGCCGGATAGCGACAACTGCTCCCGTCATACCCCAGCCAAGTCCGCGCCGCCGAATAAAATCCCGCAATTACATTCGTATTGCTCGTCTGCCAATACATATCACCCAGCCCAGTCATACCTCCGCCCACGCAGATGTCAAAATCCGCCGTCTGATAAATCGTAATCGCATCCTCATTCCACAGCTGCCCATTAGGCACCGGATCCTTGCTGATCCCGCCGCTACTGGCCGAGCTCGACCCCGTCGCGACATAATTATTTTTACCTTTATTCGTCGCCTGCGCGCCGTTATCAATCGTCACACTGTTTCCGCCAATCACCACCACCGGCGCCGCCAATTCATCCGAGACCGGCGCGATCAAACCCACTTCTTCCAGAGAATCATGCACCATATCACTGCGCTCTTGCACTACTTTGAATTCGATCCCGCCATTCAAATTTATCGCGCTAAAAATCATCACTCCCACGATCAAGATCGCCACCGCATTCAGTGATAATAGAATCGTGGTTTTGGTCTGTCGCAATAATCGTGCCGTCATTTCTCGCCAAAATCTCCGTCACTTACTTTTGCATTTTACGCCCTGAGGTGCTTTTCCGAATCAATCACCGTCGCCACGAGATTAATAATCATCTCCAACTGGATCAAATCACGATGCTCAAACGAAGTTTTCCCCAGCGGTCGCCCCACGACGAGCTGTCCAAACGGTTTCCCCTTGGCATTTCTCAATTCCGCCACCGCTTTCAAACCTAAATCATCCAACGTTTTCTGTACGGTTTTGCTCGGTTCTTGCCACGTCCCGCCGTGCGCTGATTTCATACCAGCAATTTGCTTCACTTCGTCGCTCGAAATCGACAAAGTTTTCGAACCATAAATCCGTCCGTTGATAATGAAACCAATGTAAGAAAAGTGCAGATGATCGGCCAAAAACCCAGCCAAGTCGCGCAAATCGACATTTTTCGCCGCCAGACGATTCAATTTCTTAATCACATAGGCTAAGTCCACATGCCCAACCGCAATCAATGATTTAATCATCGAATTGAGCTCGCTGATCACTGGCATCAAGATCAAAACAATTACCACCATTAGGAAATTCAACACTAAAATCGCCGTAGATGGATTAGGAATCTTGAATAGGGACGTGAAAATTATATAAAACACTATCATATAGACCATCACACCAATCAAGATAGTCACACCATACGCCATTACCTGCATCCAACGTGTTTGAATCGATATCATACGATATTTTAATGCCGCATAAAAATAACTTATCATCACTAAGCTGAACGACAATGGCCCTATCCAAATCAAACTATAATCTTGCGGTGGCAACAATAAGTTAAACCACAAACTCAATGCGGAACAAACCGACATGCTAATCAGCAAGAAGCAATTTCCGCGCCGCAGTTTCCGGGTTCGCGCCTTAACCGTATTAAGATACTGCGCCAACAAGAATCCACCCATAACTACTACAAAATATACACAGTATAAGATATAAAACCATCCCCAATATAAAGGCACCTGATTTCCATTATTACTCAAAGTAATCTCACCTTCGAATAATAAATGCGGATCATATAACAACAGTGCCGCTAGCACCACGGCAAATACTCCACAAATAACACAATAGACCTTGCCAATCACAGAACGCCACCACATCGAATAAACCAACATTGAATAAGCAATCAGCAGGCCGCCGATATAAATACAGAATACCGCCGTCATCGCCAGCGAAGCATCCTCATTCGTAAGAACTAAAAACCCACCACAGCCACCAGTCCACATAGCACATCCAACGTTGGCCAAAAAGAACCAAATACTCTTCACTCTATCCGCCTTCGCCGAACCAGCAACCGACACAAACCCAATCACGAGCCCCAAAATAGCCATTGCAATAAGTAAGACTGAAATCAAACTCACGAAACCTCCTTTTTCAACACCAGTTTACCACATATGTTTATTCGTCGCAAGAAAAAACTGCCCAATTTCTTGAACAGTTTTTCAAAAAATACAGTGAGGAAAATAAAACCATCCTAAGCTGCTCTTGATGAACGATGACTTACTCTTTTCGGCTTTGTAATAACGAAGTTAATTCCAGCCGCATGCGTCAAATAGCGACTACGTACAAATCTCACCTTTACGCCAAGAGAGTGGCAAATTGAACGAATCCTAATCTGTGCCGTCCACCACGTCCAGTCAGGGAACAAATTCGACTTCCAGCCCATTCCAGTTGCACATCGCAACAAATGGATATTCATCAACTGCACATCAGCATAAAGCTTACAGCCTGGCTTGACCGCCTTTAGCAGCGTCGCTATCATCTCTTTCGTTTTGCCTCCCCAGCGATAATACGACAGCACACCCATCGCATCCACAACCTCTTTCGAATTGGCATTCGCAGGATCATTGCAATAATCTACTATATCCTTCATCAAATAGGCCGTATTATAATAGCAGCTTATCGGCTTATCAAACACCAACTTCAGATTCTCCAGATTACGCTCATCCATATCCACAGCCGTCATATGCAACGCTAAATCTTGGGGAAAATCATTAGTCCGAAGATGTGGTAATAAGCCCGCACCACAGGATAACGCCTCAACGGTATGATCGCACTCATTGCAAACTTCTTTAATGCCATCCTGCACAAGCTCAACCCGCTCACGCATACATAAGCTAATCGGCTCCCATACGATCATCTCGATCATAGCATCCTCGTACGGGATGTACTCAAACTCGCCCGATATACTTTTCGTACGTCCGCTATGAAATAGCTCAAGTAATACCGCCTGAGCCCCCACAGTCACAGCCCGTGCCAAAAACCTTGAACGGTAGCCATATTCCAGCATCAAAAGTGCCATACCTAAATTATGCGACATCGCCTTTTCTAGGGTTGGCCACACTTCTTTTCGAAGCACTTTCATATCGGCTTGCAATCTCTCAGGATTATCAGCATCAGCATACCGAAGATAGAGCTCAATCTTCTCTCGTATGCGCTGCAACAGCGCTTTCGGTACGATCGGAATAAATGATAGCAGGACGTATTTCCAACCATCCGCCCAGATCCGTCTTTTTGGAAAAAACTTCATAGCATCCCTCGGATGGACATCTTGCGTCGTCTTGCCAATCAGTTGATCTGGAAGTTCAATCCGTGACTTACATATTTCCTCCATGATAAGTTGCCTGTCCATTCATAACACCTCCTCTTTTTTCTCGAAGCTACCGGACACATCTAGCCTCGTGATTCACATTCTACCACATATAGACAAGACCATCAATTTTCCGTGTTATAATATAATCATGCATCTTTCAACTTTCAAGAAACTCATCCTAGTTCTAATTATTTTGGCCGCCGCCGCGACCTGGTGTTTCGCTATTTTTAAGCTTTCCGATATGGACTCGACCGATTCCAACGACAAAAGCACCAATCTCGTCGAAAAGTCCATCGTCAAAATCTTCGACATCACTAATGAATACGAAATCACCAATGCTCACTTTGACCAAAACACCCTCGATACCGCTGTCACCCTCGTGAACGCCCCCTTGCGCAAGCTCGCCCACGCCACCGTCTATTGTATTCTCGCCATCTTCCTCCTCGCGATCAGCCGCATTCTCTTCACCGACCGCAAATATCTCCTCAGCTGTCTCCTCACGCTCGCTCTCTGCGCCGCCTTCGCCTTTACCGATGAGTACCACCAACTTTTCGTGGATGGCCGCACTGGCCAAATGCTCGACGTCATCATTGATAGTATCGGCGCCACTTGCGGCATCCTTATCTTCTCTAGCTACTATTTCGTCTGGTGGAAAGGCCGCCGTAGCGCCACCAGGTCACTCAAGCAATCAGAATAACTGGACTTCACGATAAAAACGCCAACCGCCGCAAACAAGACTATGGCATCTCGTAATAATAAGACGCTTCTAAACCCTTAAAAACTTTCCCCTTCGAAAAGTCATCGGTTAAATTTTCACTTAGCAGCGTCTTCAGCTCCAGAGTATTCACCGGACTGCGCTCCATCGCTTGCAGATATGCACTTTTGTCGATCTGGTCCCAATCCACTATCTTGCCCAGCTTATCCTTCAGCATCAAATCCAACCAAATCCGCATACTTCTCCCGTTACCTTCTAGGAAAGGATGCGCAATATTCATCTCCACATACTTATCAATGATCTCATCAAAGGTCGATTGCGGCATCGCATCAATTTTCGCCAAAATCTCCGCCAGATATAATGTATTAGCGAAACGAAAATTACCTTTCGCAATGTTTTGCTCGCGTATCTGTCCCGCAAAATCGTATAAACCACCGAATAATGCTTGGTGGATCTGCCTAAGACCTGCCGTCGTACCCACCTCAATCTGATCAACTTCCGCACTTCGCCATAATTCCTTGGCTCGTTCCAGACTCTTCTGATCCAAATCGCTTAGCATAGTTAAATTATACCACACCTGAATTACCATATTAGCCAGATCATGCCATATTGCCCTCCTCAAACCGCTCATGCTTTACTATTCTCTTCACCTGTGATACAATAGAGACCAAGATTGCATATTTCTTCGAAATATGCAACTTTATTATCATATTATATTTTAATTATGCTTTCATATAACTATGCTCCAGAGGAATATTACTCAGGTCAGTCTAAGAGAGAGAGAGAGAGAGCTTCATCTCTATCTAATCTCGAAGCACATCTGTGATTTTGTCTTGGCTCTCTTTTGCTTGCCTATCTTGTTGATTGCGGCGATCTTCGTGAAGCTGCTTTATCTCCTCTCAGGCGATTTTGCGCCCATTATCTATCGCCATGAGCGCATTGGTCAAGCCGGGCAAAAGTTCACCCTCTATAAATTCCGCACTATGGTGCCGACTTCCGATGCCATTCTGGCGCATTTCCTCGCCACCGACCCTGAATTTCGTCACGAATGGGAAGCTTATCACAAGATCGAAAACGACCCTCGCATCACTCCGGTTGGCAAAATCCTGCGCAAAACTTCCATCGACGAACTCCCCCAGATTCTCAATATCCTGAAGGGCGAAATGTCCCTCATCGGCCCCCGCCCCATCACCAGTGCCGAAATCGCAGCCTACGGCGACGACCGCAGCAAACTCCTCAGCCTCCGCCCCGGCCTGACTGGGTGGTGGGCTTGTCATGGCCGCAGTTGTACGAGCGACACCGAACGCCGCCAGCTCGAGCTCTATTATTGCGACCACGCCTCCTGGAAACTCGACCTCAAATGCTTCGCTCTTACTGTCGTCAAAGTTCTCAAACAAGAGGGGGCGAAATGAAGAAACAATCATCAAAGGCGGTTGCGTCTCCCCCCAGTGAGCCAAAGAAGCCGCTTTCGCCCACACCGGAAATACAGATCCTCGTCGCATCGCACAAGCCATACGCCATGCCCGAGAGTAAGCTCTATCTACCCATCCAAGTCGGCAAAAGCCTCGCCCAGTCTCCGCTCGACGGTTTTATCGGTGATAACACCGGTAAGCATATTTCTGGCAAAAATCCTGTGTTTTGTGAGCTCACTGCGCTTTATTGGGCTTGGCAAAACCTCGACGCGGATTACATTGGGCTAGTTCATTATCGCCGCCATTTTAAAAATCCTCGCTCTCATAGTGAAAACGACGTCACCATATCCGCCGACGCTATATCAAACGCAAAAAACGACCACAAAGCCATCCGCCAATTGCAGAAAACTTTATCCGAGACGGCCGCGCATCGCTTCCTCCAGTCCACCGATGTCATTTTGCCCAAAAAGCGCCATTATTACATCACGAATCTCTATGACCATTATTGCCATACCATGCACCCCGCGCCGCTCGAACAAACTCGCGAGATTATTGCCGAGCAGTGTCCAGAATATCTCCCCGAATTCGACCGACTAAAAACTCGCCGCAGCGCCCACATGTTTAATATGTTCATCATGCGCCGCAAGCTACTCGACCAATATTGCAATTGGCTTTTTCCGATTCTTTTCGCTCTGGAAAAGCAAATCGACAGCTCCGACTGGACTCCATTTCAGAAGCGCTACGCCGGCCGCATCAGCGAGCGCCTGCTCGACGTCTGGCTGAACACGCATCACATTTCCTACCGCGAACTCCCGGTCATCTCCATCGAACCCACCAACTGGCTGAAAAAGGGAACTGGCTTCCTCGCCGCCAAATTCTTCGGGAGGCAATATGAAAAAAGTTGGTAAGGAGCCACTCATTTCCGTCATCGTACCAGTCTATAACGTCGAAAAATACATCAGGAAGTGCCTAGACTCTATCATCAACCAATCCTACAAGAATCTAGAAATCATCGTCATCAATGACGGCTCGACTGACGCTAGTGGCCAAATCTGCGATGATTACGCTAAAAAAGATTCAAGAGTTAAAGTCATTCATCAGAAGAATAAAGGGCTTTCTAACGCTAGAAATACCGGAATAAACCATGCCAGCGGAGCATATATCACATTTGCTGATTCCGACGATTGGATGGAGCCGGAAATGTATCAAGTTTTATATAAAAATCTCATTGATCATCAAGCAGATATCAGTATCTGCGGCTCAAAAAACGTCTCCCGAAATTCAGAAAAAATCAGGAATCGACGACCAAAAATTATAAAATACACTCAAGCAGAATATGTCAAAAAATACCTCAAAATCGGCTCACAAAGTTGCGAATATTACGTCTGGAACAAACTGTATAAAAAAGAATTGATTACAGATGATCAATATCCCGCCAATTTAACTAGTGAAGACGTGCTTGGCACATATAAAGCGATTTTGCGCGCAAAAACGGTAACCGTGACCACTCAACCGCTCTATCACTACCGACAAAATGACGGTTCTATTACCAGTAGCTTTTCTACAAAAGATTTCGACCTACTCGAAATCTGGGATAAAGTGGTCAAATACACCGAAAAAAATGCGCCCCAATACTTGGATTACGCCATTTTAAATCGTAAACGTATTAATTTAACTTTACTCTACCGCATCGCCATCAACGGTGCCGCCAATCAGCCGGACTATAGCACAATCATACGCGACCTCATGAATAATTTAAAGAACGATAAGCATA
This sequence comes from uncultured Candidatus Saccharibacteria bacterium, assembly GCA_964529615.1. Taxonomy (GTDB): domain Bacteria; phylum Patescibacteriota; class Saccharimonadia; order Saccharimonadales; family Saccharimonadaceae; genus Nanosyncoccus. The sequence continues at coordinate 12,630 of CAZGXB010000017.1, forward strand.
CACTGCTACACTCTCCTATTCCATTCACTCGTAAAATCCTAACTTTTCTCTTTTGTATTAACTACAAACTAACAGCAAATTTTTTATATACACTCAAATCTCCATACTATCTACTTTCCTCAAAAAAACCTATAACAACCTCAACGCCCACTATCACCAAGATCGAATTAGCGCTCATACTCTTATCACTTATAATATTCTTCGAACCCCAATCTTTCAAAGAAGACCTTTACCCCTTTTTAAGTCAGATTGATAACATATATAAAATCTTAAAACTCATAGCTAGTGGCTATATTTTTGCACTCTACTTTAAAAAATGCCGTCTTTCAAAGTTTATCTTTTTAGCATGTATCTTCCAATCAGTATGTTTGCTATCCACCGTCATTAACCATGGCTCTATTACGAGATTCATCGGCCCCGCATTAACGACCATAGTTATGGCCATGTCGGCGGAAATCTTAATACATACTCACAAGCTATTCCCCACACTTCGCAAACTATTAACCTATTTTCGCGTTCTTTTTGTCCTTAACCTTGCCACAATCCTCCTTATAGACTTCACACCTATCGATACAACGATTTATTTCTTGGGTATAGATAACCGCTGGATTTTTATCTATCTACCTTGGATTTGTTTTGAATTTCTTTATTCTATGTATATACATGGCAAAATGGACAAAATTAGTACGCTCCTATTCTTATTAAGTGAGCTTACCTTAATCTGGGAAAGAAGTTATGCCGCATTATTATTCTTTGCATTGTGGCTAATCCCAATTCTATATCCAAAACTATCAACAGCTAGACACGCGATCTCCATATTTGGAGCAACGATCCTTGCCAATGTGAGCGTCGTAGTACTGCGTGTTCAGAACCTCTTTGGCTTCATCTTAAACAAAGTAGGCAAAGGTGTAACACTATCTGGTCGCACCCATCTTTGGGACTCTGTATTTAGCATTATTCAACACCGTCCATTGCTAGGAGGAGGAATGCAAAGCGTCGCACACGATAGAAATTTCTTCTTTACCACCTCCAAAACTAATTTACCATTCTTAAAAGTCACTCATGCTCACAATACCTACATGACAATGCTATATAGATATGGAGTCATTGGGCTATCATTATTCATGACTATACTCTATCTACCCATCAATAAGCTCAAGGCCAACTCTCACATCTCTTATTCCAATATACTATTTGTTGCTATTATCATTACCCTCCTACTAGGAATCTTCGATACTCTAGATTATAGCGGATCGTATTTTATATTCAGTTGCGCATATAGCATAAGTTTTATTGCGAAATACAGTACCAAACCTCTGAGGGAAATAGGTCAATGAGTAAACCAAATATAAATACAAATCCAAAAATATCCATCATCGTGCCGATTTATAACGCTGAGGACTTTTTATCAGACTGTATTCATAGTATCCTGTCTCAAACTTATAAAAACTTCGAGCTAATCCTAATCGATGACGGATCTACCGATAAGTCAAAATATATCTATAGCTCCATCACCGACAAAAGAGTGCGCATTCTTCATCAAAACAACACAGGCGCATCGTCAGCACGCAATACCGGCCTACATGCCGCAACAGGAGAATATATCACGTTCGTCGACGCAGATGACACGATATCGCCAAATATGCTTAGCGTTATGACTAATGCAATTATCTCTACAAATGCAGATATGGCCGTTTATAGTCTAAAAAACAGACACCAAACCAAAGAGCACCCAGCAACATGGACTTTATTTGAAGCAATTTCATACAATTACTGCTGGGAGACCTGCGGCAAACTCATACGACGCTCTATGATCAGTCACCCCTTCGACTTGGAAATTGTTATTGGCGAAGATTTACTATTCTACTACGACAATTACAAAACGAACCAAAACTACGTCTTCGTGGACGAAAACGACTTATACCATTACAATCTACATCCAGGCTCTCTTATGCACAATAAAACCACCTTGAAAGATATATCATGCCTCGATGTCCTACTACGCATTATCAATGACGTCGAACTATCTCTGGACTTACGCACGTTTTACAAAGCCTATTATATTCAAGTCTATTATCGCCTTTTTGCACGCTCATCACGCTCACCCCAAATTGAACTAGCGAGAAAACGTTATTACAAATATATTAAACCATTCTACAAAGACGCCAAACAGTATCACTATGTAACCATAAAAATCTTTTTTAAGCATCGAATGACATGGGCGTATAATATTATTGAAAGGCTACAAGCAAAATGAAAAAGATCATCACAACAACGTTTTACGACGCGAATAATTATGGCGCAGTATTACAGGCTTACGCGTTGCAACAAGTTTTACTTAAAAAATATGACGCCAAAATTCTTGATTATCATAATCCAGCTATCACTAATGATTATAAATGCTTCAAAAAATATCATGGCAGCACAAAAGAACGAATCAAACAATTAGCACTCGACATAGTATTCTTCTATAAAAACGTCGCCCGGAATAAGCATTTCAATCATTTTCGCCATAGTCTTTTGTCCACAACGCAACCGGTCCAACACCCAAACTTCGCAACCTTCACTTATCTCAAAGCCGATGCATATATCACGGGATCAGACCAAGTATGGAATCCAGTTATTACTAATGGCCTAGACCCAATATATTCACTTAGCTTTATCAATGGAGGAGCAAAAAAGATTGCCTATGCTGCCAGTACTGGTAAGAATTCAACTTTAAGCAATCACCAAAACAAACTTCTAGAGTCGCTACACACTTTTGACGCTATCTCCGTTCGCGAACAATCACTATCTACGCTACTTTCCCAAAAACTCAAATCACCAATCACCGTGACCCTCGATCCCTCACTACTTCTTACACAGTCAGAATGGAAGCAGGTTATAGACCATAGCCATAAACGTCTACATGATAAAAAATACATTCTCGTTTATAGCGTTGGAAATGAACCCGATTTACTATACGAAGTTGCAAACAGCCTAGCTCAACAAACTGGTTGCGAAATCCTTCACCCCAAACGCTGCGACTTCAAACATCATTTTATTAAAAAGAGCAAATCATATTATACCTATGGGCCCGAAGATTTTGTTAATCTAATCGCAAATGCTGAATATGTCGTCACTACTAGCTTCCATGGAACAGCACTAGCTGCTATTTTTAATAAAAAATTCTTCGTCGTCCTGGCAAAATACTCCGATCGTATCACCACTTTACTTAACACGATAAAGCTATCTGAACGAATTGTATCTAATAGCCAAGAAGTTAATCGCGTACTTCATCAAGATATTGATTGGAAAAAAGTAAACAACCTAATTAAGCAGCATCGCGGCACATCAATTCAGTGGCTATATAATAACATTGATAAATGATGATACGTGATAAAATATAGCGAATAACAAAACACTAGCGCAATGAGTAGAACTAACGACTTTACGAAAAACACTATGATCCTATTGATAGGCAATCTTTGTACGAAAATTGCCCAATTTCTGCTCCTGCCCCTATATACCGGCATTCTTTCACCAGACGAATATGGCGCAGTCGAACTCGCCAATACAATCGTCACATTACTATTGCCTCTCATCGGGCTGCAAATTGAACAAGGGGTGTTTCGCTTCTTAATCGACACGCGTGGCAATAAAAACGAAACTCGCAAATTAATTTCTTCTACTTTTTTCTTTATGCTAGCAGCCAACATCATTGGTTTTATCGTTTTTCTAATTTTCAGCCCAATCATCAATTATGAATATAAATGGTTTATCATCCTCAACATTATGACCAACAGTATGTTTGGGTTCGCTATGCAAGTAGCTCGCGGCATGGGCGACAATAAGGCTTATGCTATTTCTGGCTTTTTATCCACAATTGCCACAATCAGCCTGAACATCTTCTTCCTCATCGCTCTGCATTTTAGAGTTACCGGGTTATTATATGCATCCGCTATCGGATATGTTGTTAGTACTATATATTTATTTACCAAGCTTAAGCTACCAAAATATATTTCGACAGCTTACACCGATAAAAAAATCTTAAAATCGTTGCTGCATTACTCCATACCAGTCGTCTTCAACTCGCTGTCATGGTGGATGTTCTTGTCATCTGATAGGATCGTCATCTCAGGTTTCATGGGGTTATCAGCAACCGGCATTTTGGCAATTGCTTATAAATTCTCATCAGTAGGTATTCTCTTATATAACGTTTTCTATATGAGCCTAGCAGAATCTGTAGCACTTCATATCAAAGATCAAGATTTTGAACAATTCTATAATAAAATCTTTACCGCGATATCACAAATCTTTGTTTCTTTCGGCACTCTTCTTATTGCTTTTATGCCAATCATTTTTCGTATTTTGATCGACCCAGACTACAATGACGCATATAATCTAGTCCCAATCGCCACAATCGCCACCACTTTTCAAGTCTTCGTAGGGCTCTACAGCACAATTTACACCGCCAAAGGCAACACGAGAGCCATCGCGGTCACGTCAATCATCGCCGCCATTGTCAATATCAGTATAGACTTGCTGACCGTAAAATTCATTGGCGTCTATGCCGCCGTTCTCTCAACACTTATTTCGTATTTCATATTGTTTATCCATCGTTTAATTGATATTAATTCAAAATATATCAAAGTTCAGTTCAACAAAGCCATTTTCGCGAACCTCATTATTAGCTGTGTCGCCGTGAGCGGCTTATATTATGTACGAAACCCCATTATCGCACTACTTAATATTATACTTGCAATTACCAGTGCATACATATACAATAAAAACAACATTCTTTACGTTATAGAGCTAATAACTAAAAAATCACCATACAGGCGAGCACTTAAACGCAAATAAGGAGTAATTGTGACAAAATACGCCAATTTAAAAAACGTTCAAATCCTTATCGCACTCCTCAAAGAGCACGGTATCAGAAAAATCATTGCAAGCCCAGGAGCTATGAATATTACTTTTACTGGCAGTATCCAAGATGATGAGTTTTTTGAGATCTACTCATGCGTAGATGAACGCTCAGCGGCATACATGGCCTATGGGCTAGCGCAAGAAAGTGGTGAGCCGGTCGCGCTAACCTGTACCGGCGCCACTGCCTCACGCAATTACATGCCAGGACTCACCGAAGCATACTATAACCAAGTACCAGTGTTAGCCATTACCGCCACACAGCACCTTGGCAAAATTGGGCATCATATACCACAAGTCATTGATCGAAGCACTACTCTAAACGATATTGTCAAAAAAAGCGTACAAGTACCGTCAGTACATACGAGCGAGGATGAATGGGCTTGTAATACAGCCATTAACGACGCTTTACTTGAACTAACGCATAACGGTGGAGGACCGGTCCATATCGATATAGTCACTTCATTTGACGCAGAATTTAATACAAAAAAATTGCCTACGGTACGAAAAATCAACCGCATAACTCTAGGCGATACTTTTCCCAATATACAAGATAAAAAAATCGGCATCTTTATAGGCAACCATCCACCAGTCAAACAGCCGCTTCAACAATTAATCGAAGAATTCTGCGAAAAATATGACGCAGTCGTTCTATGTGACGCAACGAGCAACTACTATGGTAAATATAAGGTTCTTGGCAATATCATCTGCGACCAAGACAATTACGACTCTCCAGCCAAGAAATTCGATATAATTATCCACCTTGGCAATATCTCAGGCTCATATATGCGTTTTTCAACCCAAAAAGTTTATCGCGTAAATACGGACGGAGCCGTCAGAGATACATTCCAGAAATTGACTAACGTCTTTCAAATGTCAGAAGAGCAATTCTTCCAGCAATACAATGCCCTAGTATCTGAACGAAAGGCGACAAAGCAATACAAAACTTGCGAGAATGAAATTCTGGATATCACGTCTCATTGTGATTATGATAAAATACCATTTTCCAACATTTGGATAGCAAGCAAACTAGCCGCAACAATACCAGAAAAATCATATGTACATCTCGGAATCCTCAACTCTTTAAGGTCGTGGAATTATTCCTGCGAACCCAAAGAATTATATATTTCAAGCAATACTGGAGGTTTCGGTATTGATGGTCCTTTATCGACCACATTAGGGTCCTCATTGTGCCATAAAGACGCTATACATTATTGTATATTAGGCGACCTAGCCTTTTTCTATGACATGAATGCTCTCGGAAACCGCTACTTAGGCAATAATCTAAGAATTATTCTTATAAACAACGGTTGTGGCACTGAGTTTCATCATTACAATCACTATGCTCACGCAGTAGGAAAAGATAAAATTGGCAAATTTATTGCTGCTGACGGTCACTTCGGCAATCAATCTAATAAATTAGTGAGCGACTACGCTCAAGATCTTGGCTTTGATTACTATAGTGCGCACAATAAACAGGAATTCCTCAAACTCAACAAAATTATAAGTGATCCAAAGATTGGCAAACACCCCATCTTACTAGAGGTTTTCACAGACCCAGAGGAAGAAAGCGCAGCCTTGAAATATATTCGCAATTTAAAAACTAGCGCCACTGATGCTGCCAAACACAATATAAAAAAGACCGCCAAAAAAATCTTGCCGAGCGAAACAATCTCTATCATGAAAAAAATTATCACAAAATAGGCGCTCAATGAAAAAACGTATTAAATCAATAATGGCCCAAATCAAAAGGAATCTTTCGGTAAAAATTCCGACGCCATATCCAGTACTTCATGGAAACTTATTGGAAGGCAGAACCGCCTTTATCACGGGAGGAAGTAGCGGAATTGGTCTAGCTATTGCCAAAAGCTTCTTACAGAATGGGGCTAATATTGTCATATGTGGCAAAAATCATGAAAAACTACAAACCGCATTAAATGAACTCAAAAGTGTTCATTCGCACGACCAGAGTATCGATTGTTTGGTTATCGATATATCGAACACTAAACTCATTAATGACAAGATCGACGCTTTTATTAAAAACTATCCTCATAAAATCGATATCTTAGTTAATAATGCTGGGACTAGCAAAGGTTCTTCATTCGGTAAAACCTCAATTAATGATTTTGAAGATCTGGCAAAAGTAAATCTCGAAGGAACGTATTTTATAGCACAATATTTCTATAATTATATGAAACAACACCATATCACTGGCAATATATTAAATATTGCCTCCGCATCATCATTAAGACCGGCTAATAGTCCTTATATCGTTTCTAAGTGGGGCACACTTGGTTTAACAAAAGGCTTAGCCAAAGTTGCCATACAAGATGGAATCATAGTCAACAGCATTGCACCAGGCCCCACGGCTACAGCCATGCTGAATAAAGCCAACGCCAATGATATAAATCTCCCCCAAAACCCTTCCGGTCGACTAGCAATGCCTGAAGAAATAGCCAACCTAAGTACGGTACTAGTAAGCGACTTGGGCAAGCTCATCGTCGGTGACACACTATTTGCTACTGGTGGAGCAGGGACAATCACTTACGACGATATGGAATATTAACCAGTCATATACCAAACTCTTGTCAACCTCCCCTTTCATGCAACAACTAGGAGCAACTTATCTTGGTAGCGTAG
>CAZGXB010000018.1:0-18379 GCA_964529615.1 uncultured Candidatus Saccharibacteria bacterium
CACACTTTAACCCGCGAGGCAGAGCCTCGGGGCAATGCCCGGGCTGGAGTATATAACAAAATTCTGCAAAATTACTATCTCAAGCATAATCAAAATCCTCCAATAGATATTTTCTCCCACGAAACCCATATTTTTGCTATAATCATATTAATGTTAGTGGAAACCAAACATCAGCCTAGCGCGCCACATTTTTCGCGCCCAGACAGCTCATTCGGTCCAAACGGCCCGAACGGCCTAGATAATCATCGCTCTCAGCGAAAATCCCCGCGCGCCCACCGTCGCCATTCCAAATTCCTTCCGTTCTTTTTGTGTGCCGTCTTGCTCGGAGCGTCATTATTCGCGCTCAGCTCACGCCAAGATAATTCAACTGGTACCGCCACACCTACACCCAGTTCCTGCGCCCAGCGCGCCGCTGATAATGACTCCGCGACTGCCACCCTCAGTACCAGCACTCTTTCCGAGAACTCCACCCTCGCCAGCTTCACTTATAACGACCCCAGCTATTGCAGCAATCTCATCGTCGCCCCTGGCGATAACTATCAAGAGCTCGTCTGGAACGCACTTATCGCCGCCAGCGTCCGCGGCTTCTCCGGCAACGCCGCCGCCATCGCCGGCGTCATGGGCAACATCCAGCAAGATAGCGATTTCGACCCCTATCTCAAGGTTGACGACCGCTATGGCCTACTTGGGTGGCCCAGCACAGATATCCAGCCCCTACTCGCCGAAGTCACCGCCCTTGGCGACTACTGGCACTCTCCCGACACTCCCAGCTCCGCCCCGGACAACATCGCGCGCGAAGCTATCAAGGCTCAAATCATCTATCTCGTCAACACTCCAAATTTCCAAAAATTCCTCGATGGCCTCAGCCAAACCGACCATCAAACCAGCGAACTCGCCGCCGCCAGCTACGCTGACCTCTTCCTCGTCACCTCCGCCCCCACACCCCACTCTTCCGGCTCCGGCGTCATCATCGATTCCTTCGCCCGCAACCTCACCCAGCGCCTCCACTACCCCGCCACCAACATCCGCCGCGCCAACGCCGAGTCTATCTATACCAATTATCTCGAGTACGAAGCCTCAGTCAAAATCGCCCAAAATCATTCCCAAATCCTCACCTCCTCCCGCTCGGACCAGACGATTCTCGCATCCAATAATGCCACTCTCGCCCAGTCCAGCTCGCGCGACAACCAAATCGCCGTCGCCCAAAACACCGGCGACATCAACGCCACCGCCCTCGCCTTCGCCCGTGAGAAAAGACCCACAAAGTGCAATCCCAAACCCGAATATCTCACCGCCATGAAAACCGTCGGCACCGACAAAGACAAAAACAATAACTACGACGGTTGCCGCTGTTCCGCCTTCGCAGCCACTGTTATCCGTTATTCTGGCGTCGATCCCGACATCGCTTTCAAAGGCGGTTCAAGCACTGTAAGCAAATATCTCAAGGAACATCCCAAAATTTGGCAATACATCGGCACCACCGGCAAGACCAAAGGTCTAAAAACCAAAGACGATCTCAAAAAGAATCTCCAGCCCGGCGACATTCTTAACAATAGCGACCATAGCGAAATTTTCGTCAGGCGCAACAACGGAAAAGTTGGCATCGCCGAAGGCGGTATCGGTGATAGTAAAGGGATTGGTGGTAGCGGTAGCGCTGGCCACCTACGCAATGTTGCCAAAAAAGATCTCAAAGGCTATGATGTCTATCGTTTTGTCGGCAACGTTAACAATATCGCGGAAAACACCAGCGGAAAAAGCTATGGTTGTGACAGTGTTAACAGCTACGACGGCGATGTCGGCGTAAATGTCAATCCCGGAGAAGCTGCCGCCGTCGCCAAAGGTGACCGTATTAAATATCTTTTTGATGGCAAAGGCGCCCCAACTAGCTCAAGTTCCATGCAAAAATACCTCACTACCATTCAGGTCCCGGTCCTCAACAAACAAGGCAAACAAACTACCATGAAACTTACCGTGCATAAAAAACTTGCTGCTGAATACACTGCTGTCTTCCAAGACCTCCTCAACCTCGGTTTTCGCACCCGTAGCGGCGATACCGCTGCTTATGTCTGGAAAAACGTATCTGGCACAAGCAAGCGTTCGCGGCATAGTCTAGGCGCAGCCATCGACGTCAACTGGGACGCAAATCCACTGGTTAATAACACTAGTACATACAAGCCCAATGGCACTGACCCCTATAAAGTTAACGACAAAGTCGTCACCGTCTGGCGCAAACATGGCTTCTACTGGGGAGGATGTTTCAGTAGCTATTCCGATCTCATGCATTTTGACTACATTGACAAAGGCAGCTCAACCAGATATAACATCTGCAAAAAACAATAACCAAGGATTCATATATGTATTGGCAAATGATTAAGAACAACAAAATCGCTCGCAATACCCTACTTACTATTCTTGGCATCATTGGAATAATTATTATCGCCAGCGTAATTTTGACTATCAGCCATTCCGGCAAGATCAAAGTCGTCATCGATTACAAACCAGATGAAGCGATAGTTTACCTTAACCATCGCAACAAGAACCTCAATCATTCCACTATTTATCTCTCTCCCGGCGACTATACTTTTTCTGCTTTTATTGACGGCTCATATTATCAGGAAACAACTATTAATATCAATAACTATAATAATTCGGTCTTTGGCTATCTTATTCCTACCAACGCATCTGAAGAAGAAATCTTCTCCTATCTTGAAGAACTCGACCTGGCCAATACTATAACCGACACTACGATCAACGAAAAACTGGCACAAAAATACCCCCTCCTCAACTACCTCCCTTACAGCACTCTCGACGATACTTTCTATATCACTTACGAATTCAGTCCCGACTATTCCGACCTCACCATCGACGTTCATATCGAACAGCCCGACGATCCCGTCGCTCTCAGCGCCTCGTGCGAGATCCTCCAGAGTTTCGATCCTGACCTTTCTCTCGCCGACTACGACATCAAATTTCATAATTACGCCAACCCCTTTGAGAATCAATTCCAGTCCAACTCCGAGACTCGCCCCACTCAATTCCTCCGCACTGGTTTCTCCTCCGTCCCTGATTTCCAAGTTCGCTCCGGCCAAACTTCAGGTGACTATTATTACACCGTCCTCGAGAAGAATTTCACCATTACCGACAGCCAGTCTAGTACTAGCTTAACCGATTACGTCCCTTACCTTGCCCTCCTGAAAAAACAAGGCGATTCCTGGACTCTCGCCGGCACGCCCCAACCCCTCCTCACGACTTACAACACCCCGGACGCTCCTCCCGATGTCCTCGACGCCGCTAATAATTATGCTCGGAGTGAAAGCGATGAATAAACTTCACCTCAAACTCAAACCAAAATTTATTGCACTTATTCTTGCTCTCATCACTGTCATCGTCGCCATTATAGTCTTCTTGACGACATATTTGCGTTCCGCCACGCTCATCCTCCAAATCGCCCCCACAAACGCCACCGTCACCATCAACGGCAAGACTTACACAAACGGATCTCACCAGCTCACACCCAAGAAACAAGCCGAAGTCACTATTTCCGCCGATGGCTTCCAGCCTAAGACGCTCCGTCTAGATTTGAAAAGCGGCACCGTCAACAAAATCGTCACCTACCTCGTTCCTAGCAACAATGATTGGACATATTATACCGAGTCACAAAATAAAGACTCCCTTTCTCTCCTCGCCTCCGCCTATGGTTATCAACCCTGGGACTTCTTCTATACCGGCCCCAAATTGCTCACCGACGATGACACTTCCGCTGACGATTTCATACACAAAGTCTCTCTAAAAGGCCTTGGCACTATCGAGCTCGATCAATGCGATGGCGACGTCTGCATCATTGCCAACCTTGAGTATAATTATTTTTCCGAATGCGCCTCCAGCCTCTGTCTCAAAATTTCTGGCTACGCCGAAACCGCCACTCCCGAAATCCTCAATCTCGTTCGTACTGACCTCGCCGCCAGTGGTTTTAATCTTGACGACTACACATATTTTTACTCCAATCTCACTCTCGACTCATCTACCATTGACGAAATCGAAGACATCTTTGAGAATGAAGAAGATGAAGATATGCCCGATGATCCCCCCGACATCGATTACGAAACCTACGACGATTACGCAGACGACGCCGCGTCTATTTAAACCTCTTCAATTCCCCAATCTCCCAACCATAAAATTAATCATCACAACCCCAGTATTCCGACCGGCGAAAGCATGATAGCGAAAATTACCTTCACTCGGGAAAACGTTAGTCTTATGAAACAGAAGATAATATGTGTACCAACCCACCGTCCGCGCAAAACCCGACCAATCATAACCATTTAAGCCAGCATTCCGAAAACGTGCATTGACCAAATTAATATACCCGCTCCGCACATAGTATTGTTGAGTGGAGGGAATGATATAATGCATTAGTATTTTGATTGACATTTTTGTTAATAAAGCCTAAATTCCAGAGATCTAACAGAGAGAAAATTAGGTTGAACTTGTAAAGGCTTTACGAGTTGGGACTATAAATCATTGTCTATACCCCACTATACTATGTGCGGAGCGGGATTAGTCATGTCGTCTATGGTGCATTGCGACCGGCGGGGGAATATGGCTACTATTGGGCGCGAACCGCTCAGTCTGGCACCACTAATGCGTATTTCCTCGGGGTTTATAGTCCTAATGTCCGGCCAATGGAGAATAGTGCGCGGCATAATGCTTTGCCCGTCCGTTGCAGCATCGGAAATAAGATAGCTTTAATTCCCGAAAAGAAAGTGAAGAAGAGATGATGCCTATGTGTGAGTATATTACTATTTCTCCTTCTCTGAGAGAGACTAAAAGCGAGCGAAACGTGGGAATGGCTGTAGCACAAAGAAAAAGTTTACTTTTTCTTTGGACGCTATGACCGCGGGAACGACGCAGTCGTAAAGCTGAGCGAGCAGAAGACGCGCCCTGTAAAGACAGGCGCTGGAGTGGGTCTCTCTCACAGAACGGAAAAATAGTAATACGGCCAGACATATTTTTCATCACACTTGTGCTAGTATATTTTGCCGAGTATGCTATATACTACTTCCTGGAGCAACTGTAATCTCTAGTCATTTGATAGCGTAGAGTGTGGGTCATTGGATTCTGTAGGAAGGAGATGCATATGCTAAAGCACATCATCGTTTTCTTGTTCAAGCTTCTGGCGAACCGACCAAAAGTCCATGAACAAAAAATTATTGTTGCCGTTGTCATCATCGACAATAAGCAACAATAACCAACTTAACAATTTCATTGTACCTTATCATATCGGTCATGTCTAGACTTCTTTTCCTTTAGCTGACGCTAAAGGAAAAGGTTGCTCCGATATTACCTCTTCCAGGGATCCCAACGAACAGGGAAAGCAGAATACCTAGCGTAATTATATGTAGAGTCAACTCCGGCACTATTAAAATTAAGGCTATATGTATAATCAGCCTCAGGCCGAGCCGTGCAAGACCAATAATCAGCATCAACCCCCGCAAACCTCAAAGTACCATAATATACAATAATGTATCCGCTCCGCACATAGTATAGTAAGGTAAAGATTATGATTGTATAGTATTTTGGACGAGCAAAGCAATATAGCGACTGCTGTAATAATCTGAAGGACCGACACCAACATCATGATAATAAAGATAATATGAGCTCAAGACAGTAGAACGCGCAAAGCCCGACCAACCATAACCATCAGGACCAGCCGCCCTTAGTGCGCCATAAGCCACATTAGTATTTCCGCTCCGCACATAGTATAGTAAGGTAAAGATAATGTAACTATTCACGAAAAGGCAACCGACGCGAAAAGCACAAAAGCGTGGATTATCGCTTATCGGATTTACAGTAAACGTGTCAATGTAAAGATAGTGAGCCACTATTTTCTCTTCTTTTACTAGTGAATGCAGCGACCAAATATAGCCAATCATCCCCGTCCACCGCATAGCTCCATGTTGAATATTCGCATACCCGCTCCGCACATAGTATTAGTGAGGTTGAGACTATAATATATATCCCCCGCAGCCTCGGAAATTATAAATGCCCATGCCGCAAATACTCCTGAATCAGCGGTACCCTACTCAGATAATTCTTCCACATACACTGATATTTTCCATCCGTATCGGTCACATCACCATACCCACCCGTCTGAGACCCATATTCATATAGCGGTGTCGCCAAATCCCCCAGCTTCGTCCATCGCTGTCTCAGTCCAGTGGAAGTTATGGGAGATTTGATCTCTTTTCCGCCCACCCACGCTCTCCCTCGCGCGTCGTGACACATTAGCCAAATCGCCTGCTGATCCTTGGCCTCAAACGCCTCCGCCTGCGCCAAGCCTACTTTATTCATTTTTGTAAAATAACTCATGACTTTCTTCGCAAAATTCGGCCCCTCCACTGCGTTGATCTGCACTGCTTCCGGAGCAATCTTCGTCTTCGACGGTATCTCCGTCGAGTCCGCCCCCGGCATCACCTCTCTATAATAATCGCCTCGCCGCGTACCATTACGTATCGCCTCGGCATATTCCGCCCGCGATTCATACGCCTTCGCCGTCCCAAACAAACAAAAACTCGGATTAATTCCACCTCTCAACGGCTTTTCTCCCACTTTCATGGTCAACATCGTCAGCGCCCATTGCAGCTGACAAGGCAAGGTCGTTGATTCTTCACTATATCCCTTACCAATCCAATCCACCCCTTCGCCATTCTGCTTTCGGATATATTCCGGAACATACCGCCACACCCCCTGCGACTTACTCATATAGTATGATCGCGCTTTCACTCCTTCCGTCGTCGGCACATACGCCATCACCGCTGAACGCCCATCCGCTTTATACAAATTCGACAGCGCCACTCCTTGTCCATCAATTATCACAGCATACTCTGGCGCAAGACCCGCCATCTCTAAATTTTCCTTCGTCAGATTTTATTCTCTACCCCCTTGGCGCCAAGGATCTCCGTCCATTCGCAGATTCGACATTATTTCCGCACTCCGTTGCTCGGTCAAGTTCGTCACTTGCCTGCCCAGGTCAACTTTTTCCGTCTTCTGCTCTGGCTCAGTCGCCTCCACTTCCTGCGCCCCCTCACGCTGTCCCTCCGCCTCGAAATATTGCTCCGCGTGTCGCTGTGCCGCCTCGAGCGTTGCCCTCTGCGATTCGTAGCTCCGCTTGCGATAGGGAACATAATCATTCGGCTGACGTATTATATTCACTTTTCTTCCGCCATCCTATTTTTTGCGTAATCCTCAATCAAGGGCACCCGACTGAGATAATTTTTCCACATACATTGGTACGATCCCCGCGTATCCGTCGGGTCGCCATAAATCCCCGCCGTTCCCGACAGCTCATACAGCGCTGTCGTCAAATCACACGCCGCCACCCAGTCCGCTCTCAACCCCGCCGCTGTCACCGGCGCCGTCAATTTCTCGATCTGGCTCACCCACACTCGCCCTCTCGGGTCCCGGTCGAAGGCATACTTATACTCGCCGCTATGCGACACGAACGCCTGCACAAAAGTCGGCCCAGCGAAGTGCGTCGTCGTCCGATATTCCGCCACCACTTTCGCAAAATCCGGCGCAATCTGCACATTCACCGACTGCGTATATGGCGGCCGTTTTTGCTCCGCCATCAGCGGGAAATCATGATTATACGATTGCGGCGCCACCTCGTCATAATAATTCCCGCTCATCTGTCCCTGTGCCAATTTCTCCATATATTCCTGCTTCGAGCTATAACTCCGCGTCATCCCCGCGAAAAGAAAGTCCGTATTCGCCGCACTAATCTGTTTCCGCCCATATTGATTCTCGATCTGCGCCAAAACTTGCTGCATCTCAATCGGCACTACTAAGGACTCCCGTCCATACCCCTCGCCGTACCAATCAATCTTCATCGCATTCGGATGCCGCACAAAATCCGGCAACATCCGCCACACCCCGCTCGTCAACCCTCGGTAATACGAATTCACCAAAATCTCATCCGTATCCGTCGCCACATAACCAATCACCGCCGGCCGCCCCGAATCCAACTGGAAAATCTCCGACAAATATATTTTCCGCCCATCGATCTCCGCCTCATATACCGGTGCCAAGCCCGCCTTGTCTAGCTGCTGTGCGCTCAAGCGATATTCTCGCCCGTTCACTTCCCACGGATCACCATAAATCACCGCCTTCTGCAAGAGGGAATTACGCTTCGCCTCATATTCATGCTTGCCTAATTTCTCCGGCATACTCACGAACCCGCGTCCACTTCGCGCCCTCTGTTCCGGCCGCTTCGGTCGCTCTTTCGTCCCCGCCTGCTCAAATTCCGCATTCGCCTCCCGAGTAAGAGCTAAATATTGTCGATAATATTCCAATTTCCGCCCATATAGCGCCTCCTCGAACTCCTTCATCGACTCGGTATAGGCCTGTCGCTGCTCCTCCGACGCCTTTTCCGCAATGCCCCGCAAAAACTTCCGCTTAAACTCCGCGAAACCCGCCGGCGTCCTCAAGTCCCATCCTCCCACCACTCGGGTCAGAGCATTCTGCACCATCTCCACATTCGCCTTCGCCCAATCCTTCATTCGCCCGCCCGTCGTCACCACCAGGATCTGCTTCTGCTTCGCATCCTCATCAATCTTCGCGAAAATCGCCTCCGCTCCTTCCGTCTCCAGCGGACCTTTAATCTTCATCAAACATTCTCGGATTTCCCGCTCTCCAATCCGCCCCAGAGCTATGTCGTCCAGCACTTTCTCCCGCAATCTCCCGTCCACCTCGACATCAAAACTCGCCAAAATCTCCGCCCGGCTATTCTCAGCCATCTCCCGCCGCGCCGCCGCCCACTTCGCCGGATCAGCGTCTGTCTGCTGCGGATCCAGGTGGATTTTTTCCTCATCCACCGCAAAATATTTCACCAACTTCCGTTGCAAACGCTCCGCCCGCTCCTCCGCAGTCTCCATCTTCTCCGCATCTTTTCCGCTCTCCACCTTCCGCGATTTCGCCGCAACCTGCCCCTGCGACGTCTTCGCCGCCTTCCGCGAACGCTCAACGCCGTTCATGCTATGCTTACCACCCATGAACCTCTCTAACATATCCTTCATTATAATACAAGCGCCCCCTTTCGTCCAATCCTAAACAAACAGTAAGCTAACGCGACCCCGCCTCTATGTAAAGCTACATTTCTTCCTGCTCGAAGAAGCCTGAATCAATCAATGACTGCCTTACACCCTCCGGAAAATCTTCCGGCTTCAACGCTTCAACCGGTTGATAGTTAAACAATATTTCGAAATCATCCGGATTAAAACCCTTCTCCTTGATATATTCCTTTGCTCGTTCCAATCCACTCCGCTTATAGGCAGTCACTTGCAAGCAAAAATCCGTCTCGCACCCCTCAAACTCACCATAATCAATTCGAAATCCTTGTGGACGACCAAATTCATTATAATCTTCCACCCAGTACGGCAACACATTCGTGATTGGATATTTTTCGGCGTACTCTTCTGTCGATAATATTGCCTGCTTATCCATCGCCATCTGTGCCAAATCATACTCTTTCTTATTTTCCTCTAAATCATAAAAATCAGCATTATCATCCGTCGGTTCCAAATATGTATAAATATGAGTCGTTCCATTATCCTCAAAGTTCATAGTCATCTTCTGCGAATGAAACCCGTCAGCAACAATTTCTATTTCGTAATTTCCTGGATAGTACTTTATCGTTCGTTCTCCTCCAGAGGCAATCTTCTTTCCATTCGCAGTTATATCCGCAAACGATGGCGCAACCACTAGCTCAACCGTCGTAGTCTTATGCATATTGACCACAGCAATCACAATCAGCGCCATCACGAGAACTACAAAACCAACCACAGCTCCAATCGCTATCATCCACCGTCGCTGAATCTTCCTCTCAAACTTTGTAGTAAAATCATCTATTTGCATCTACTTTACCTCTCACTTATCCATCAGACATATCATAATCACTATCCTCACTTGATGTACTATTTTTATTCCGAAATATCCGGTATTTTCCACGTCCCTTAGCCTCGAAGCTAACCGATGTAGTAAAGTCTCCCGATCGCGAGTTAAGTGAAGCTGACGCTATCCCTGTTTGTCCGTCCTCACGTCGTACAAATATCTGAACATGTCCTACTCTACCATTAGTATGACCAATCACCATAATATCCCCAGGCGCTAAATCCGCCGTATTTCCCGTATTTGGAATTTCTTGCCAATCAGTTTTATTACCTGCCAAATATTCCAACACACCCGTCGTAATCTTCTTCTTAGGAAATTTCGGATCCGCACCAGAATAAAGCACAACCGTCTCAACAAATACGGCACAATCGCATCCAGGACCTGTGCCACGAGTCGTTCCAGCCTTGCTCATTGCTTCCTTATACTCTGGTTTAGGCGTACAACCATGTTTGGCATGTTCTGGCCAAGCTAGTTCCAGAGCGGTTCGATTAATATCGCCATTCCCCTCACCACTCGCAGTCGCACACACGTCCACCATTTCCCCGGAATCACTATCATCACTCGCTCCTTCCGTAGATTGCGCCGTAGAGCCACCTTTCAACCCCACAAACTTAAACGAAAATGGATTACCCTTCTTTCCGCCCCCTGATCTTTTGTACGGATTTTTTTTCGAATTACCTTTCGCGATTATCTCTGCATTTGTCAGCATCTCCGGATGCTCCTTAGCAAGCTCCGCCGAACTCTTCCATCCTTCCGCCTGCGCCAATTTCTCCATCGATTTAATCAAAGGTGTATTTTTCGGAATATAGTCCGTATCAGTAGCATATCCATTTTTCGCAATCGCTTCCAGTGCAGCGTATGGATCAGTTATCGCCTTCCCCTTACACAATCCCTTCTTAATATATCCACCCTGATGCACTAAGTTCCAAAAATACCCTATCCAACCGTCATTATCAGTCTTATAGTAATACGCCCTTTCCGGATGACGAGTCTGAGCATTGATGCCATGAAAATTCCTTCGTTCTTTCGCCATTTTAGACGTACCCGCCGTTGATTCATGAACTCCTTGTGCTAGCGCCACCTCCCAAGGAATACCATATTTTATTGATAAATCAACAACAAAATCATGCCACTTTCTCGCAAAATCTGCTTGAGCCGCAGATAGAGAAGCCGCCCCCTTTCCCGTCATCGCTGCATCATTTCCACCTCCACCTACTCCTCCACCTGCCGACTCAAAACACCCTCCTTCAGGATTATAATAATTGATACCATTCTGGTTCATCATCTCTAGCTGACCATTTGATAGCGGGGAATCACCAGAACTCGACGGCTTTGGAATACCCGCCTCCTCAGAAGAAGTATCACCGCTTGCAGATGATCCCGTATCTCCTGTGCCGCTAGAAGTCCCGCCAGCCGCGTTACCATGATCCACTCGTTCTGTGCCCGTCTCTGGTGGACGAGATTCGTTGCTCGCGCCACCGCCTGAAGGTCCAGCGCTCGGCGCCGGCTCTGCATATGTATTCGGCAACCAAAATCCCGCCACAAACAAGGCCATCAAACAAACACCACCCAACCATCGTCTCCTCAATCCAACCATTACCATAATAATATGCCAAACCGCCACCAAATGTCAACTTTACCTTTCCCCCACCATACTATGTGCGAAGCGGGTATGTCGAAAGAAGTAGCATTATGCTACACAATGCAGGAACTAATGGCTACGGTTGGTCTGGTAGAGCTCGCTCTGAAGTCGCCTTCGCCCTCTTCCTTAGTTTTTACGAATCTAACATCACGCATTCAAATGGCTATAATCGCTATCTTGCTTTCGCCGTCCAATCCAACTTGTAAAGCCTTTACAAGTTCAACTTCATTTTCTCTCTGTTAAATCTGCGGATTTTGGGGTTTATTAAAGAATTTTAGGTAATTTTTGGAGCCTTATTAACCATTTTTTTCATCATAAAAAAGTCCAAACTTCATACTGCATTACCGGACGCGGAAAGCACGATACCGCCCATCATGGTTCGATGATTCAACGCTCGAACTATTGAAATAAAGATAATACGCCTCGACTTTTTCCATCGGTACATCTTGCGACCAAGCCACGCCGTTCACTCCCACATACCACACCGTCCCATAGAGCATACTAAGCACTCCGCTCCGCACATAGTATGTTGGGGTAAAAGCATATATTATAATCACTCGACAGGAACAGCTTTTTCTCACGAAAAAGCTGCTGCGGTCGTAGCGTCCAAAGAGAAAACCTGTTTTCTCTTTGTCCTACAGCCATTCCCGCATCCCGAACCTCCGGTTCTCGTTCCTGTCGGATTACAAAACCACGAAACCCCACAATCAAAAGATTGTGGGTTTTCGTGGTACACCCGACAGGATTCGAACCTACGACCTTTGGCTCCGCAAGCCAACGCTCTATCCAGCTGAGCTACGGGTGCATATGTGGATATTTCCGCGAAAAACGCTTCGTATCCACCTGACAATGAAAATGAACATTGCGAATCATCGCAACACTTATATTGTATCATATTTCTCTCAAAAGAACAGCTTTTTTCCCAATTTCACCAAATTTTCTTCCACACGAACCCCATTCCGCTTATACTATCCCCAAATTTCGCCTCTTCTTCAACTTTTCTGCTTTACACCAGTTATTTTGTGCTATAATCAAGGTATTATGGAAGGTAATACGAAATCCGCGCCCCGGCGCAAACATTCCCGTCTTGAACGCACCAAGGTGAAACTCCTCGCGTCCTACTACGGCCATCCTGCGCGCGACCTGAAACTCATCTGCATCACCGGCTCGACTGGGAAGTCCATCGTCGCCCACTTTGTCCACGAAATCCTCCGCACTGCTAATCAACCCGTCGCCATTCTCGCCTCTGATCACACCATCAAGGCTTCCGTCCTGCACAAATTCCTCAACGACGCCTGGAAAGCCAAAGCCACCTACGCCGTCATCACCGCCCCCGCGACCTCACTCGAAGCCGAGACTTTCTATGGCTTACCAATTTACGCCGCTGCTCTGACCGATTTCGTGCCTTCGAGCCTAACCGACACCGATAAAACCACTTATCTCAGCGCCAAGTCTAACCTCTTCAAGATGGATCCCGAAGTCGTCGTCCTCAATCGCGATGACGCCCATTATCCCGATTTCGCCTGCTTCCGCGGCAAGAACGAAACCCTCACCTACGGCGCCTCGTCCGATTCCGACATCCGCATCGACCATTCCAAGCTCTATCGCAAGGGAACTGAAGCCAATCTCGCCTTCGGTACCCGCGTTTTCACCGTCGCCAGCTTCCTCACCGGCGAGCCCATCGTATCATATATGGCCTGCGCCGCCGCCATCGCCACCTCGCTCAACATCTCGCCAAACGTCATCGCTGAAGGCATCGCCAGTTACATCCCCAGCGAGTTCTAATCGCGCCAAAGCTTCACAAACACCTTGTAAAACCCTCGCCCGCCCTTCACCTATTCTTCAATCGAACCCCTCACTCTCCACTGCGCGCTCAATCCTCCCCGCATCTCGTCCGGGCAAAGCATAATAGCGCACATTATTATCGCTATGATAAAGTGTAGACATAGCAAAACTCATAAAATAAGCGTCTATCACTTCAGTATCAGATAACCCCGCCCAAGCATAGCCCACTGCTCCCGCATATCTTAACGCTTCATAACTCAGAGCAGTATATCCGCTCCGCACATAGTATGGTAGGGAAGAGTCTATGCTTGTATTACAACTATCTTTTCTGCCACAAAGTCGCCTACATAATGCTTCATTGTCCGGACGAAGAAAGCATCATGTCGAATATTCAAACTTAGAGCAACGACTTTAACCTCACTGAAATAAAGATTATACGCCCGCAATTTTTCCGAATGAGACATCCCGCCCCAAGTCCAACCATAGATCCCAGCATACAGCAAGGCCTCGCTGGCCAGTGTAAGCCACCCGCTCCGCACATAGTATAGTGAGGAAGAGATAATGTAGAAATCCATCACTTTCTTATTCCAACGTATAAAGCCTTTACAAGTTCAACCTAATTTCGCCCCTGTTAAATCTGCAAATTTCGAGCTTTATTAACGATTTTTATCAGAAAACCCGCTACGCGTCCGGAGAAAGCAGAATGACGATTATTACCCCGCGATGGTTCGACTTCTGCACTAATGCGCAGAATGAAAGTTGAAGTTCGGTCAATCATGCTAGCTCGCGACCATGCATGCCCGATATTACCCAGACCGCCGATGAAGCCACCCGCCGTATCCACATACCCGCTCCGCACATAGTATAGTGGGATAAAGGTTGAATGTTGATTTTACATTTAGCTCGCTGTATCTAGGATAGATTGAGGATTAGTCTATCACTCTTTTCTGTTGTTCTGTGAAAGAGACTAAAAGCGAGGTGAAGCTCACCGAGCAGAACGAGACACCCGTACCACCCTGTAGGAGTCCGAGAGAAAAGAGAACACTCTCGTATTCTCTTTTCCAAGGCGACGCCCAGGTATCTGAACGAAGTGAAGTTGACGGGATGTCGAGTGGGTCTCTCGAACAGAACCAACAGAAAGAGTGATAAATAAATGTATTATCTATCCTACATCAAGTAAGCTTGTGGAAAATAACTATTCAAAGAAAGTAAAAGATCGGACATAGACTCAGGAATTCTTATTCACGGGACGGTTCGTGGGTCTCTCTCGCAGAACGGAGAAATAGTAATACAGCAGAATATTAGCTAACTAGACACTATATATTATTACACCAAAATCCCGTAAGCTAAGGTCTGAAATCAAACCAACCCCCTCAGCTCCTCCCTCACCACCTTCTCATCCTCAAACGCATGCGCCCCATCCTTGCGCAGAATCGTCTTCTCGTGCCCCTTGCCCAGGACGAGCACCACATCCCCCTTCTTCGCCATCCCGACTGCCTTCTTGATCGCCTCCCGCCGGTCTATCACGACGAACAAATCCTTCTCCCGCACCTTTCCCGCCTTTTCCGCCCCCTCGACGAACATCTCCGCGATCTCCCGCGGATCCTCGTCGCGCGAATCGTCCTCTGTAATGATCACGATATCGCTATTTTTCCCCAAAATCTCCCCGCGAATCGCCCGCGTCGAATTATCCCGCTGCCCCGCGCCGCCGTGCACACTAATAATCCTCCCGTCCGCCCTCACACTCTGGAAAACATTCTCCAGCGCATCCGGCGCATGCGCATAATCCACGATCACCTCGAAATCCTGCCCCTCGCGCACCCGCGTCATTCGCCCTTCGACTGCCTCCAGCGCCTTAATCCCATTCGCAATTTCCGCATCACTCAGCTTCACACGTTTACCCACCCCCACCGCAGCCAGGGAATTATAAACATTAAATTTCCCCGGAATCTGCGTCTCAATCTTTATATCACCAGACGCATTTTCTCTTTTTTGCCTCATATCATGACACGTATATTTCACACCCTTCGCATCCAGCTCTACCTCTGTCGCACGCAAATCACCCTGCCCAATTCCGTATGTAATTATATCACCATACGCATAAGACTCCATGAAGAATATCGCACTCGAATCATCCGCATTCACCACTCCGTACTGCGATTTTTTAAACAGCTTCAGCTTCGCTTTCCGATATTTTTTCATTGTTTTATGATAATCCAGATGCTCATGTGTCAAATTCGTAAACACCGCAATCTCGATTGGCACCCCCAAGATTCGGTATTGCGCCAAGGCATGCGACGTCACCTCGAGGACCAAAAATTCCGCCCCCGCGTCCGCCACCGCTCGCATCCGCCGATTCAGAATCGAAACTTTCTCCGTCGTCATGTGTGCTACCTGCGCGTGCAAATTCTTCCCGTCCTCACTCCACCCCACCGTCGTGAGCAAGCCCGTCTTATGCCCGGCTTCATTCAGCATCTTCCAGATCATGAAACTCGTCGTGGTTTTCCCATTCGTCCCCGTCACGCCGATCACCCGCAAATTCTTCGCTGGACGCCCATACCGCAGGGAGCAAACCACCGCCTGCAACCAATGCCACGGCAAAACCACCTGATTATATCCCGGCAATCTCTGAATTTTTCCCTTCACACTCTGTATATTCATACGTCTATTATACCCCAAAAACCAAATCACAACCCTTCGACTTCTATCAACCACACCTATAACAGCTTCGCCGTCCCCGACTCCTTCGCTAGCATCTTATCAAACGTCCATAGCGGCTCAGCTTCATTCACCGCCGCATACCCTGCTAGACAACAATCATCAAATGACAGTTTCGGATACCGTAAATACATCGTAAACACCCGCTCAAACAGCTCTTGATTATACTTTATCTGCGGAAACCACGCTAGACTCCGA
Organism: uncultured Candidatus Saccharibacteria bacterium; assembly: GCA_964529615.1. Classification (GTDB taxonomy): domain Bacteria; phylum Patescibacteriota; class Saccharimonadia; order Saccharimonadales; family Saccharimonadaceae; genus Nanosyncoccus. The sequence goes on from CAZGXB010000018.1 coordinate 16,292, forward strand.
ATCCCTTCGACGATCTCCTCCCGCGGCAACCTATAAACACTTTGCAAGACATACACTGCCTCCGTAATCGCCAAATCCGCCACCTCATAAGTCACGCCTCGCCGCATCAACAAATCTTGTATTTTCAGACACTGTCCCGGCACATCGCCCAAAATCAACCGCAAAAATATGTTCGTATCTAATGATTCTCTTATCCTAAGCACCGTATTTCTCCCGTAGATATGCCTGTGTCTCCGGCAAGTTATCATAATATTCATGGCATTGGTTCACTGTCCACCCAGCATGTTTTTTAATCAATTCCTTAGACTTCTCCGGCAACCCCTCCCGCCAATCGTCTAACCTTGCTAGCGCCTCTTTCATCTGTTCTTCCTGCGTCTCACCTCGCCTCAAGACCACCCGCCCCTTTTCCAGGTCAAACATCACCGGATCTCCCGGCTCCAAGCCCAGCACCTTCCGCACCACACTTGGCACCGTTATCTGATACCCCTTTGACATCGTCGTCCTCACAGTATTTTTTTGCTCCTTTGAACTTCCCATTTCTTTGAAAATCTCCTTACTTTGAAAATCTCCTTACTTTGAAACTACCACACTTCTTTGAAGATTACAATCACTTTGGACCTACAATCTCTAAATCAGCATAGTGGCTCTTTTTCTTAGCACTCAACTATTGCAAGTGCTAATTTTGTGTGCTATATTAGGATTACGAAAGGAGTTAAAGAGTTAATTATGCAACTAAAACCATTATCTGATCGCATCGTCGCCAAAAAAGAGGAGCCCATGACCCAAACCAAATCCGGCATTCTGCTCGGCGAAGCCAAAGAAAAACCCGCCTATGCCGTCGTCGAATCTGTCGGCCCCGACGTCAAAGTCGTCAAAAAAGGTGACAAAATCGTTTACAAAAACTATTCCACCACCGATATCAAACTCGACGACACCGATTATATCATTGTCAAAGAAGAAGACGTCCTCGCGACTCTATAATCGAACTGACACACCTTGCACAAATCCCCCGAAATCACAGAAATGATTTAGCACTTTATCATCATTAATTGAAACTAGCTACACTAATTGTCGATCTGAGTTTCAGGGAATATAAAAGAGTTGAACCCAAGATTTTCTTTTCGATTTTAGCAAAAGTCAGCGCGGTCACGTCCGCGGAACTTTTGCGACCAAGGGAAAATCGAAAAAGAATCTTGGCGTGAAACTCCCCATTCCCTAAAACTCAGATTGATAAATAGTCTAGCTAGATTAAAATAAGGAATTATAAAATGCCAAAGAAAATCTTTTATGCCGACGAGGCCCGCGACAAAGTCCTCAGCGGCGCCAAACAACTCTACGACGCCGTCAAGGTCACTTTCGGGCCCAAAGGCCAAAACGTCGTCATCGAAAAATCCTACGATGCCCCCACCATCACCCACGATGGCGTGACCGTCGCCGACGCTGTCGATCTCGGCAGCACCGAGGAAAACCTCGGCGAACAAATCGGCGCCAAACTCATCAAATCCGCCGCCGAAAATCTCAACAAAGTCGCTGGCGACGGCACCACCACTGTCACCGTCCTGACTTATCATATCCTCAGCGAGGCTAATAAGCTCATCGCTGCCGGCGTCAACCCCATGGAGCTGCGCAAAGGTATCGAAGATGCTGGCGCCGAGGTTATCCAGGCTATCGAAAAATCCGCCGAAAAAATCGAAGGCGACGACCAAAAAGTCGCTGAAGTCGCCTCCATCTCCGCCGGTGACCGCGAAATCGGCGAACTCATCGCCAGCGTCATTAATAAAATCGGTAAAGACGGCGTCGTCACTGTCGAACAAGGCCAAGGCCTCGAAATGGAGCAGGAAATCGTCGAAGGTTTCACTTACGACAAAGGTTTCTCTTCACCTTTCTTCATCACCGATACCAATCGCCAAGAAGCGGTTTTCGATAAACCTCTCGTCCTCGTCACTGATAAGAAGATCAGCAGTGCCCAAGAGCTTCTCCCCATCCTCGAGCAATGTGCTCAGGCTGGCAAAAAGGACCTCGTCATTATCGCCGAAGAAGTCGAAGGCGAAGCTCTCTCTGTCCTCGTCCTCAACAAGCTCAAAGGCG
>CAZGXB010000019.1:0-17573 GCA_964529615.1 uncultured Candidatus Saccharibacteria bacterium
TATCTCCGTCTCCTTATTAGGTTTATGCTGTTGCACTTAGAATTATAAGTCAGATGTTATAATGGAAGTGTCTAATTCGATTATTAACTAGCAGATTTTGCTGATGTATCCGTCTGTCTGTAGGAAGCGGCATCGCAAGCAGCTTTTGCAGGCAGCGATTGATGCGTGTTTGCTAGTTGATCGGATTAGACACCACTTGCGGTGTCGCTTTTTGTAGATGGACTTAGATGGTATGGATATGAGATGTGGGTTCGCCTGTAATTTGTACATACATCGTATATAAAATGTAGGTACACTGTATATACGGTGTACCTACAAGGTGATGTGGGTTGGGGACTAGCGGGTGTATTTTTCGTTGAGGTCGGAGTAATCGTAAAGTTCGCCTTCTTTGAACCAGAGTTTGATTTCTTTCTTGGCTTCTTCTTTGTTGCCGCTGGCATGGACGAGGTTGGGCACGCCCATACCTTTAGCATCGGAATAACCAAAGCTCATGTGGGAATAATCGCCACGAATGGTGCCCATTTCCGCGGATTTGGGCTCGGTCGGGCCGACGATTTTGCGTACCAGCGGGACGGCTTCGACACCCTCGAGCACCATAGCGATCACCGGTCCAGTCATCATATAATTGAGGTTGTAGCGGAAAGCTTGTTCGCCCCGGCGGGTGATCATTTGGCCGATTTCTTCGTAGTGTGCTCGATAATGATCTTCGTCCGGCATCACCATTTTAATACCGACGATTTTCAGGCCGACACGTTCAAACCTAGTAATAATTTCACCGACAATACCGCGCTGAATCGAGTCTGGCTTTAACACGACTAAGCTTCTTTCCACCAAATCTTTCTCTTTACCCATTTAGGACTCCTTTCTACTGGACTCTTCGTTGTCAGAGCCTGCGAGTACTCAGTCGACGTATGTAGAATACGTCTCCTTCCGTTCCTCGTCTCTTCCTAGAATAGTCCTAGTATAAAGAAGCCCTAACCGCAAAGATGTAAAAATAACTCTTTTCGCCATTATAGCACATGTTGGCATGGTATAATAGAGTATATGAGCAAAGTGAAGGCGGATTTTGAGGGGCAGCGCGAGGGGGAAGAAGTCGAGCTGGTGTTCCGGCGGCATATCATGACAGCGTGGAAGGGGCTGCTGTTTTTGCTGGTGATGGCGGGGCTGGGATTGATCCCGATGCTGATCTGGCGGGATAATCAATATCTGTTTTACGTCTGGCTGGCGTGTTTGGTGATTGGGGTGCTGGGCGCGCTGAAAAAGTATATGCTCTGGCACTATTCGTATTATCTGGTGACGAATCAGCGGATTCGGCAAGTGCGGCAGAAGGGATTTTTCCAGAAGTCGGTGGTGGATTTGGGGTTGGATAAGATTCAGAGTTTGAGTTATGAAGTGCCGGGGATTTTTGGCGGGATGTTGGGGTATGGTACGTTGCTTTTGCAGACGCAGGTGGGAAATATGCGGATAAGCATGGTCAGTCAGCCAGAAAAGACATATAATATACTACAAGATCTAGTGGATAAGGCGCAAAAATGAAATTATTTCAAGAGAAACCAAAAACGGAACGGGAGAAAGTCGAGGAACGCCGCGAGGAAGTCTTGGCGCAGGGGCGGAAATTCAAGTATCCGATGCAATATGCGAAGCATAAGCTGATTATCAATACGATTTTGGTGGCGCTGGTGGCGATTATTGCGATGGTGATTGCGGGATGGGCGATGTTGTATAAGTTCCAGGACACGAGCGACATGGTGTATCGGATCACGCAAGTTTTGCCGGTGCCGGTGGGGGAAGTGGCGGGCGAGAAGATTCGGTATAGTGATTATCTGATGATCTATCGGAGTAATTTGATCACGGCGGAGCAGCAAGGTGGGCAGATCGGCGGGGAAGATGCGGACGAGGAGACTATGCGACAAGTGTATAAGCAGGCGGCGATGGATCTGGCGGTGGAATATACCTATGCGCTGAAACTGGGGCGGGAAATGGGCATCGAGGTGACGGAAGAGGAAGTGTCCGAGGCCTTCAATGAGCATTTGCGCGTGGGGGGTGTGGAGCGGAGCGAAGAGGCGTTCTTAAAGATTTTGAATGATAATTTCGGGATGAGCAAGATGGAATATCGGCGGATGCTGTATCTGAATTTGATGAAAGCGAAAGTGGTGCAGGCGGTGGACGACGATGCGCGGAACCTTGCTACGGAGATCGAGCGGACGTTGGCGGAAAACGGGAATGATTTGCTTGCGGTGGCGCAGACGTTGGGCGAGGCAGTGCAATATGAGGAGACGGGACAGCTGGTCGATGGCATGAATGTGGACGGGGGAAGGTCGAGCAAGGCGATGACGCTGGAACCGGGGCAGATGAGTGAGAGATTTCTCTCGAGCAATGGCGACGGGTATTATTATGTGAAACTGGTGGAGAAGACGGAAACTGAAGTGAATTATGTGTCGCTGAAGATTAATTTCTTGAAGTTTGGCACGATGGTGGAAGATCTGTACAAAGATGGGGAAGTGGAAATTTATATTAATGTCGAGCTGGACGAAGATGGGGAAGGTGAAAGTGAAGAAGGCGGCGGAAGTGAGGACGAGGAGCAGAATGAGGAACAAGGTGATGCGGTTGAGGAGGGGGAAGTGCAGCCGGAAGTGGTGGTGGAGTAGGGGGGTTGATTGTAATAATACGGAATCTGCTTAGCTAATATTCTGCTGTATTACTATTTCTCCTTCTCCTCGAGAGAACCGCTTGCGCGCCCGTCCACACGGGGCGCGCGCTCTGCGCTGCGCGTGTGCTCGCGCTTTTATTCTCTCTCACAGAAGGAGAAATAGTAATGTGATAGCATTATAACTAATTAGTTATACATATTATTGCAACAAAGTCGTAAGCTAAGGTATTAAACCAAAGGAAATTCCGTTTCCGGATCAGTGTGAAGTGCAGCAAAAATCCTGGAGTGCAACTGTACCGACGCTGCGGAGGACGAGAAAAGCAAGGTAGCGATCATTAATGTCTGATGGATCGTCACCGGAATCGTTGAAGCTAAGGTTGTGAGCTTGAGCAATCACTCGACGTGGTGTTCCAGACCAAAAGAAACTTTTAGCGAAAGCATCTCTCAAGGAACTATAATACCTACTAGTATACCCGCTCCGCACATAGTATATGTAGAGTTAAGGTTATGTTGATAGCTTTCGTATCATTAAAATTGTCAAAGACCTTTAATAAAGCTCCAAATCTCAAAAATAACAGAGGAAAAACTAGGTTGAACTTGTAAAGGCTTTACAAGTTGGTGTATAAAAAGCAATCAATATATAACATTGTCTTTACTTCACTATACTATGTGCGGAGCGGGTGGGCACACGTTGGTTCTAGTATTTTGGCGAGTGTGGGTATTGGTGGCTACGGATGGTCTGATTTGGGTCATACTGATGCGAGAAATGCTTACTATCTTAACTTTCATAGCTTAGCAGTTGATCTATCAAGTAATTATTATCGATGGTATGCTTTTCTCGTCCTTGCCTCCTCGTGGATAGCTGTTCGCTAATTGTCAAGTCGTACAATTATATCCTCAACTCTACTATACTATGTGCGGAGCGGGATTATTTATGCGGATTATGGTGTTTTGAAGTATATTGGTGTGGGCGGCGATGGCTGGTCTAGGATGGGTATTTCGAATGCTCGGAGCTATTACTTCTATTTCGGTAGTTCGGGTGTCAATCACTGGGACAACGGCTATCGCTACTATGCTTTACCCGTCCATACAACATAAACTTTATCCTACTATACCTATGTGCGGAGCGGATATGTGAGTCCCGGACAGAATGACTTGAACTATATCGGGGAGAATGGATATACTTGGGCGGAGAAAGCGCAGGCGCGGACTGATGGTTCCTATGCTTATTTCTTGGGTTTGTATTCGAGAAATGTGAATTCTTCGGATAGTTATAATCGCTACAATGCTTTACCCGAGCGGGGAGTGTGGTATAATGAGGCGTAGGATGCGGGTATCGTATAACGGCTATTATGTATCCTTCCCAAGGATGAGACTGGGGTCCGACTCCCCATACCCGCACCATTTTTTTGGTTGAGCTCGGCTGGGAGCTTTTTTGTTGGTTTTAAGAGTGGAATTAGAAGTTAGCGGTTGGTTTGAGGTTGTTGACGTTCTCTTTTTTATGTTGTGGTTCCTGTTTGAGTGATATACATATATTTATTTTGAAGCGCGGAAAAAGTCTATATCCGGGAAAATGTGCTATAATGAGGGGCAATAGATGTTGGGCTCAGGGTTTTTGAGAGCTGAGCGAGGGTGAGTATGAGGGTTGTGAGATTTTTATGACGCAAACGAAGAAAAAAGCCAAGAAAGAATCGGCTGCGAAAAAGTCTGAGGCGGAGATGGTGCCGCGAATTGTCGATGAAGAGATGGGGAAAGTTGTGATGGAGATGGCGGAGCGGGCGCCGAAGCGGAAAGTGTGGTCGAAATGGAAATTGGCGCGGATGGGATGCGGGCTGATTTTGCTCTTGGGGCTGTTTGCGGCGGGGATTTATGTGATTATTGATTCGAATAATTTTGAGCATTATCGGGCAGACCAGACGCAGATTTTGGAGAAAGCGAAGGCGGAACTAGGCGGATTTTATCAAGACGAGGCGAAAGAAGTGCCAGTGCGCGCCGTGAAGCAGGAGCGGATTGCGGAATTCGAGAAAGGATTGGAGCGCATTACCTTTGAGGAATATCAAGAAACCAAGAGCGGTATGCGGGAAAAGACGCAAGAATTGCAGGAATTCGCGACGGTGCGGGATGAAGTGGATGAATGTTTCGACGAAGGGGAAATCTTGAAATCGGGGATGGAGATCGCGCGGATCGAAACGGTGATTTTGGACTATCAAAAATTGCCGGAGGGGCATCAGGGCGTCTTGCGGGAGAAGGTGGAGAAAATGCGGCCGCAATATGAGGAAATGCAAAATGCCGAGGCGGCGGTGAAGGGGTTATTTGAGGATGAAGCGCTGGAAAAAGTGCGCGGGGATTTGAAACGGGCGGATTATAATACGGTGAAAGAGCGGCTGGAGGCTCTACCCCAGCAAGACGTGCGCGAGAAATGGCTGGAGAAACTGGGGCGGGTAGATAAGGAACTGTCGGATCGGGAAGCTGAGCTGCGGCGGCTGGCGGAAGAAGAGCGGCGGAAGCGCGAAGAAGAGCGTCGGCGGCGTGAGGCGGAGATTGCGGCGGCCTGGCATGTAATCAACACGCCCTATCACAGCCAGAATTTGCAGGGAATTTACAACGGTTGCGAGGCGGCGTCGCTCTTGATGGGGTTGCAGGCGAAGGGTTATCTCGGCGGGATGGATCTGAGGACATATGTCGAAATGATGCCGAAGTCGGAGGACGGAGACGCGTCGAAAGGATTTACGCATTCGGTTTATGATTTGGAGCCGAGAGACGTGCCGCATTGGATCATGCCGGGGCCGCTGGCGGCATTTGGACGGAGCAGCGCGGGAGCGAATGTGGTGGATATGACGGGAGCGAGCCTGGCGCAGCTGGATGCGGAAGTGGCAGCGGGAAATCCGGTGATTATCTATCTGACTTATCTCTATAAAGCGCCGGGAGCCTGGATCGAGGGGGCGCCGAAGAATATTCATGTGCAACTGCTCACTGGGTTTAATGCGGTGACGGGCGAGCAAATTATCACTGATCCATGGACGAATAAGGAAAATTCTGGGAACGGGAAGCGCTATCGGTCGCGGGCGGTGATTGAAGGGATTTATAACGCTTCGGGGCGGAGAGCGGTGGTGATTCGCTAGCGGAGTGGGGAAGCGAGGCGGAGTTTGCGGAACGCGGAAGTTTTTGTGTTATAATGTAAAGCATAAACAATATAGCAGGATGAAAGTCCGTAAATTAGGAGGCAAAATGGCAACGACCAAAAAGAAAACGGCCGCGAAGTCAACGACGCGTAAGTCGGCGGGGAAAACGACGGGAAAAACTGCGCGCAAGACCACGAAAGCGAGCAGCCGGAAAGATAATCGCGGAGTCGAGCTGGGGCTGAGGCGTTTGAAAAGCGTAAGCTGGATTTCGATCATGGAAGCGCTGGCGATCGGGGTGTTTGGCGTCCTGATTTTGATTGATTCGGCGACTTTCCAGAGGTTGATTTTCTATGCGGTGGGGATTTTCTTGATGGTGAAAGGTGCGTATAAGATCGTCAATTATTTCGCAATGCATGGGCGGTTTGATTTCTATAATAACGATTTGTTTTATGGCGTGATTGCGTTGATTTTGGGCATCATCGCGGTCGTGTTGTCAGAGCAGCTGTCGTGGCTGGTGGGCGCGATTGTCGGGGTGTGGATGATTTATGGTTCGCTGGTGCGCTTGAATACCGCGATCAAGCTGCAAGCCGCGGGCGTGAAAGAATGGTTTTATGTCTTGATTTTCGCGCTGGTGATGATGGCGCTGGGGATTTATGCGATCATCGCGGCGAATGATGGCTCGGCCATGAAGTACGTCGGTATGGCGATGATTGCGGTGGCTGTGCTGAGTATTATTGATGATTTCGTGTTCATGCGGAATATCGATAAGTTGGCAGAGTAGAGCTTTTGGGGAGATATAGCTCGGTCTTATCGCGCTGATATTTCTCGTCGAGAGACCCAGACGCGCGCCTGTCTTTACAGGGCGCGTCTTCTGCTCGTCAGGCTCTGACTCGTTTTTAGTCTCTCGCATAGAAAGCTGGAGAGGTAATGTTTATTTAGGTTTCTTTTTCCTATAAGCAACTAAAGGGGAATATACAAGGTTGCCTCTATTCCACTATACCTATGTGCGGAGCGGGTATGTGACAAAGCGGGACGATGGTGTGTTGAAGCTGCTGGGGTTGGACGGAATTTATTGGGCGGGGAATTGTTTGGATAATGTGCAAACGGCGTATAGCATGGATTTTCCGAATAATAAACTATATCCTTCATATGAATCGAATGTGCGTTATTTTGCTTTTCACGTCCGGTGGGGCGGTGCAATGGACGGGGAAAGCATCATAGCGAGTGCCGTTGCCCGAGGGATTGACATCGGAACTATAGAAGTAGAGGTAGTAGGCATATCGACCATCCGTCAAGCTAATCTTAGACCAAGCAGCTCCAAAGAAGCCCGCCGACCTTAAAGCACCATAGTGTGAATTGACTACTCCGCTCCGCACATAGTATCGTAGGGAAAAGGTAATGTTGTTTGGACGAGGAAAGCACGCCAACGGTTATTATAGTTTGTAGCATAAACACTATCGTGATTAAAGAAGAATAGGGCAGCTTGGGCTGAATTTGCTGGCGCGAAGCTGGACCAAGTATTACCATCATTCCCAGCAGGACGAAGAGTCCCGGAGCTTAAGAACACACTCCCGCTCCGCACATAGTATAGTGAAGTAGAGATAATGATAATAATGTCCGTATGTTCAAGAGTATTACTATTTCTCACTTCTGCTTGAGAGACCCACGAACCGTCCCGTCTTTACGGGTGTCTCGTTCCTCGCCTTCAGCTTGAAGGCTCTTTTAGTCTCTCTCACAGAAGGAGAAATAGTAATCCAATCAGAGATAGTCATTATCATTCTTTTCCTTCAATATTCCAAAGTGCAATCGTTTCCGATGCTGCAACGGATGGGGAAAGCATGATAACGATTGCTACTACCCGCAGGATAAACATTCGCAGCATCAAAAATAAAACGATAAGCATTCGTGCTCTCGGCGCGTGCGACCTTGGGCCAGTTATCACCATCAACGCCAGCATCCGACAAAACTCGTTTAGTCATGCTGATCCATCCGCTCCGCACATAGTAATAGTGGGATAAATACAATGTTATATATTAACCATCTTCATGACCCAACTTGTAAAGGCTTTACAAGTTCAACTTAATTTTCTCTCTGTAAAATATTGGATTTTGAAGCTTTATTAAAGAATTTTAGCTATTTTATGAAAGCTAAAGGATATACTATTATCATTACCTATACCTCACCATACTATGTGCGGAGCGGGTATGCTGATGTGAGTAATGGTAGATTGAAAAATCTTGGTGTCATCGGCTATGGATGGTCTGGACTTGGTCGCTCGGATGCCCGGAACGCTTATTATTTCTATTACTACGGATTGGATGCCAATCCGTCGGCTGGCAATAATCGTTATACTGCTTTCCTCGTCTGTCATAAGTCTATACAATCATAGACTCTATCCTACTATACTATGTGCGGAGCGGGTGGATTAACTTGCATCTGGGACGGTTCGTAGCGCTTGGTAGTGGTGGTGTTGAATGGTCTAAGAATACTTTGCCAAATCCAGATTTGGCATATTACCTGGATTTTAATCATGCTAGTGTTTCTTCGTCTGGCAATACTGAGCGTCTGCTTGCTTTCCTCGTCCGTACACTTATTACCTTTATCTCACTATACTATGTGCGGAGCGGGTTTATGCATCCGCTGACGGGATACCTGGGATATAGCGGGACCTGGGGATATGTGTGGTCGGGGAGTCTCGATTATGCTAAGCCACCGCTTGTTTTGTACCTCTTTTTTGGGGGAGATCAGACGGTTTCGTCGGCGAATTTTAGCCGATATAATGCTTTCCCGGACGGTGCGAGAATTGATGCGGGAAATCCTTGCATAAAGAGGGGACTTGGGGTATAATGGAGGAAATGGAATCGTAGCTCAGTTGGTTAGAGCGCCGCCCTGTCACGGCGGAGGTCGCGAGTTCGAGTCTCGTCGGTTCCGCCACGAAGAAATCCGACATTTGTCGGGTTTTTTCGTGGTTCAGCGTGAGTTGAACAGAATGGGTTCGTTATTCGCCCGGTCGCGAAGCGACAACGGCGCGAATTGATAGTCTCGTCGGTTCCGCCACGAAGAAATCCGACGTTTGTCGGGTTTTTCGTGGTTCAGCGTGAGGGGACGGGGAAAGCAGCATTACGATTACCATAAGCTGAATGATAGGCGCTAGTATTGTTAAATCGCAAATAATAAACGTAATTTGTTTCTGGGCGAGAATCACTAGACCATCCAAATCCATGGGCACCAGCATCTCTCAAATCAACGCGCCCTAAGTCGATGTACCCGCTCCGCACATAGTATAGAAGGGTAGAGGAATGGAGTGTGGCCGGTGATTGTAGGGGAGAAATGTTGGAGAGGGGAGGTTTTGTGGTATAATGGGTGTATGCCGTTGTAGCTCAGTTGGCAGAGCAGCTCATTCGTAACGAGCAGGTCGCTGGTTCGACCCCAGTCAACGGCTCCATTTTTGTTTGTGAAATATTTTAGGATTTATGTCTAGCTGGTTGTCGATTTGACCAAAATAAGAATCTGTCAGGAATGTTGGCGTTTTTAGCAGTTTAGAATACAACTTTGCTTCCATTCCACTATACCTATGTGCGGAGCGGGTATGTCTATACAGATTATGCAACTTTGAGATTTGCAGGGATTTATGGTTATGACTGGTCTCGCGTATCACGCTCTAGTGTTGAGCGGTCAAATTATCTTGATTTTCGTGATTTGGAGACTTATCCTTCGAATGACTATACTGGACGCTACACTGCTTTCCACGTCCAAACTCTCAGTAATTTTGTTAGTAAAAAAGGATTGATAAAGCTCCAAAATTTGTCCAAAAATCTTTAATAAAGCTCAAAATTTGGAAAATTAACAGAGAAAAAATACGTTTGAACTTGTAAAGGCTTTACAAGTTGGACAGGGAAAGCAAGGTAGCGAGTTCCGTCGTACGAGGGAAAGACGCCTGAGTTATGGAAGTAGAGATCGTAGGCGTACTGGACATCTGGGTGACTGATGTGAGACCAAGTGTCGCTATAGGCACCAGCGAACCGTAAAGTGCCGTAGTGCGCATGGACGAATCCGCTCCGCGTATAGTATAGAAGGGGAGAGGTAATAATTATAATAGATGGTTTGAGGTTGGTCTAGTTGAGATAATTGATTTGCTCGGTGTTGATGATGGGCTGATGGGTGAGAGTTTGGGTGTCGAGGTCGGAATGTGATAGCGTAGTGGCGGAGATTTGGTGATTGTGGTATGTAGTGTAATAGAAAATGCCTTTGTCAAGATTGTAGCAAGAGGAATAGAGAGTGTGCTCGAAATGTTGGTCGCCGAGGTCGGTGCAACCGTATTGTTGCTCGACGGAGTGGAGGATGTGGAAAAATTGATTAACACTGGAGAGTTCGTCGTCGGCGGAACGGGAATTGAGCTTGGTGAAGGCGGCTTTGACGAAGCGTCCACCGGAAGAGAGGTCGCCGGGGAGTCCGATGGTGCCCATGCCGCGGCTGTAAGTCGTGAGCGGGAGCTGCGGCGAGAAGGTATTGACTGGGTCGAGAGGGGAGAGATGCTGATAGTCATTGAGGCGGAAGATTTGCTCGGGGAAGGGAGGGTTATTGGTGAGGATGCCGAGGGGATTGTCATAGACTTGGAGACCGGCAGCGGTGGACTCGACGGTGATAGAGGAGTTGAAGTCGGAAATCATCCAGTGGAGTTCGGCAGTGGGGAGCTCGGAGCTGAAGGGGGTGGCGGTGAGGTTGAGCTGGCGGAGCTGAGCCTTGACTTCGGCGACAGTGGCGCACTGACTGAGGAGCCAGGGGACGAATTCGAACTGAGCGAGGTTGGTTTTATCCGCGACAGGTGAGCCATAGACGGCATTGCCGACAAAATTGAGTCCGGCGATACCGAGGCCTTTTTCGTTGATGGCGTCGTAGTAGAGCGGATACTCGCCGTGGGCGTCTTGGCTGACGAAAGCGATGCCGATGATGGCGTAATGTGAATCGAGAGTGCCGGCGGCGCGGAAATGGAAGGGGAAATTGCGGGGAGTGATGCAGACCTCTTCGCCATAAGAGATGTCATAGTCGAGATTGCGGCCGAAATAAGAATCTTTGGTTTGATAAAATGCTGCTGTGCACATGTTTTGCCTTTCGTGTGGGTTTTTGCTATGAATCTTGCTTATGATTGTAGCACGAATGTGGGATTTGGAAACAGCTTAGTCAGAATCGGCGGAATAGGGGATGAACTCGAAATCGAAGCCGGTGTATTTCGTGGGCTTATTATCGAGATATTTCTTAACAGCGCGAGAGATAGAATTCGAGAGGTCGGTGATACGGTGGGCTACTTCGGGATCTTCGGGATCGCGTACGAGCGGGACGATATAGCGGACTTTGGCTTTGACATCGGTGCAGTAGCGGTCTTTTTTGATCGTGTTGCTGCTGAAGACGGTGGTGGCGCGTTGGTACTGGCGGAAGGCTTCGCTGATGGTGCGATCGCCGCAGCTCAAAATCCAATCGATGATTTCGCGCTCAGACATAGTATAGAGGTCGTCGGGGCTGAGATATTCCTTCACGATCATGGAATGGATGATATCGGCGAGGAATTGGAGGGAAGCGCGGGCTTCGTTGCTGTGGTAATTGGCGAAGAGCGGGAGCGCGAGTTCGACGAATTCTTCGCAGATGTCTTGGTCGATGAAACCGAGTTCGGCGATACCATCTTCGTTTTTCAATACAGTGATATTGTCATAGAAATAGCGCACCTGGGCGAGATCCCAAGTCTCATAGAGGAAGAGGCCGTTAGAGAGGGTGTATTCGAGGCGATCGGCGGCGAGATTGGGGACGGAATTGTCGGCGATGGGATAGAGATGATAATCGGAGACTTCGCTGGCGAGGATGTTGTCCTTGGTGAGGAGGCGCATGATACTCTTCGAATTGCGGATAATCTCGCTGGTGCGGGCTTCGGTGGATTCTTGGATTTCAGAGTCGCCATTCATGTAGTCGATGGCGTGTTTGAAAGCGGGAGAAGCAATGTCGTGATAGAGGCCGGCGATGGTTTGTTTCTGGTCGTGGGTGAATTTCCAGACAATGAGTGCGACGCCGATGCTATGGGTGAAGACGGAATTGAAATCTGGGAATTGGTAAAGGCTGCCGTAATCGACGCTGGTCATGGCGACTTTGTCGAGGCGTTGGAACTCGGGGACAGCGATGTATTTCAGGAGCCAGGCCGGGAAATCGGGACAAAGAATGCGCAGATATTCGCGATTCTCGACGGTGAGCGAGCGGAGGCACTTTTTGCGACAGGTGGTGATGTCGAGGGATTTCTCGAGGTTGGCCTCGCTGCCTTTGAGTAATTTTTTGATCGGTCCGGTGGGAATAGGAGTAGAAGTCGCGCTGGTCGCGGCGGGGGTGGAGGTAGTGACGGGGAGGATGGGCTCGGGGGCAGCGGAAGGCAGGATCGGGAGCTTGGCGGGGGCGTCGGCTTTGGCGGGGCTGGTGGCAGGCTTGATGTTGCTCTTAGCTTTTTTGCCACCCTGCTTTTCATAGACCTTGATCCAGCCTTGATCGAGCCAGAACTTGACTTCGGTGCAATGGGACTGTTGGTCGGAGGGCTCTTGGAGGATGAAAATCTCGACGTGTTTATCGTGGTTGAGATTATTCATGACGACGTAGGAAAGTTCCGACATGGCGCTGGAACCGATGTAGCCGACGATGTCGTTTTGATCTTCGTTCATGAGGAAGAAAGAGTTGGTATTGTCGAGATTGCGGTAGAAACGGCGATAGATTTTGGTCATTTCGACGGCATAGTCGCCCTCGGGGACGGGCTTGGGGTAGTCGAGAATTTCGTAGCCGCGGCCTTCGAAATAGCCGCGCCAGTAGGCGATTTGTTCGGTGAGTTTGGCGCTGCCAGAGATAACGATTTTTTTCATGATTAGTCCTCGAATTTTAGGGTGATAGATTTATGTTTTTTCGGCTGGAATTGACGATAGGAAACTCCGCATTGGTCGAACATACGGATGGAGGCTTTGGCTTCGACGCCGAAGCTGGCATGGTCGAAATCGTGGGTGTAGATGACTTCTTTAATGCCGGCTTGGATGATGGCTTTGGTACAGTCAACGCAAGGGAAATAATGGACGTAGATGCGGGCGCTCTGCAATTCGCGCATATTGCCGCGGAAATTAAGGATGGCGTTGAGCTCAGCGTGGCAGACGTAGGGGTATTTCGTATCATAATGGTCGCCCTCGCGGTTCCAGGGGAAATCATCGTCGCTGAAGCCGTTGGGTGCGCCGTTGTAGCCGACGGAGAGTACGCGATTATCAGAGCTGGCGATGCAAGCGCCGACTTGGGTATTGGGATCCTTGCTGCGCATTGAAGTGAGCTGGGCGATACCGCTGAAGTATTCGTCCCAATCTAAGTAATCCTGACGTTGTTTGGCCATTTACCTCCTTTTGGATTGGATTATAAGTCAGGATTTGATTTTTTGCTAGTCTGATTATAAGCTTAAGAATTTTCTGATAGATAGAGGTTGTTGTAAAAAATACAACATTTGGGGTGGAGGAAGAGAGGAGAGGGAATGGGATATTGTGGAGTGGGGGATTTTTGAGTATAATGAGGGGAATGGCACAGAGAGCAAAAGAAAAAACTGCGAAATTGAAGCCGGAGACGCCGAGCTTGGGGGCGATTTGGCGGACGATTTGTACGCGGCAAAAGGGTTTGATGGCGCTAATGATCGTTATGGGAGTGATGGCGCTGATTTTGTTGGTTTTGACGCTGCTGAATTTGAATGTGCAAAATATGCAAGTGATTGTGGGGTATAGCGATGTGCACGGTGGCTACCAGAAGGGGAGTTGGGTGAGTATGCTGGGGTTTGCGCTACTGGCCGTGGTGTGTGGGTTTTTGCATAATGTCTTGGCGGTGAAGGTTTTCCAAAAATACGGTAAGGATAGCGCGATGGTGATCGTGCTGATGACAATGCTGGTGCTTTTGGGGGCGTTTGTGGTGTTGCTGCGAGTGTTGGGGGCGAGATAATGGCGGCAGAAAAGCAGGAAAGTGAGAAGCGGTGGCAGCAGGAAGACCGTGAGTTGAAATGGTTGGAACTACCGTTAGGTAAGCGGACGAAGTTATATCGGTTTTTGGAGATTTTGCCGGGAGTTTTGAGCTATGCAGCGGTGATTTTATTATTCTTATTGTCGTGGTTGCAGCCGGTGCTGGGGGCGATTTATCTCTTGGTGATTGTCTCGGTGACCTTCGTGAAGGCGATTGCGACGGCGTTTCGGACGGTGCAGGGGTATAAAGTGGTGAAGCGGGCGGAAAGGGTGGACTGGCGAGCGCGACTGTTAGACCTCGAGGATCCGCACGGTGCATATGACAGATTGCACGGGCGGAAGGGGGAGAGTTATGGTTTCGACGAGCATTTGCAGAATTTGCGGATGTTGTCGGTGGTGGAAGGTGGCCAAGAGCCGAAGCCGCACGAAATTTATCATGCAGTGATCATGACAGCGTATAATGAGGGATTGGAGACGCTGGTGCCGTCGGTCGAGGCGGTGCGGGAGACAACTTTCCCAAATGAGCAGATTATTTATGTTTTGGCTTATGAGGAGCGGGGCGGGGAAGCGATGGAGAAGACGGCGCGAGAGCTGGCGGAGAAATTCAAGGGAGTGTTTCGAGATTTTATCCTAGTGAAACATCCGGATGGTTTGAGCGGAGAGATTGTGGGGAAAGGACCGAATTTAACTTATGCGGGGCAACATTTGGCGGACTACGCGACGCAAGAGAAACTGCCGGTGGAGAATGTGATCGTGACGTCGCTGGATAGTGATAATCGGATGAGCAAGAAATATTTGGATTATGTGGCATATGAATTTATCGTGCGGCCGAATCGCCAGCATTATAGCTACCAGCCGATTTCGATTTTCACGAATAATATTTGGGAAGCGCCGGCGCCGATGCGGGTGGTGGCGATGTCGAATTCGTTTTTCAATGTGGTGAATACGATGCGGCCGCATCTCTTGCGCAACTTCGCGTCGCATTCGCAGCCGTTGGGGGCGCTTGTCGGGATGGATTTCTGGAGTAAGCGTACGATCGTCGAGGATGGACATCAATATTGGCGGTCGCTGTTTTATTTCGAGGGGAATTATGACGTAGTGCCGATTCGGGTGCCGATTTATCAGGATGCGGTGATTTCGGAGACATTCAAGGAGACTTTGAAAGCGCAATTCGTGCAGCTGAGGCGATGGGACTACGGGGCGAGTGATGTGGCGTATGTGGGGTCGTATCTGTTTTCGGGCAAAGAGCGCAAGATTCCATTTTGGCAATTGTGGCCGAAATTTTGGCGATTGCTGGACGGGCATGTGACGCTGGCGATTATGGCGCCAATTGTGGCGTTTGGCGGTTGGGTGCCGATGCTGCTGAATTTATCGTCGAGAGGAGCGGTGGCGTGGAATTTGCCGAATGTGGTGGGTTGGATTCAGACGGTGGCGGCTGTGGGGTTGATCACGACGGTTCTCGTCTCGCTGAAAATGTTGCCGAAGAAGCCGGAGGGGGTGAGGAAACGGAGCAAGTTTGCGATGATCGTGCAGTGGATTTTGTCGCCGGTGGTAGCGATCGCTTATCAGAGTGCAGCGGCGTTTTATGCGCAGACACGACTGATGACGGGGCATTATATGGAGAAATTTGATGTGACGAAAAAGGTTGTGAAAACTGCAAATAAGGAAAAGAAGGAGGAAAATGATTAAGGATTTATTGAAGGGGAAAGTAGCGTTGGTGACTGGCGGGACGCGGGGAATTGGGCTAGCGACGGTGCGAAAGTTCCTGGCGCAGGGGACGAAGGTGATTTTATGCGGGTCGCGGCTGGAGTCAGCTGAGCGCGCGGTGCGGGAATTATTGGCCGAGAACACCGAATATGTGGTGCGGGGAGTGGCGCCAAAATTGGACGATGAAGCTGCGATGAAAGCTGTAGTCGAGGAGATTATGACGAAGGAAGGGAGACTGGATATTTTGGTGAATAATGCTGGCATTGCGGCGCGAGAGCCGATCGAGGAATATAGCGAGAAGGACTTTGAGAAAATTTTAGATCTGAATGTCAAGGCGGTTTTCATTGGGGCGAAAGTGGTGGTGCCGCTGATGAAGGAGCAGGGTGGGGGAGTGATTCTCAACACGAGCTCAATGGTGAGTTTGTATGGGCAGGCGAGTGGTTGCGGCTATCCGGCGTCGAAGTTTGCCGTGAACGGTTTGACGAAGTCGTTGGCACGGGAGCTGGGGAAATATAATATTCGGGTGAATGCGGTGGCGCCAGGCGTGACACGGACGGATATGGTGGCGGCTTTGCCGGAGGAAATGCAGGCGCGAATTGCGGCGGGAATTCCGCTGGGTAGAGTGGGCGAACCGGAAGATGTGGCGAATGCGTTTCTATATCTGGCGAGTGATTTGGCGAGCTATGTCTCGGGAGAGATTTTGTCGGTGGATGGGGCGGTGGTGAGTTGATCGATGGTGGGTTTTGGTTTCGGGTATTTTTGGTGATTTGCTAGGTGTAGGATGGGGAAAGCGGTAGCTCGACCAGCTGTCCTTTCGGTTGGATAGACTTGCACTCCGCCAATTGCTATTGCTCCACAGGTATTCTTCATGCCTGAAGCTAAGTCTGATGGCATAAAGATATGTGTGCCGATAAACTTTAGGGTTCCTGGATCATTAAGGATATATCCGCTCCGCACATAGTATAGTGAAGTAGAGATAATGATTACGGCTATATCTAAGTATTATTACTATTTCTCCATTCTGTGAGAGAGACCCACGAAC
Source organism: uncultured Candidatus Saccharibacteria bacterium (assembly GCA_964529615.1). Lineage (GTDB taxonomy): Bacteria > Patescibacteriota > Saccharimonadia > Saccharimonadales > Saccharimonadaceae > Nanosyncoccus. The sequence goes on from CAZGXB010000019.1 coordinate 16,525, forward strand.
CGTCCCGTCTTTACGGGCGGTTCGTTCTGCTCGGTGAGCTTCACCTCGCTTTTAGTCTCTCTCGCAGAAGGAGAAATAGTAATACATTCACATATAGTCATTATCATTCTCCTTCTTCAATATCTCGAAGTGTAATTGTGCCGACGCCGCAACTCAGCCGATGCAAACCAAAGGCAACATATACAAGTATTGCCTTTTATCCTACTATTACTATGTGCGGAGCGGGTTCGTCGACATCTATAATAGTGCATTTTGGAAACCCGGGATTAATGGCTACCTGTGGAATAATGCTTCTAGTTCACTACCATCAAGAGTTTATTATGTTGGTTTTGATCATTACGCTACATATCTCACACAAGAATACGATGCTTGTGTTGCTTTCCGCGTCCTTCACCTCGTGTTTTTACTATATCTATAGCGGACAGCTATCCGCCATTTATCAAAACACATAGTCTTTAGCCTGCCATACTATGTGCGGAGCGGGAATATTTATCCTTTTTCTGAAGTCCTACGTAGTGTGGGAGTGGATGGGGATTATTGGTCTTTACGTTCTAGCTCATCGAATGCTGATAATGCTTACGTCTTGACTTTTAATGGATCGCAAGTACTGCCGGAGAATGGGTATTCGCGTTATGATGCTTTCCCCGTCTGATGTTTTTCTTGCTGAGAAATTCGTCGAGCGGTGTGATTTGGGCTTGCGCTTTTTGGCATGTGCGTTATAATTAGGGTGTCGAGCTTATAGTAACCATTTTTTGGTAGCATATTATTGGATTCCTATCACGGATTTAATGAAAGCAGTCGACTTTAAGCGGCACCGCGTAAGTAGCTCGATTGCTGATTTGAATCGTGATAGGTTACTAAGGCTCGACACCTTGCGGTGTCGCTTTTTGTGATAGATGATTTTAGGAAAGTTTACTTTCTTAAAATCATCTATCCTAAGAGCCTTGGCGTACGTGAAGTTTTCTAAAGTACCATTTAAGCCTCACACGACACTCGCAAAAAGGAACAGAAAGTCTATACCCCTCCTCCACCCGAACGAGAGTGAGGGG
>CAZGXB010000020.1:0-16865 GCA_964529615.1 uncultured Candidatus Saccharibacteria bacterium
TAAATACAGTTTATGGGACTACCTTTTTGTTGCCAAGGTGGTGAGTTAATACGATTTCATTGACTTTTTTAAGCATGTGTGCTATAATAGAGGTATACATTGCAAAATGTTGCTCTTTTTTGAGGTACTACCGCCAGGAACAGCCCTGGTCGGAACAAAAACAGCAAGATTTTGCGGCTACTTCATGAAGTAGCCCTCCTAGATCTAGGAGGGTGAAAAATTTAATACGAAAAGGGGGAATTTTTATGAAGAAACTTGGAATCAGCGGCGGCGAAAACTGTCTGGTAGGGAATTATTACTATCAGAAGATTCTCGAGGAATGCTATCGTCAGACTGGTGGTCGCCGCCGTCCGGAGATTCGCTGTCAATGGATCGGCCCGTGTCATCTCGCCGCTAGTACTGCCACAGCCGAGACCCACGCTGGCGAGAGTCCTGCGTCGAATTCTGTCGATGTCGATCCGCTGAAAGATGTTAGCCGGCTCGCTAGCTCAGTCCGTAATCAGGAAGCGATAGGCATGGATTATCTCATCATTCCTAGCCTTTTGCAGCATTATTACATTCAGTGGCTGCAAAGACACTGTCAAATGCGGATTCTGGACGTGCGCGATTATCTTGTGGATGAGTGTTGTCAGGTGCACAATCTACGTCGAGTCGCCGTCCTCAGCAAAACCCTCATCCCGGGCGACACTTATCTCGTTGATCAACTCGAGCAGGCTGGTGTTGAAGTGTATGCATTGTCTCCGGAAGATCAGAAGACTCTGGATCTCTTAGGCTCCGTGCTGACCGATAATAACTTCCAAAATGTCGTGCGTGAGGGATATTTTGCGCTGGTAAAAGATCTCATCGAGCGCTTTGAGTTTGGCGAAGGTAGCGGCTTCATTCTCGGCGATCTCGAGCTCGGCCTCGCGGCTGACCTAAGCAGTATCGGCCAGCGCTGGCTGTCGCCTAATCGCAAGCTGAGCTATTGGCCTTTGCGCTATGACAGCAGCAGTGAAAGCCCGACCATGATTTCTGCGGCTAAAGTCTATATTCACCGCGCGGCGCAGCTGTGCAGCTTACCTCAAGCGTAATCGATTTGCCTGCCCCCTCTCGGGGCAGCTTTTCGTCTCCGCTCTCTAGTGCGCTTGAATTCGCCAGAGATCTGTAATAGAATAGATAGTACATAAGGAGGTATTATTGTTATGGCAAATCAGCTTAATCTGGAAAAACGCACCACGACCGGCAAAAAACTCAAAGCCGTGCGTGCCACTGGAAAAATCCCATCCGTTATCTATGGCGCCGATCAGCCTATCCTCGCGGTCTCAGAATATATCGCCACGGAGAAAGTCTTGCAGGCCGCCGGCTATCATTCCCCCGTCGAACTCCTGCTCGACGGTGATAAGCAGCTCGCTATCGTGAAGCACGTCGATCTCAATCCCGTCAACCGCCGCATTATTAACATCGAGTTCCAGGCGGTTTCCGCTGACGCTGAAGTCGAAGCCACCACGCCACTCAAGCTGGAGAATTTCGAAGCCTCGGAAGCCTCGAAGAAGCATCTTGCTTTGCTGCAGGTCGTCGAGGATGTCGAAGTGAAAGCCAAGCCTTCGGCGCTGCCTTCTGAGCTTATTCTCGATGCTAGCCACCTAGCCACTACTGAAGATAAATTGACTTACGCTGACATTAAATTGCCGCGGGGTGTCAACTTCGCCGACAAAGAACTCGAACTCGATGCTGTCGTGGCTAATGTCTATGATCCTGCCGCCGAAGCTGCCGCTCGTGAAGCGGAGGACGCTGCCGCTGCTGAGGCGGAGGCTGCGGCCGGCGAGGCTAGCGACCAAAAGTCCGCTGAAACTGCCGACGAGGAGAAAGCTGAATAGAAAGTCGAATCTGGCAGGACTCTGATCAGGTTCTGGTCAGAGTCTAACAGCAGTCTAGCCGAAAGTCTTTCGGCTAGACTTTTTCGGGTGCATCCTTTTTATAACTCCAGAACTCCAATCCGACCGTCGCTCTGAGGCTTCTGTGACTCCACGCTGCCATAATGCAAGGCGTCCGCATTCGCAAGCAGATGTCGCGCGAGGGCAGCCTGGGCATTTTTAGCGTTCTTCGCCTCGCCTTTCCAAATTCTCAAAAACGGATCCTGCAAAGCCCGCCCAAAGGCGAAAGTGACCGGCCAGGGGAAGGGTGAATTTTGCTCAATCGCAGTCAGGTTTTTCGTCGCGGTTTTCGGCTCCTGCCCTCCGCTTAGGAGGCAGATTCCCGCCACATAGCGCGGCACCGCATGCCGCAAGATCGCCGCCGTCGCCATCCCGACTTCGTTGGCGGTGGATGGGGCTTCGGCGGCTTGACCGGCGGTCACCATGTTGCATTTCAGGATGCACCCCTCGAGGTCGACGTGGCGCTCGTCCAATTTTTCAAACACAGTTTTCAGGACTCGCGCCGTCACTTCCATGTCTTTTTCGATCGAAAAATCCCCATCGCTCAAAACTTCCGGCTCAATCACCGGCACTAATCCCGCCAGCTGACATTCCTTGGCAAAAGTCGCTAAATCCTCCGCATTGCGCTCCACTGCGAAAAAGCTCGGCCGCTCCTTTCCCACTTCAAACGCCGCTCGCCATTTCGCAAAACGCAAGCCTTTTTTATAATAATGCCGCAACTTTTCCGCCAGGCCTTCCAGTCCTAGCGTATATTTTTCGCCCCACTTCGGTAAATCCGCTAAGCCCTGATCCACCTTCACGCCCGGAATCACGCCTTTGCTGGTCAGATACTCTACGAAAGTTTTGCCGCTTTGCAATTTCTCGCGTGTCGTCGGCTCGGACAAAATCGCCCCGCTAATCGTCGCCTTTACCTCTGGCGTCGTCACTAAAAGTTCCCGGTAAATTTTGCGAGTTTCGTGGTTCGAGGAAATCCCGTATTCCGCGAAACGCCGCGCCAAGGTCGGATTCGACTCGTCGATTGCCAGAATCCCCTTCCCCGACGTCATCAGCGAGCGCGCGATCAGCTTCACGTTGGCGCGTTTCTTCAGTTCCTCCTCCGCCAGTTCTTGTAGCTTCAAGGCCGTCAGGGACTTTTCCAGCGTAGCATTCTCGGCGTTAAGCTTCGCCCAGAGCACTGCATCCGCCGGAGTCCCGCCCGCCGCGATCACCCCTAGAACCGTCGCCGCAATCGTCGAATAAAGCGTGAGGTGGGTCAAAGTATCCGTGTGTTCGATACTCCAACTTTCTTCCGCCTCGCCGAAATAAATTTTCCGCGGCGTCAAATGGCAGATCAGCTGCTTGCTCGGCTCATCCAGCTCGATTTTGTCCACGATTTCGTCATTACCGCGAATCGGCGGTTCCTCTTCCAGAAACAGCACATCCGCCCGCTTCGCCAGGCGCTCGCCCGCCGGAGAAGTCTGCTTCGCGGCGTGTACTGCTAATTTCGTCGTGCGCGCAAATTTCAAGAAATTTTCGATTTCATCTACTAATTTCGCCGTCACAGTCGCTGAGCGATCGACGAATAACCAGTCCGGATTGCCCTGCTTGACCGATGGCGTCGTCCAATCGGTAGCTTTGCGGCTGCTCGGCACGAAATAGGTAATATCATGATTATGACAAAAAATATAGCGATAATTAGTCGGCGCGCCCACTCCCACCAGCTCACCATTCTGATATTCAATACTCGAGCCCAAAACTCCCGTCTCCACTCCCAGCTGACCTAAGACCGCCAAGGAAACTGCCGCTCCGCCGAAAACACTGGTGCGATGATAAAACGGATGATCTGTGCCGTCGAAACCCAGCTCCAGCCAACCAATGCCATGTTCGTCTTTTTCAAAATGATTGTGTCGCTCATCTAGCTTCAAATAGACATCTTTCAGGACGTTCCCAATAATCAGAATCTTACTCATACTTCTAGTATAGCACAAGAGGTTAGGCGCAACCGCTTTCCGCGCCAACAAGTGTTGTAAAAAATACAACACTTTTCCTAGCACTCGGGTTCATGCTACAATAGATAAAAGTATAACCATCACGGTCTTGCCGACGAATTAACGCCGGCAGCCCAGATAAAGGAGTCTAAAATGTCAATTTCTCTCAAGTCGAAACTTAGTTGCCTTTGCGGCGCTTTTCTGATTGCTTTCGCTGCGCTGGGCTGTTTCGGTGTGACCGCCCAGCCCGCCTCCGCTATCACTGCCGATAAGTGTCCTGATGGCTCACTCTATAAGAATATGAAAGATGGGGCAGAAAAAGAAGCAATGAAGAAAAAAATCCACACCTACGCTGATTGTAACGTACCTGCTGACGACTCCCTCATGAGCACTATCCAAATTATCCTAAACGTCATTGTCGGCGTGGTTGGCATCGCTGCCGTCGCTGTCATTATCCTCGGAGGCGTCACCTTCGTCACTTCTCAGGGCGACGCGGCCAAGGTCACCAAGGGTAAAAATACCATTATCTATGGCATTGTCGGCTTGATCATCTCCTTGCTGGCCTTCGCCATCGTCAACTTCGTCCTCTCCGCCGTTTTCAAATAGCCGGCGCAAATAGTCTGCATAATCTTCGTCGGCTGTCGCTCTTCTGCTTCAGCCGATATTTTTGCCTAAACTGCCTAAAAACCTAAAAAAGCCTCCGCATTACTTCGCATAATCCGGAGGCTACCAATCTCTTGCGATTTTGTATCTTACGACTCTAGCGCACTTCAACTCGCACACGCGGCACGTTGCGCCCAGAGAAATGCGTCTTTTTCGTCTTCACGAAGGTGACGACACCATCCTTAGCAGCATGAATCGTGAAATTACGGCTCATGTAAGTGCCCGGACCAGCAATTTTCGTCGCGCCAGTTTGGCGCACCAAGACTTCACCGTTTTTGACTTTTTGGCCACCGAAACGCTTCACGCCGAGACGTTGGCCAGCATTGTTGTGGATGTTTTTGGCGGTACCGCCAGCTTTGACATGCGACATATTATTTCTTCCTTAAAACTATTATTTCCCGGGCTACAACTTGATTATCGCGATGATAAAGCAAGTCGCTCTGCCCTAAATTCTTAAAACTCTTAACATTATAGCCCAGATTTTCTATTTCGTCAAGCAAATTTAAGCGTTCGTAATGCCCATCCGGTCTCAGCCAAGCCGGCACTGCTAAAACCGCCGGCGTCCCAGGGGTAATTTGCCCGGCTAAGTTTTTCAAAAACCCTAAAATTATCCGACCGCATTCTTGTTTTTCTGCTTTCAATTTGATTACAGCTGGCGGATTCGACATCGGCTGCCCGAGATAAGTCTCGCAGGCAACGAGATCGATCGGCTGCGTCCACTGGTAATTCGTTGCGTCGCCCTGCGCGATGGTGTAGGGCGCTCGCGCGGAGTCATCCTGGCTCAGCCAGGTCAAATTCTTCTCTGTATATTCCACCATTCGCTCGCTTAAGTCCGAACCTTGCACGCGGTAGCCCATCAAAGTCGCCTCTTGTAGTACCACCCCCGTGCCACAGAATGGATCAAGCAGGCGCGCTCCCGTCGCTAAATTGCCGCAGAGATTGATTAGGATTTGCGCCAGCTTCGGCGGCAACATCCCTACTTTCGCATCGCGTGCCGGCCGCACTTGATCGCGCAGCGCATAAGCGTCAATATTCTGTACTGCCACCACGCGATAAAAATCTTTCCCTCGCTTGATCAGCTCGATTTTCGTCTCAGTCACCAGATGATTATGAAAGCTAGTTGCGCTCGAGAGCGCAGTAGATTTGTTTGGCACCACACGTACGCTATGACCGTGCTTCACGAGCAAGCGTTTCAATTTCAGCGCCTCACCCTGCGCGCGGTAAGGTGAAGCTTTTTCTGAAAAGTCCGACACCCCGAGAGTGATTTTCTTGCCGCTCGGCAAACTAGCCAAAAAAACCGTCAGCGCACCTTCGATTTTCTCAGCGATTTTTTGCGTCCCGCCCAGGCGCCGAATGTCCGGGTGGCGCTTCGTGAGGTCTAGCGGTGAATCGTCGGCTAGCTGAAATTCTGCCAGCTCCGGCCCCAACATTTTCACTTCGTCAAACAAACTCTCCAGCTCCGCCATCGAGATATACGGTTGACGCCCTAAGACCGCGACATATTTCTTCATACTATATATTATAGCAATAAATCTCGGCTTTTCGCCAATTTTCGCTTCTTTCTCCAGGGAGATTGACGTGACAAACCTGTCATTTTCCATCGCGCTAACTTGTGCTATAATGATCACGGAAAGGAAAATTGATGTTTCGCAAAATTCTTACTGTCTTAACCTTAATTTTGGTGGCTTTTGTCGTGGTTGGAGCTTGGGATCAGATCATCCAAGCCGTCAACTATCTCTCATCTACCAATTTATTCTTCATTATTCTCTTGATCCCGGAGCAACTTTTCATGTATTATTGTGCCGGCCAGATGTTTTTCTCCTATATGGCGGCCAAAGCCAGGACTTCCGAATCGCAGCTCGAAACCAAGGCTGAAGAGCGGATCGCGACGGGTTCAAAATCAAAGTCCGCCTCTGGCGACAAGTCTGCCTCGCCCAAAAAATTCTCTTCTTGGCTACTCGCCCGAATTTCCTTCGAACTCAACTTCGTCAATCATGCTATTCCGAGCGGTGGCTTCGCCGGGCTGGGCTACATCACCTGGCGCCTCAAGGCTTTCGGCTCCTCCGCTGGCCAGACCAGCTTCATGTATGCCTTGCGCTATGTTATTACCATCCTCGCTAATCAAGCCCAGACTATCGTCGCCATCATCGCTCTCATTCTCATCGGCGGCATCAAAGACAGTGCGTGGTGGGTCATTGGCCTCACCAGCCTAGTCTGCGTCGGGGTAATTGTCGGGGTTGCTGCGGTCATCATCATCGCCAGCAGCAAGAAGCGTATTACCTGGTTCGCCCAGTTCCTCACCAAACTCACCAATTCCGTGGTCAAAGCCGTCACCTTCGGCCACAAAACCACTGTCCTTCAATTCGAGAAGGTCGAGACTTATTTCCTCGATATTTATAAAGATCTCACAGTGGCAAGGCGCAATAAAAAGATCCTTATCCACCCGATCATCTGGGGTATTATCTATAGCTTCCTCGAAGTGGCGACCTATTGGCTGGTCGGAATCAGTATGGGCGCACCCGAAATCTTGCCCCAAATCATGATCGCCGAAGCTATCGCTAGCGTGATCGGCGCAGTCATGCTCACTCCCGGTGGTGTTGGCGGCTACGAAGGTGCCATGGTGCTCATTATGTCTTCGCTGGGCGTCGATCCCGGCCTCGCCACCGCTGTTGTCATCACGACGCGCGTCGTCGTCCTCGTCGGCACGATTGTTAGTGGCTATGGCTTTTACCAGAATGCTATCTCGAAAATTGGCAAAAAAGAACGCGCCAAAATCATGCAAGAGATGGGCGATAAAGCGTGATCGACGATTATACTGCCGCTCGTTCTCGTCCGCCTCAGAATTTCCTCGAGCCCTATGTTTATGGCGTTAACGAACTGATTGATCGTTGCAATACACTCTTTTCCACCGAGTTCGATACAATCCTGATCGAAGGTGAAGTGGACAATTTCAAAATCAATCAAGGTAAATGGGTTTTCTTCGATCTGAAAGAAGGTGAACAAAAAGTCAGCTGTTTCATGACGCTTTTCCATTTCACCCATCCTTTCACGGACGGCATGAAAGTCCGCCTGCTGGCGCGCCCTAAATTGCGCCCGAATGGCGCCTTTTCTCTCACGGTGGAGCGCGCCATGCCGCTCGGTATCGGCAATCTTCGCAAAAGTTTTCAACTTCTCCGGCAGAAACTTGCCGCAGAGGGCTTATTCGATCCGGCGCGCAGACGCCCGCTACCCGCTGTCCTCTCCCAGATCGGCGTGATTTCTTCGACTGACGCCGCCGGCTATGCTGATTTCATAAAAATCCTCAATCAGCGCTGGGGTGGACTGAAAGTCTATACCGCCCATACTCAAGTCCAAGGTCTCGAAGCCCCGCTCCAAATCATCCGCGCTTTCGACTATTTCAACCAGCAAACCGACGTCGATCTCATCGTCCTGATCCGCGGCGGAGGTAGTAGCGATGACCTCGCCGCCTTTAACGATGAGCAACTAGTCCGCACGATTGCCGCTAGCCGGATTCCCGTCCTCACCGGCATTGGCCACGAAATTGACGAGACCCTCGCTGACCTGGCGGCCGACCTGCGCGCCTCGACTCCCTCGAATGCTGCCGAATTGATTACGCCGGACAAGCACAGTCTCTCGCTCCGTCTCGACGCCGATTTCACTCGCCTCGCTCGCCATCTCCGCGAGGCATTTGCCGCCCAAGATGTTTCTACCGCGCATCAAATCGCACAACTCACCGACCGCTTCTCCGCCAAAATCCGCTCGGCTTCCGATCAGGTCTCAGCGAAGCGCCAACTTCTCGCTAGCCTCAATCCCGAAGCCGTCTTGCGTCGCGGCTACGCCATTGTCCGTAGTCTTGATGCGCCGCCGCCTCGCCTCCTGCCGGGGAACCGGCTCGAAATCGTCACCACACAAAATTTAATCCAAGCAAAGGTCACACATGTCAAACCACGCTCATCCCACCTCGCCTAAGAACTCTGCGCCTGAGCAGGACTCTCGCCAGCCAGCCTCTGAGGCGAATCCTCTTCAAGCCAAAATTGACCGTCTCGAACGCTTGACAGAATGGTTTTATGGCGACGACTTTCAACTCGATCAAGCTCTCGCGCACTATCAAACTGCCATCGAGCTGGCCACAGAAATCCAGTCCGACCTCAAACATCTCGCCAACCAAGTCGAAATTTTGCACGAGAACTTTACAAAATAAAGCTCAATCGGTTATAATAAAGCTATGCAACAACCATCTAGACCTTCGGGCAGCATCATCGAGCCCGCTCGGCAATCTCCGGCGACCAACGCTTTCGGTCCGACCGCTCCCGGCAGTGCACCCGTCGCGCCTGTTGGCCCCGCCGTCAATCCCTCCGCGCCGCTTTCGCCAGCCCGCAGCAAGAAACTCCCGGTCGATTTAATCAAAACCATCGCTATTATTATCTTGAGCTTGCTCGCTGTCACTTTCCTCGGCCTCTTCGTCTGGAAATATTTCGAGTGGGACGAAGCCAAGACCAACGTTGACGGCCAAATCGACGCCAGCGTCGCCATCGCCGTCTCCGAGAATACCACGAAACTCGAAAATGAATTCCTCGAGCGCGAAAAATACCCCTATAAGACATTCGCTGGCCCGGCCGATTACGGTAGTCTCTCCTTCGAATATCCGAAGACTTGGAGCCTCTATGTCGCCGCGGACGCTGTGAACGGTGGCGATTATAACGCTTATTTCAATCCCGGAGAAGTTTTACCGGTCAACGCGACTAGCACCCTCAATGCCCTGCGCGTCACCATCCGCGATGCCGCTTTCGATAATGAAGTCAGCCGCTACGAAGGCTTGGTCAAGAGCGGCAAGCTCAGCCTCGAGACCCGCTCCGTCGGTGGCACTCTCGCCAATGTCTATACCGGGGAGCTCAACGGCAACATTCAGGGAATTTTGACCGCCTTTAAGTTGCGCGACAAGACTGTCCTCATCCAGACCGATGCCATGCTTTTCCAAGACGAATATTACAAACTACTCGACACCGTCCAATTCATCGAATAGTTGAGGCTCATCCTGCGCCTCTCTGGCGCGAGTTGTGCTATAATGAAAACATGTCTGTGGAGGTCAATGGAATTTTGGTGGCGGCGCATGAGCTGAAAGCCCCGCTTAGCCTGATGCGCCAACTTGCGCTCTCGCTCGAGGGTGTCGATTCTCCGGCGCAAACCGCCTATATCGGACAGCGCCTGGTCGAAGTCTCCGAGCGCGCCCTGCGCCAGGTGAACGACCTGGCCAAAATCGCTCGTCTCGAAGAGGGGCTTTTCGCCATGGAGCCAGTCAGCGTCCGCGGGGTGTGCGACACAGTGTGGCGCGAAATTTCTCAGCTCTACCACCTTGAGCGTCGCCAGCTCTCTCTAGCTTATTCCAACAAGCTCAAGCTAGCCGTCGCCAATCGCGACCTGCTTTATAGTGTGATTTATAATTTTTGTTCCAACGCGATTTATTATTCTGACGCCGGGACTACCACCCAGCTCTCGATCCAGGATCATCGCGGCAAAATCCGGGTCAAAGTCCGCGATTTTGGCCCAGCTCTCCCAGTCAAAATCTGGCACCAGATTCAATCCGGCGCCATCGACCGTCCGACGGCGATTGCCATGCGCGCCGGCAGCTCCGGGCTGGGTCTCTATATCGCCTCGGAATTTTCCCGCTACATGCATGCCGAAATCGGCGCCGTGCGCCACCGCGATGGCACTAGCTTTTTCGTCGAACTGCCCGCCTCGCGCCAAGCCTGCCTCTGGAGTTAAGCATGCGTATTTTTCTGCTCGAAGATGATCCCGTCATGAGCGAATGCCTCAGCTTCGCTTGCCAGTCCGCGGCCTGTTCGCCGGAAATTTCGACTTTTCGCGACGCTTATGCGGCCATAGCAGCGCTAGACGCGGGCTTACCCGATTTGATTTTGCTCGACGTCCTCCTGAATGGTCCGGATGGCTTCACTTTTCTCAATGAGCTCATTTCATATTCTGACACGGCGCGAATTCCGGTAATTATCATCACCTCACTCGACTTAGCGGCGGATGAACTCGAACATTATGGCGTGCGACAGATTTTGCATAAAGAAACTATGACTCCGACTCTGCTGCGCGCCGCTATTCGCGAGGCCTGTCATGCCGCGTGATCTCCGAACAAAGGCCATTGTCCTGCGGCGCACGAATTTCGGCGAATCCGATCGCATTCTCAACCTCCTCACGCCGGAAGGGAAAATCAACCTCATCGCTCGCGGCGTACGCAAGGAAAAGTCGCGTCTCGCCGGTGGCATCGAACTTTTTTCGGTGGCAGACGTCGTGATCTATCAAGGGCGTGCCGAGCTCGGCATCCTCACCGGCGCGCGCATGTTGCATTTCTATGGTCGCATCTTGACTGACTTGCCGCGACTCGAATTTGCCTCGCTCTGTCTCAAACAATTCAGCCGCGCTGCCGATCAAGTCGATAACCCTGAGCATTTTTCGCTGCTTCAGCAAATCCTCACCGGCCTCGACGCTGGCCTGCCGCTCGCGCTGGTCGAAACCTGGTTTTGGTTCAATTTGGCGCGGGTGAGCGGCGAAGAAGTTAATCTGTCCTATGATATAAATAATCAGAAATTATCGCCCGAAAAGCGCTATTATTGGGAAGAGTCGGCCGGATCACTAAAACTTAACCCGTCTGGTGATATAAAAGACCGCGAAATCAAGCTGGCTCGCCTCATGCTCGGGCAGAGTCTAGCTTGGGTGGCCAAGGTCGAAAATACCGCCGATTCGCTCCCACCTCTGCTCAAAATTGCCAAAAGCCTAAACTAATTCTCCAATAATTTGATACTTATGTTATAATAATTGCATGAATAGAGTCCCGCTGGCGGAACGTATGCGGCCGCAAACTTTAGATGAGGTGGTAGGTCAGTCGGCCATCATTGGCGATGGCAAAATTTTAACCGAAATTGTCAAAAAAGCCGAGCCGGTCAACTTGATTTTCTGGGGGCCTCCCGGCACCGGCAAGACCACCCTCGCTCGCATTCTGGCCAAGGAATACAAAGCCGACTTCGTCGAGCTTTCCGCCGTCACCGCGCATAAAAAAGACGTCGAAGCCGTGGTTGAGCGGGCAAAGCTTAACTGGAATCTGAAAATCCGCACCGTCCTCTTCGTGGACGAAATTCACCGTTTCAACAAAGTGCAGCAGGATGCTTTCTTGCCCCATGTCGAATCCGGCCTCATCATCCTCATCGGCGCCACCACGGAAAATCCTAGCTTCGAGGTCATCTCGCCACTGATTTCGCGCTCCCGCGTCGTCGTCGTTTCCGCCCTGGATAAAGCCGGCATCCTCGAAGTTTTACGCCGCGCGCTCAAAGCCGAAAAAGCCGAGGATCGCGTGACAGATGAAGCTCTGGATTATCTCGCTGATCTTAGCGGTGGCGACGCCCGCTCAGCGCTGGGCGATCTCGAACTTTCCCTCAGCCTGGCGAAAAAAGTTGACAAATCCGTGGTCGAGACCGCGGTTGGTCAAAAAGTCCCGATTTACGACAAATCTGGCGACTACCATTACGATAATATTTCCGCCTTCATCAAATCCATGCGCGGTTCGGATGTTGATGCTACGCTCTATTATCTCGCCCGTATGGTCGCGAGCGGGGAAGATCCGAAATTCATCGCTCGGCGTATGGTGATTTTCGCTTCCGAAGACATCGGCTTGGCTGGCAATGGCGCGCTTAACCTCGCCGTCAGTTGTTTCGAGGCGATCGAGCGCGTCGGTATGCCCGAAGGCGGTATCATTTTGAGCCATGTCGCGGTCGTCCTGGCGAAGGCGAAGAAGAGCCGCGAGACTATCGATGCTTGGTTCCGTGCCCAAGACGTCGCTCGACGGAGCATGGGTGCGCCGGTGCCGACTTGGTTGCGCAATGCCCCGACTAAGCTCATGAAAGATCTCGGCTTCGGCGAAGGTCAGAAGTGGGAAGCTGGCTTCCATCTCGACAAGAGCTATCTCCCCGAGGCCGTCCAAAAGGAAACAATCTTTGGCCAAAAATCCACCTACGATCACAACGCAAAATCCGCCTAAAATATTCCGTTTATGCTATAATAAAGCTAGAAAATTTCCATTCCGCTGGAATTAAAGCATAAACATTTATGAAAAAGCCTTCACTCTCACTCAAAAAAACTTCCCCCAAATCCCCCATTTCCTCTGCGCCAACGGTCGCTCCCAGCGCACCCGCTGGGCCTCTATCGGCTGCGCTGGGTGAAGTAGTCGATCTGACTGCCGGAGATGGAGCGGATGATCTGTTTGATGAGGCGGCAGATGACTTCGCCGCCGATGCAGCTGAAGCCGATCTCGAGACGGCTTTTGGCGAGCAACTTTTCGAAGATCTTAGCACGGTCACTAATAAAGTGAAAACTTTACGCCAACAAGCCCACGCCGCTAAAAAGTCCGCCGTGCTAAGTACGGATGACGAAGCTTTTTTCGACTTGGAAGACATGATGCAGGGCGGCGAGCTGGACGCCGACTGGCACGTCGAGCTCCAACAAAAAAATCCCACGCTCGCCGCCCAACTGCTCGAAATTTCCGCTAAAAACCATCTCGATGTTGACGAAGTCGGCGAATATATCAATATCTATTATTACAGCGACTATAAGCGCATTATGCGCCCCCAGACCGACCGCTCGCTGGCCGAAATCGTCTCGATTTATAACTGCCTCGGCATGGCCGCGCCGCTGACTTTGGGCGAGCTATTTTCCCGTCGCCCCGAAGAAAACGATAGCCTCTATCGCCAGATTCCCAAGCTGGTCGATGAACTGCCCCGCCCCGAAGAATTCCAGCAGCAGAATCTCGCCCAGCTCCTCGTCGCCTTTGCTCGCAATTATTCCAGCGCGCTCTTCGACGACGAATTCATGGATACGCTCACGGCTTATGCTAAACGCGCCCTGAAAAACGATGAATCCACCGACGACTTGCTTGTGTCGCTGCGCGTAGTGGCTGCCAGCCGCGATCCGCGTTGTCTCGCCACCTTCATGGATTATCATCATGAACTCACGAAATCCAGCGATCACGGCGCTAAAGCCTCGATCGTCGAGCATTATTTCCAGCTGCACAGCCTCAGCCCGACCAAAGTCCAAGGTTTCCGCGAAAACGTCTTCCCCATGCTCGCTGCGCATGATGCCGAAGTCAAAATCCTCGAAAATCCCCACGGCGCCTGGGCAGTGAACTATGGCGAATTCAGCTTGGCGGATTTCGTCTGCCATGCTCTCGTCAGCACGGTCGAGCCCCGCACTACCGCCGAGCTGCTCTGGGCCTATCGCACTATTTTGGCCTCTGATTTCCAGCGTTTCGAAGCCGTGCGCTATGATGCCGCTCAGCTTCAAGACATCCTCTTTCCCGATTATGGCTTTATCTACGACAGTCGCCCCGGCGCTCACGAACTTTTGCAGACCATGGTGGATTATTATGACGCCTCCGAACAGGGCGTCGCACTCGAAGCCACCACTGCCTTGCAGAAAATCCTCGCCGCTCGCCTCACCTCGCGCGGCGCCAAGTATTACGATGGCTTCGATGAATATATCTTCGACCTCGGCAATTACGACCGCCCCGTCCACCTCACCGACAAAAACGGCGCCCAGTATCGCGCTCCCGCCATCGAAGTCCTCCGCCGCCTGACAAAGAATACCCATCAATCCGCCACCTTGAAACCGCGCACCGGCGACATCGAGCTTGACAGCTTGATCGAGGCAGTCGAAATCTGGACTGACCCCGACGATCACGAGACCAAGGCCGACTGGGAACAGACCGGCGAATTGATCAAGAGCCTGAACGGCATCCTCCTGGAGAAGCAGGGCAATATCGGCCTGCGCCCCTCCTGCGTCGCCACCATCAATTTCGCCGAAAACCTCGCCACCCACGCCCTCGCCAGCCTCACCGCCCAGGATCGCATCGAAATGCCCTTCGACGACACTTTCAAAGAAATTCTCAAATTCCGCGAGCTCATCATCGCCCCCGGGAAATTCAATTCCGCCGATTTCGAAAAGTTCTGGCAGAAGTTTTCCAGCGTCGATATCGAAGACGTCTTTAGTATGCGCTCCAGCTTCCAACTCTTGCGCCAGCATACCTTGCGCCAGCTCAATCAGCTCGCCGCCATCTACCTCAAGAATCCCCACACCGCCCACCTCGTCCCCGAAATCTGGCAAGACGGCCTGGTGCGCGAAATCTGCCGCCTCGCTCGCAGCAAATAGCCGCGACCGCTGGCGCTCGCCCCGCGCGTATGCTATAATGGAGGCATAAATAAGGAGTTTTTATGGCAGATTTTAACAAAATCCTGACCCCAGGTGATTACGAAAATGGCGAAATCAACGTCGTCGTCGAAATCCCCACCGGCTCGAACCACAAAATCGAATGGGATCGCAAAAACGCTTGCTTCATGCTCGATCGTATTGAACCCATGGCTTTCGCCAAGCCGACCAATTATGGCTTCATCCCCCAGACGCTCGACGAAGATGGCGACGAGCTCGACGTCCTCTTAGTGACGGATCAGCCCCTCACTACCGGTATCTATACCACCGCGCGTATCCTCGGCGTCATGAAGTTCGTCGATGGCGGCGAAGTGGATGATAAAATCATCGCTGTCGTGTCCGACGATCGCAATAATGGCGACCACTATCAGACCCTCGCTGATCTCCCGGAGCAGCTGATCAAGCAGATCGAGTTCCACTTCAACCACTACAAGGATCTGAAGAAACCCGGCTCGACCGAGGTCAAAGAATTTGCGGATGTCGCCGAAGCCAAAAAGGTCATCGCCGACGCTATCCAGCGCTGGAACGAGCAATAATCCCCCGGTTCATCCGAGATCGCCAGGCCTCCCACCCAGGGAAGCCTGGTTTTGCTATTGACTTTTCAGGCAATCTGTGCTACAATGGAAGTAAGAGGGTTTTATTCCCTCGATTTTGCTTGATTTTTAGCAAAATTGTATCTTAAAATGCGGTTTTTACAAGTATGATAGGAGGGAATCATATGAAAAATCAGAGAATCAGACATGAGCTGCGCCAACTTCTCGTCGGTGCGCCAGAAATAACCATCGAAGCTTGGTACGACGCCGTTTATGCCAATCCGGATGTCAGCAGCGTCGAGAGTTTGATGAGCTTTGCTCTAGAGCGCATGACTATCGCCGACCTCACGAAGCTCACTCGAGCCTTCGAGACTAACTTTCGCGCCGGTATCGCAGCCACGAAAAGTTATTTTTGGCAGTTGCTCAACATCGCCGAGTTCGATCCGGCCATTACGGAATACCAATCTTGGGTCATAGAGCACCCTGAGGACGGTAGTCTGATGACCGATGGCTCAATGATGTCGTATTTCTATGAGCTTGATGCTCTCGGCAATCTCACCTCGACGCGGTTCTTGATTAATCCGTCGCGATTCACGGACTATTCCATCGGGGATGCCATCCTCGCCGTGGCCTATGAGGCCTGGCATGGCTTCCAGGCAGTCACTCTGTCACGGGCGGTTCGTGGGGGCGGAAGCGAAATCGTCGTCACAAGTTTTCCGAGAGAGCTTCTGCGTTCGCAGCTCTATCTCGTCAATTCGCGTATCATGGCCAATCCAGCCGTCGATGGCGAAGAGGCCTTTCGCGGCCAGCTCATCGAGAAGGAAGCCTCCAGCTTCCAGGCGCGGACGGCAAGTCGCATCCAGGAGCTGCTGAACGAACACCATTCAATCGGCATAGCTCACCGGCTTAACCGCATGATTACGAGCTAGGTAGTATCACCTAGCTCCGACCCGTACTCCATTTGTACGGGTCGCTTTGCTTTATCGCGTCTCTGCCGCTCCAGCCGGCAACTTTACCTCTCTCCCACTATACCTATGTGCGGAGCGGATATGTTTCGCTGGATCAATCTGCACTTGGTGCAGCTGGAATACATGGCTACGATTGGGGCAGGGATTCCGGGATTCAAGCTGATTTGTCAAAAGTACTAAGCTTCTATGATGTATTTGTCAATGGACTCAACAACGGACATCGTGTCAATGCTTTCCTCGTCCGTTGCAGCGTCGGAAACAATTGCATTTTGATAGATTGAAGAAAGTGAAGAAGAGATGATAATGCCTATGTATGAGTAAATTACTATTTCTCCTTCTGCGAGAGAGACTAAAAGCGAGCGAAAGCTGAGCGAGCAGAACGACAGCCCTGTGAAGACAGGCGCTGGAGTGGGTCTCTCGAACAGAAGGGAGAAATAGTAATAAACCTTAGATATAGTATATTATCTCTACTTCACTATACTATGTGCGGAGCGGACGTGTTAATGTATATACTCCAGCCCGGGCATTGCCCCGAGGCTCTGCCTCGCGGGTTAAAGTGTG
>CAZGXB010000021.1:0-16053 GCA_964529615.1 uncultured Candidatus Saccharibacteria bacterium
GGTTATATTCATATAACCCCTAATTCAGAGAATTAGGGTAAGCGCTTAGAAGGCTAGTACATTACAAGACTAATTGTTCCATAGAGCATTCTGATGGATTCTATTCGATTCTATTCCTCTGTGCTCGTGTGGTCGATTGCCTTGGTGACTTGGTCGTCGGTGCGATTGACCACACGGGAAGACCCGGTGGCTTAACTTTAAAATAAAAAGAAGATGCCGCTGGGCGGCAGAAGGAGGAAAAAATGAAGAATTTTAGAAGGATGTTTGTAGTAAAAAATGGAGAAGCTGCAGGTTGGACGAACTCCACTCGAACAACATTTGTGTTGTCCGTGGAAGATAACGTACTGACCATGAAGGTCAAGAGCGGGCGTAATCCGTTTACGAACGAGATAAACACGGCTTTTGGGTTATTCTTACAGGAATACGCACAAGAGCACGGTCAGCTTTCTACTTATAAGAGGACCAACCCATACAGGTTCGTGTATCAGCAGGGTCTCTCTGGGCGCCAAACAACCTATATTGAACTTGACACGGGCGACGGTTTTCCGAAAAGGAAGCGTCTGTTGGATATGTCGTGCTTCGGTAAGGTTTGGAGTATGAGTCTGTTCGTATATGATTTTACAGACTTATGCGTGGCGTGCAAATTCTTCCGTGTGGAGGATGGCAAATATGTCTATGATCAGAGCCATGATAAGATTGGCAAAGAAATAGACATGACAGTAATCCGACCCAGGTATATTGAGCATGAAGATGGATGGACTCAGCCGGGTAATTATCCGGAAGGAGTCATTGACATCCACAACGTCGTGCGCGAAAAGCCGGTTGATTCGGAAGAACCAGAAGAACCAGAAGAGGATGAGGAGGAATAATCCTCCTCAAGGGAACAATTAGTTGAATCTAAGCCCGAGGTGCGCTCATTTGCGCGGTCGCTGCTCATGTGCAGGACTTCAACCTCGGGCTTTTCTCTTGGTTGGATTTGGGGTGGGGTGTGAGGCTCGGGCGAGTGTGGTATAATGAAAGTATTATGCCAGAGTTGCCAGAGGTGGAGACAGTACGGCGGGGGCTGGGGGAGTTTATTTTGAACAAAAAAATTGTTCGGATGAAAGTGGAATGTGAGAAGAGTTTCGTCGGGGGTGCGGAGGTGGCGCAGGCGATGGAGGGGGCGAAGGTGATTGACTTAAGGCGGCGGGGGAAGGCACTGCTGATTGATTTGGATAATGGGTGTACGGGGATGATACACTTGCGTATGACCGGGCAGCTGATATGGCGGGGCTCGCTATCGGAGCGAATTTCTTCGTTAGATTCTGCGAGTACTCAGTCGCAGGACTCTAAGTCCAGCTCCTTCCGTTCCTTGAATCTGCCTCGAACTTCATCTCCGCTAGCGTCGCCCCATGAAGATGCGGCACATGCGCAGTTTGCGGCGGGGCATCCGAGTAAGAATTTTACGGCTGAACTACCAAATGCGCAGACGCGAGTAATTTTTGAGTTTGAAGAGGGTAAATTATTTTTCAATGATCAGCGGAAATTTGGGTTCGTGAAATTGATGGCGACGGATGAGGTGGAGCAGGATAAATTTATTGCTGAACTCGGGAAGGAACCCTGGGAAATGACGGCGGAGGAGCTGTATGAGAAGTGTCAGCGACACGGCAAATCGCCGATTAAGGCAGTGCTCTTGAACCAAAAGTTGATCGCGGGGTTGGGAAATATTTATGCAGATGAATCACTTTTTTATGCAAGTGTGCATCCGGCGACTTTGGCGGGGGAGTTGACGCGGGAGCAGGTGGCGATGTTGCTCGAGGGGGCATGTAAGACGATGGAGGCGTCGATTAATTCCGGCGGTTCGACCATGGCGACTTATATCAAACCGGACGGGACGACGGGGAATTATCTGGAGAAATTTGCGCAGGTGTTTCGGCGGGATGGGCAGGAATGTCGGCGGTGTGGGGCGGAGATTGTGAAGATGCGGTGTGCGGGGAGGGGGACGCATTATTGCCCGAACTGCCAGAGAAGGGACTTGCCCTCATGACGAATTGCGGCGTTAAAGTCTGCGATTGCTCAGTCGCGGTATGCCAAATACCGCTCCTTCCGCTACTCGACTTTGCCTGGCGCTTCATTCATGATGGCGTCGTCCCAGCAGCTGCTCTAAATGGCTCTGTGGGGTGCGGAGAGGGCGTTTAAGCTTATGCTAAAGGTTTTTGTGGGTGAGGATAGGGTTGCGGCGGGGAAGGCCGTAGAGAGCGAATTAGGGGGCAATTACGAGGTGTTTGAGGGGGATAAAATTGAGCTTCTGGATTTGCCGAGTATTTTTCGAGGAGTGGGACTGTTTTCCGGAGAAAAACGGCGGATTTTGTTGAAAGAGGTGGGGGAAAATGCAGCGGTTTGGGAGAAATTGGCGGATTATGCGGATACGGAACATGAAGTCGTGGTCTGGGAGGGGAAGATTGATAAGCGGTCGGCGGGGTATAAGCGCTTGAAGGAAACAGGGGTGGAGATACGTGAGTTTGCCCTCAAGGCGAAGCCGGAAATGAGACAGGTGTTTAATATTTTTGAGGTGGCGCTGCGCGATGGACCGGCGGCGGTGAAAATGGTGGAGAAAATTGAGCTGGAACAGGATCCGTTTATGTTTTTCGGGCTGATGGTGACGCAAGCTCTGAAGCGGTTTGAACAGAGGTCGGGGGAACGAGAGAAGCGGATTTTGCGGGAGCTGGGGGAGCTAGATATGCAGATGAAGGGGGAATCTGGGGTGGGGCTGGAACCGTGGGTGCTGGTGAAGGGGTTTTTGTTAAGGCTGGGTGGTTAGCTTAATCTCTTCTTTCTTATCTTTAGCCTCCACCTAACCGTAATTTTCGATTGAAATGTAGGTTTTATCTAAGTTGTTTTGAATTGACCCGCAAGGAAGCATGCAGTATGCGGAGCATTAGGCATAATGGCTGGTTGATAGATTCTTATAGTCAAATCAAAACAACTTAGATAAAAACCCTTGTATCGATTGAAATTAGGCAGGAAGGCTAAGAATCCAAAAGAGAGATGAAGGCTAAGGGATCATTGTAAATTGTGCAATGAGACAGTGAAATGCAATCGTTTCCGGGGCTGCGGGGGATAAGGTTTGGAGTTTTGAACTTGAGGAGATTTTTGTAGGACGGGGAAAGCACGGTAGCGATCGTTGATGTCCGAGGGACCGACACTAGAGCTATAGAAGTCGAGGCTGTAGGCGTACCGAACAACTGAGTGACTCAGCTGAGACCAACCGAAACCATTGACGCCGGTATCCCTCAAAGTACCATAGACTGCGTTGATATACCCGTTCCGCACATAGTATGGTAGGAAAGAGGATATGGTTGTATAAAATTTTGGACGGGGAAAGCAGTATAGCGATTTTTATTGCTCGAGGCAAAGACCCCTAAATTATCGAAATCGAGATCGTAAGCCTTCGTGATGTCGGGTCGAGCCATTCCTGACCAGTCGTAGCCATAGGCGCCAGTCCATTTCAAGGATCCATAGTCTCCTATATTAACCAACCCGCTCCGCACATAGTATAGTGAAGTAGAGATAATGTACTATATATAATTCACTCAGACATAGGCATCATCATGTGCCTTTCTTCGATATATCAAAGCGCAATCGTTTCCGATGCTGCAACGTAGCCGATGCAAAAGATATACAAGCATAAACTCTATCCCACTATACCTATGTGCGGAGCGGGTATGCTCGTGTGAGCCATGGTGCTTTATGGCACGCTGGTGTCAGAGGCTATGGCTGGTCGCCGGTGGGTCATTCAGACGTTCGGCTTGCCTACGGTTTATATTTCGATGGTTCGGGGATAAATCCTTCATATAGCGAATTTCGCTACGTTGCTTTCCTCGTCCAAAAGTTTAGCAATTTTATCGTCAAAGTGCTTAATCATGCTCCAAAATTCGCTCACAGTTCTTTAATAAACCTCCAAAACTCAAAAATAACAGAGGAAAAATTAGGTTGAACTTGTAATGGCTTTACAAGTTGGATTGATAAAACATTGTCTATATCCCACTATAACTATGTGCGGAGCGGGTATGTCTATGCGCATCTTGGTACGTTGAGAGGCGCTAGCGTAGTTGGTTATGCTTGGTCGAATTGGTCTTGTTTTGAGACTACGCGCGCTTATTATTTCGGTTTTAATAATTCAAGTATTAACGCTTTGGGTGATTTTAGTCGATATTATGCTTTCGCCGTTCGTAATTAATCCATACAATCATAAGCTTTACCCTACTATACTATGTGCGGAGCGGGTTTATGGCGCTTAATACTGGTACGCTGCGTTATGCTAATGCTAGCGCGTACGGATGGTCGCAGGTTGCGCACGGAGACGCTGACTTATTGCGAGCTTTTGTGCTTTATATTACGGGCCAGAATATTGATCCTTCGAGTAGTCGAGAAGGTGGACGTGATCTTGCTTTCCGCGGACGGTGAGACTACTAGAGAAATGGAGAAAGTTCAAAAACTCCAAAAAGTGGAAGGAAGGGGTGTGGGGAATTAAGCAGCAGTTTTCTTGGCTTTGGTAGTTTTGGCGGCTTTTGAGGCGGTCTTTTTGGCTGGAGCGGCGGCAGCGGATTTGGCGAACTTGGCCAAGGCAGACTTGCGGCGGGAGGCGGTGTTTTTCTTCATGAGGTCTTTTTTGACGGCCTTGTCGTATTCGGACTGGGCTTTGGAAAGATTCTCGGGGGTGGGGTCGGCTTTGAAAGCTTTCAAAGCGGTCTTGATGGATTTTTTGATTTCTTGGTTATGTGCGGTGCGCTTTTCTGCCTGGCGGGCAGCTTTTTTTGCAGATTTGATAATCGGCATTGATACAGTTCCTTTATTATTCTGAGTGTTTAATAATTCTTTGGGTAATTATAACGGATTTCTCGGGGGATGTAAAGAGGTGAAATTGGTTTTATTTGAAAAATGGAGTATAATAAGCTTATGCTTACGATGAGTTATATTTGGTCACAGATTTTTACGGTCATTGAATATTCGCTGCTCGGTGCGTCGTATCTGGCGAAAAAGCGTAAGCTGGTAGTGATTTTGGATATTTTGTCGATGGTGGCGGGGACGACGGCGTATGTTCTGCTGGGGGCGGACATGGGGATAATGATGTCGATTATTATCCTAGTGGCGAATTTCTATTATCTGTACGATTCGAGCGTACACGGGCGGAGGCGGAAGTCGCGGTGGTATGATTATGTGGTGCTGGTGATTGTGCTAACGGCAATTGGACTGGCGGCGTGGTGGACGTTCGACGGTTGGACGAGTTTGCTATCGGTGTTGGCGACGGTGCTATATGAGATTTCGATTTGGCAGAAAAGTACGAAAGTGTATAAGTTTTTGGGGATCCCGGTGGCGCTGTGCTGGATGCTGTATAACGGTGTGCTGCTATCGGTTGCAGGGGTGATCTTCGAGGGGATTATGTTCGTGACGTCGATTGTGGGGTACGTGCGCGAGGTCAAGGCGGCGAAGGAGCGAAAAGCGAAACGTTTGGCGCGGAAAAAGCTGAAAACTGCCCAAAGATAATTTGTATATACATTGTATATGGCTTGTATGTATATTGTGTATAAGATGTATGTACAATGTATGCACGAAGTGGTCAGGACGGTAATGCATACAACATTGCCTCTACCCCACTATACTATGTGCGGAGCGGCTACACCATTGCAGAGTACGGTACATTAGGGTACGCTGGCGTCAATGGCTGCTATTGGTCTCGCGTAGGCCGCTCAGATGTCCGGTATGCTTACTACCTCGGCTTCTATAGCTCAGGCGTCGATCCCTCGGGCAGCAACAATCGCTACAATGCTTTCCCCGCCGCGCGTAGGCAGAGGTGGGTTGACGCGCGGGGAGGGTGCGATTTGGCGGCGATTGTAATATTGGTGGACTGACGAATTGAAACTGACGTTTCTCGAGATGATCGCAGGTTGCGATGAGAGGACGCGATTTTCGTTGAAAATCGCTATTTGCGGGGCGTCACCTCGAAAAAGAAAATAAATTTTCTTTTTACTCGGTTTCTACCGCAAGCGAACCCGATGCTGATATCAATCCGCCTACAATATAATTACCTCTGCTAGTGCAGAGGTAATTATATTGGTGGACTGACAAATTAGCTACTAACGTCGCTAATTTGTCATACCCCACCTGCGATTTCTCAAGAAGAAAAATAAGCCTGACGGCTTGCTTTTCTTCTCTCGAAATCTTGGTGGGTCGCGAGGGGCTCGAACCCCCGACCTCCTCGGTGTAAACGAGGCGCTCTAGCCAGCTGAGCTAGCGACCCATGTGATAGTGAATTTGCGGAACCGCTGGCTAGAGCGCCACAAGGCGGCGCGATTTCTGATTGTTCGGCGACAAGCGCCTCGACAGCCAGCTGAGCTAGCGACTCATGTGATGATTCACGTTAGTATTATAGCATGTTGCTTCAGATGGTGCTAGAATATAGATAGAAACTTGACGGCGATGGAGTGATTAGACCATCTAGAACATTAATAAGGAGGTTAGAAGATGGGCAGTAAGACGAAAATGATTTTGAGGAATGAGAAGGGCGCGTATCTGGTGAAAGAACCGAAAACGGGAAAAAATCGGCCGCTGGCGGAGCTAGCGGAGAAGGAATTGTTAGCGCGAGAAGGACTCTTAGCAGGGCATGAGGAGCACGAAGAAGATCTGAAAAAGCTGGCGGGGTTGAATCCTGGTATGATGGGGCGCGTAGAGCATCCGGAAAAAATGTATACACGCTTGAAAGGTCAGCTGAGTGCGGCGCAATTTTGGCAGTCGCTACGGGCGCTGAAACATGCGAGAGAGTATCATTTGTATCAGTCACGTGAAGGTAGCGGGACGCCTTATGTGGTGCATCCACTGAGGATGGCGTGTAGATTGATGGCGGAATGGACTGGCCCGGGCGATCCGAATATCGACGACACGCTGATTGCGGCGACATTGCTGCATGATGTGAAAGAAGACATTGGCGTGTCTCTGAGAGATTTGGGCTATTCGGAGGAAGTTTGTCGGGTGATTGACCTGGTGACGATCGTCGTTCGATCGGGAGAAACGAAGTTTGAGGCGAAGATACGGTATTATGACGATTTGTTCCGGGATAAGTGGGCGACGATTCTGAAATTGGTTGACAAGGAGGACTCTCTGACCACGATGATGATTGACTTTGCGGAGACTCCGGATCGCT
Organism: uncultured Candidatus Saccharibacteria bacterium; assembly: GCA_964529615.1. Classification (GTDB taxonomy): domain Bacteria; phylum Patescibacteriota; class Saccharimonadia; order Saccharimonadales; family Saccharimonadaceae; genus Nanosyncoccus. Next base: position 7,181 of record CAZGXB010000021.1, read on the forward strand.
GTCGCAAGAATGTGGTGGAATTTGACATGGTGTTCTTGCCGGGGGTGCGGCGTGTGCGGGACGAATGGCCGGAGGCGACGAACTTGATTCAGCGGTTGACATGGTCGATTACGAAATGGGTGGACTGCATGGCGATATGCTACAAAGTGTTGCGCGTAGATGCAGATTTCGTGAATGCGCCAGGAGCGAAGGACTACACCTATCTTTTGACTGGAGAAGAGCCACCGAAAGCATTGCGGGAAGAATCATCAGGTGGGGTGGAAGTTGAGAAGTAGCATAATTATGCTGGAGGAAAGGCGCCAGAATCTGGCGCCTTTGAAACGTTTAGGGGTGAGAATAATATCAGGAGACGAATAAAACATTGAGGGGATTATATCATGAGGTGAATAAAGCTGGGATAGAAATATATCACAGGATGAATAATGCAGAAAAGGGAATATATCATGAGATGAATAATTGAAATGTGATATAATGAAAAGTAAGAGATAAAGAGTGAAAAGGAGCGAAAATGACGCAAAAATATGGCAAAAATGAGGTTTACGCATTGCTAGAAGAGAGGCAAGTGCCGTACGAAAAGATGGAACACGCGGCGGTGTTTACAATGGAGGAGATGAACCAGGCGGGGATTACGGAGAAGGGAGCGGTGTGCAAGAATCTGTTTCTCAGGGACGCGAAGGGGAAGAATCATTATCTTGTGACGGCACCGGAGGAAGTGAAGATTGATATGAAGGAGCTGGCGCAGAAGATTGGGAGCACGCGACTGAGCTTCGGGTCGGCGGAGAGACTGATGAAGAATTTAGGGGTGGAACAGGGGAGCGTGTCGCCGTTTGGAGTGCTGAATAATGAGGATAATGGGGTGGTCGTGGTGTTTGATAAGAGTTTGGAGGGTGGGACGATTGGACTGCATCCGAATGACAATACCGCGACGATTTGGATGAAATTTGAGGATTTGCGAAAGTTGATCAAAGAGGTGGCGGGGAATAAGACGATGGTGGTTAAATTATAGAGGGGGTGTGATATAATGTGGGGGTAAGGTAATTTCTGAGTGATTTTGTGTGAAAGCTCAGAGGAAAGGATAAAGCATGAGTGGATCTCAGGAGCAACTAGAAAAGATGCGACACAGCTTAAGCCACGTACTCGCGGCAGCAGTGCAGGAGCTTTATCCGACAACAACTTTTGGGGTGGGGCCAGCGATCGAAGACGGATTTTATTATGACATTGATTTTGGCGGGGAAAAGGTCTCGGACGCGGATCTGCCGAAGATTGAGAAGAAAATGCGGGGGATTATTCAGCGGAAGTGCGAAATGCGGGAGCGGGAAGCGTCGAAGGAAGAGGCGCTGAAGTGGGCGCGGGGCGGAGGCCAGAAGTATAAGGTTGAATTAATTGAAGAGCTACCGGCAGAGGAAGCGATTACGTTTTATGACATGGTGGATCCGAAGACCGGGGAAGTGATTTTCACGGACTTGTGCAAGGGGCCGCACGTGGAGAATCTGGGGGAGATTGGCGCGTTTAGCTTGGAGCGTGTGGCGGGGGCGTATTGGCGAGGGGATGAGAAGCGGGAAATGTTGACCCGGATTTATGGGGTGGCGTTTGCGACGGAAGGGGAGCTTGCGGCTTATCACGAGCGCCAAGAGGAGGCAAAAAAGCGTGATCACCGGAAACTGGGGAAGGAGCTAGATTTGTTCTGTTTTTCGGACTTGGTAGGGGCGGGGCTGCCGATGTTTACGCCGCGCGGGACGGTCTTGCGTGAGGAGATGAGTGAATTGTCGCTGGGGCTGCGCGGCAAGGCGGGTTTCAAGAAAGTTTGGACGCCACATATCACGAAGATTGACCTCTATAAGAAGTCGGGACATTATGCGAAATTTGGCGATGAGCTTTTCATGGTGCATTCGCAGGTGAACGGGGAAGAATTTGCGATGAAGCCGATGAACTGTCCGCATCATGCGCAGATTTTCGCCTCGAAGCCGCGGACGTATCGGGAGATGCCGGTGCGCTACATGGAAGCGACGACGGATTATCGTGATGAGAAGACTGGTGAGCTCGGGGGGCTGAGCCGGGTGCGTTCGCTGACGCAAGATGATTCGCACGTGTTTTGCCGGAAGGAGCAGATTAAGGGGGAGATTCAGCAGCTGGTGGAGATCGTACGGAAGTTGTACGCGACGGTGGGGATGGAGAAGCTGCGGGCGCGGCTGAGTTATCGCGACGAAAGTGACAAATATCTAGGTGATCCGGCGCTCTGGGAAATGGCGCAGAAACAACTGAAAGAGGCGGCGGAAGAGAACGGGCTGGATTATTTCGAACAAGAAGGCGAAGCGGCGTTCTATGGGCCGAAAATCGACTTCATGGCGGAAGATGCGCTGGGGCGGGAGCATCAAGTGGCGACGGTGCAGCTGGACTTCGTACAGCCGGAGCGGTTTGAGCTGGAATTCGTGAATGAGAAAGGCGAAAAAGAGCGGCCAGTGATGATACACCATGCGACTTTGGGGTCGATCGAGCGGTTCTTGAGCGTCTTCATCGAGCATACCGGAGGCTGGTTCCCGCTGTGGTGTGCGCCGGAGCAAGTGCGGGTTTTGACGGTGAATGATAAAGTGGCAGAATACGTGGATGAAGTCAAGCAGGTGCTGGAAGGCGTGGTGCTGTCGGAACCGGTGAAAAATAACGAATTGCGTTTCGAAATCGACGAGAGTGATGACAGCTTAGGAAAGAAAATTAAGCGCGCGACAGAGATGAAGATCCCGGTAGTGATTATTGTGGGGCTGAAAGATGCGGAAGAGAAAATGGTGAGCATTCGGACGAAAGAGGGGGAGGAGAAGGTGAAACTGGCTGACCTGGAGGGATGGCTAGTGAAGAGGGGCGAGAGTGGGGAGTAAAGGCCAAAACGGCTAGGCAACGGACGGGGAAAGCAAGGTAGCGACCGTTGCTGTTCGAGGGATCGACGCCCGAGCTATTGAAGTCGAGGTTGTAAGCGTACCGGACATCTGAGTGGCCTACGCGAGACCAATTGTTGCCATTGACGCCAGCGAACCTCAAGGTACCATAGTACGCATAGACGAACCCGCTCCGCACATAGTATAGTGGGGTAGAGGCAATGTTGTATGTATTGTTGTCGTAAGGCGGTGTATATATTGATTTTTTGAGCGATGTGTGCTATAATGGAAGGATAGACTATTAGAGGGTGACCTCTAGTGGGTGGCTTTTATGGTATAATTATAGAGATGAATGATGAAACAATTGTGATTGTGGGGCCGACGGCGAGCGGGAAGACTGGGGTGGCGATTGAAATCGCGCAAGAGGTGGCGACGCTATCTCGGGCTATTGCGGCGTCAGAGACTGCGACTGCTCCCTCGCTGGGCTTTAAGCCCCGCTCGGTCCGCTGCTCGTCTCTTCCTGGCACTAGCTCCGAGCTAGCGTCGCCACCAGATTTATCTAGTACTAGCTCCGAGCTGGCGACGCAACAGACTTTTGCTGGGGCGGAGATAATCTCGGCAGATTCGCGGGCGATTTATCGGGGAATGGAAGTAGGGACGGCGGCGCCATCGCTAGAGGAGCAGGCGGGGATTCCGCATTGGGGCGTCGGAATCGTTGAGCCGGGGGAAAGGTTCACGGTGGCGGACTGGAAAAACTATGCCGAGGAGAAGATTGCGGAAATCCGGGCGCGGGGAAAGCTGCCAATCGTGGCTGGCGGGACGGGATTATATGTCGATGCCTTAGTATATAATTATGATTTTACTGAACACAAAAAATTGAGCCAGGAAGACCGAAAAAAGACAGCGGAAGAAATCTGTGCAAATTATTTAATCGTAGGCATTAAGTGGTCGCCAGAGGAGCTGCGACAGAGAATAACGCTGCGGGCGGATAAAATGTTTAACCAAGAGCTGTATGATGAAACACGAAAATTAGTCGGGAAATATAATTGGAATACTCAGGCGATGAAAAGTAATATCTATCAGTTTGCTTGGAGTTATTTGCAGGGGGAAATTAGTTTGGAGCGTGCAAAAGAGTTATTCATTTATGATGATTGGCATTTGGCGAAGCGGCAAATGACATGGTTCAAACGGAATAAAAATATTGTTTGGCTGCCGCTTGCCGAAGTTGAACCCTATGTGATAAAATGTATTCAGGATGAGCAAAGAAGATAGCACGCCAGTAGAAAAATTGTTCGGCTCGAAGACACGGGCGAAGTTGCTGGAGCTGTTCTTTGCGAATACGGGACAATCTTATTATGTGCGCGAGATTACGCGGGTGATTAGTGAACAAATAAATTCCGTGCGGCGTGAGTTAATTAATCTCGAGGGGATTGGGGTGGTGAAGAGTGAAACTTATGATAATAAAGTATATTATTCGGCGAATATGAAGCACCCTTATGCCCATGCGTTTCAGGAGATTTTCGGACGGAAGGTGACGCCAGCGACTACGGTAGAGGTGAAGCGGGCAGCGACGAATAATTGGCAGGATTATATTCGACCGGTGGAGAAATACTTGCGGGCGATGATGCTGACAAATCGTCTGCCGGGGCAGGAAGGAATTGATATGCTGATCGTGGGAGATGACCGCACGAAGAAATTGACGCGTTGGGCGGATATGATGGAGCAGAGGCGGGGAAAGCCGCTGAATTATGTGATTATGAGTCGGGACGATTATCTGTATCGGAAAAGTGTGCGGGATCGATTCTTGATGGAGCTGTTGGAAATGGAAATCGCGGAATTGTATGACCCAGAGAAGATAATTAAAGAATAAGAAGTGGAGGCAAAATGTTTGAAATCGAGAGTAAAAATCCGGATGAAATCGTAATCACGACGAAGAAGACAAAAGTGAAATTCAACGTGGCGGAGCAAACCGTGGACGCTGACCTGAACGTGGGGAAGATTGAGGGGCCGGGCGAATTTGAGATTGGCGATGTGGCGATCCGGGGGATTGCGACAGAGGATAATGCGAAGACGATTTATGATGCGGTGATTGGAAATACGCACGTCGGGATCCTGGGGGGAGTGGATGAAGCTTTGGCGCTGGATGATCTGGGGATTTCGGATGTGTTATGTACGAGTTCGGTGCGAGCAGTGCGTGAGATTGAGCCGAAGGTGGTGATCGCGATGGGAAATATTGACGGTATGGTGACGGAATTGAAGTTGGCGCCGCGCGCAGAAAAGAAATTTAAGGTGAAGAGCAAGGATGCTTTACCGGCGGCGCTAGAGGTGATTGCGCTGACTTAGTGCGGGAGAAGTATGTTTGATTTGACCGGTTTGCTGATTGCGTTTGGGGTGATCATCGTTTCGATGATGTTGCATGAACTGGCGCATGGTTATGTAGCATACGCTCTGGGCGATAATACGGCGAAGGCAGAGGGGCGTTTGACGCTGAACCCCTTGAAACACCTTGATCCGTATTTGTCGATTTTGATGCCGTTGATGCTGTTTTTCACGACCGGGACGGTGTTTGGCGGGGCGAAACCGGTGCCGGTGGACTCGCGAAACCTGAAACATGGCGTCTGGGGGATGGCGCTAGTGGCGTTGGCGGGGCCACTGACGAACTTTTTGCTAGCGTTTATTGCGACGGTGATTGGTTGTCTGACGGGAGTGTTGGCGTTTGAAGGGGTGAGTTTGATGTATGCGCCGGGGATTTTGGGGGAGATTGTGGTGAATATGGTGTATATTAACCTGGGATTCGGGGTGTTTAACTTGATTCCGATTCCGCCGCTGGATGGTTCGCGGATCATTTACGCGGTGATGCCGGATGCGGTGCGGGACTTCATGGAACAGATGGAGCGCTGGGGGATTGTGGTCGTGATGGTGCTGGTGGTATTATTCCCGCAGATACTGTCGCAGATTATGGGAGGGGCGATGGAGGGAATTTTGATGCTATTTTCGTGGGTAATAGGGTGGTTTTAGCTTGACATTCAGGAATGTATGCTATAATGATGTTAACCCTAGTGGCGGCATGATTTTCCTGAATAATCATGTTTTAGGGATTTCGTGGCTCATTTCCGTGGAAATGTCGCATAAGATTTTACCCACCTTGTTTATAAAACAGGGAAAACATAGCCACTGGGGCCGGGATATAATTTGGTTTGTGAATTGTTGTATCCGGGTGGTTTAGTCTGATGAATAATTGATTGATATTATTAAAAATGGGCAAACAGTGAAACAAAGAATTCGAGTCGTGGGCATTGTGAAAAACGAGCATGGCGTGCTGGTGATGAAGCGGAGCCATGGTCGGCGGGATAGTATGCCGCTGTGGGAATTGCCGACGGGGAAGATTAAGTTTGGTGAACAGCCGGAAGAGGCGCTGTCGCGGATGGTGGTGGAATTCCTCGGGGTGACGCCGGAGCGGACGGCGCTGAAGGACGTGATCACGTTTTTAGCGCCGCACGGGGCGAGTCAGCTGAGTAATCTATATATAATATATAGTGTATCGCTGCCGGGGGAGGCGAAACTTGAGGCGCGCGATCGCTATTCGGCGTATAAATATATTAAGTTTGAGGATGCGGGCGGGTACCATCTCGACGAAGCGAGCGCGATTGCGCTGGAGATTGAAGAGCGGGGTGATAGACGGATGCGCGAAAATCAGAAGGCCGTGGCGAACAGCGCGACGGTATATGTCGATGGCAGTAGCCGGGGAAATCCCGGTCCGGCGGGGATCGGGTATTATATTGTGGGAGAACGGGGGGAAGTCTTGGCGTGCGGTGGGGAGTTTATCGGGTTTGCGACCTCGAGAGTGGCGGAATATTATGCGCTGAAGGAAGGCTGTGAACAGGCGATTGAGCTGGGACTGAAGTCGGTGCGCTTCGTGGGGGATAATTTGATGATGATTAACCAGATGAATGGCCTGTATAAGGTGAAAAATCGGGATCTACTTTCGATTTATGATGACATACAGAAGCTACTGGGGAATTTTGAAGCTTGTGCGTTTTCGCATGTGCCGCGCGAGCAAAATACGCGGGCGGATGAGCAGGCGAATTTGGCAATCGACCGGCATTTTGCGTAAGACATTGTATATACAAATGATATACATTGTATGTAAGCTGTATGCAAGTTGTATATACAATATGTATGTATTGGGGGGCTGGTGAGTTTTGTTGGACAAGTGAGGAGATTTATGATAGTATGGGAGGGAGTTCGAAAGACGGCCGCTTGTCGCAGACAAGAGGAAAGTCCGGACAGCATAGGACACAGTAGTCGCTAACGGCGACCGCCCGCAAGGGTAGGGAAAGTACCACAGAGACTCAAACTTCCTAGCGCCTTATAAGTGCCAATCTTGCAGTTTTTCCGCTCTCGCTCGTCAGGGAGACGCGCTTTGAGCGGAGAAAACTACAACCTTGACGCTTCTAAGGCGCTAGGTAAAGGTGAAAAGAGTGGGGTAAGAGCCCACAGCACCGCATGGTGACATGTGGTGGAGGCAAACCCTACTGGCTGCAAGGAGTGCTAGATACCCTGGTCCGGGGATGCACGCTCACCGCTAGAATGCGTAAGCAATTTCGCGTCTAGATAGATGGTCGTCGGTTGCTCGAGAGGGCAGCCACAGAATCCGGCTTATTGACAACTCAAAAAGACCCTAGCTTCGGCTGGGGTCTTTTGAAAATGGATAATTTATTTGATCAAGCCTTTTTTCTTGAGCGTGCGCAGAGTCGAAGTCGCAACGTTGACTTTGACTTTTTTACCGTCAATGATTAAGGTTTTTTTCTGAACGTTGGGCTTGAAGACTTTGCGGGTTTTGCGCTGAGAGAACGAGACATTGTGTCCGTACATCTTGCCTTTGCCGCTGATTTCACAGACTGCCATTATTTCGCCTCCTTCACGGTATTAACAATTGCTTCGAAAGCTTTGGGCTGGTTGACGGCGAGTTCGGCTAGGATTTTGCGGTCGATGGTCGTGCCGTTCTTTTTCAGTCCAGCCATGAGCTGCGAGTAGGAAATACCCAGCTCGCGGGAAGCATTATTGATGCGAGTAATCCAGATTGAACGCAGATCGCGCTTGCGGTTGCGGCGGTCGCGGTAGCTATAACGCAAAGATTTGATCACGCCTTGTTTGGCGAGGCGATAGCTGCGGGTGCGATAATGCTGCATCCCCTTGGCTGCGTTTAGGATTTTCTTATGTTTGGCCCGGGCGGGCACACCACGTTTGACTCTCATATTAGGCTCCTAGGGCAGTTTTAACGTTTTTTGCGATTTTGCCGTTGACAAAGGCAGCAGTTTTCATGTTGCGTTTGCGGGCTTTGGACTTTTTGGCCAAAATGTGATTGCCATAGGCGCGTTCACGAGCCAGTTTGCCAGAACCAGTCACCTTGATGCGTTTCGCGGTGCCTTTATGCGTTTTGAGTTTAGGCATAATGGTTATTCCTTTCGGGTCTAAGCTATATGCGTAGCACAGGCGTTAAAGAATAATTAGCGCTTATGCTATGCGAGTGCTAGCTGAGACATTGAGTTGATACTAGAAAGTGCGATCAGAGAACCATGGAAGTAGGAATTTACTTCGGCTGTATTCGATCTGATAGATGGTACGCGGGGAATCGGGCTATTTTCGGCGAATACTGACGGAGAAATTGCGGCCAGCGAATTGAGGCTTGCCTTCGATCGCTATCTCGCAATCTTCGGAGATCAGAGCGAGAATTTTATCAAGCATCACTTGGCCGAGATTTTTGTGCGCCAGCTCGCGACCTCGGAAAATAATCATGATCTTCACGCGGTCGCCGTCTGCCAAAAAGCTTTTGATCTTGCGTACTTTGATGTTAAGGTCGTTGTCGCTGATTTTGAGGCCAATTTTCATGGTCTTGAGCTCGGATTGTTTCTCGCGAGCTTTTTTGCGATTTTTGGCTTCTTCTTTCATCTTTTGGTATTGGTATTTACCCCAATCGATGATTTTGACAACGGGCGGGTCGGC
>CAZGXB010000022.1:0-15044 GCA_964529615.1 uncultured Candidatus Saccharibacteria bacterium
TATCTCCGTCTCCTTATTAGGTTTATGCTGTTGCACTTAGAATTATAAGTCAGATTGATTTTATGGCTTGACTTTTTCCGCGAGGTGTGCTATAATGAAGGTATGAGGTGACATAGCGCTCCAGGGGTGCGATAGAGAGCAACGCAGCGCTAAGGTCAAGATTTTTAGCAAATAAAGGGGGTATGGTTATGAGCAGATTACGCTTAGAGAAGCCAGAATTTCGCAGGCAAGGCGGGATTTGCGCCAAACAACGCGAAATTTTCGTGCAGAGCAAACAGGATTATTTGATGTGGTGCTCACCGGATGAGTGGTTTGACGCGTTGGTGACGTGTGGACCCTATTACTACAGTTGTTTGAAATTAAGCTTTACGGACTATGGCGTGACTCGGCAGGATATGGCGCGTCTCTGTTTAATCCTGAACAATACTTGCGCTTGGCTAACGGCGACTGCGATGGAGACGGCAACGAGCTACGACCTGATGTTGGAATTTAACGAATTCGCCATGCCAGAAGGCGTGACGTCGAGAGCGGTTTGCGACGAAATCTGGGATTTTCTCGAAGACAAATTTGCCATCGATGATGAGAATTTTTCTCATAACTAGTTATGAGCCCCGCAGTTTTGGCGGGGCTGTGCAATTTTCGATAGATGTGATATAATAGGAAACGAAATTGTCGGACATACAAGAAAGGGGTGGAATACATGTCTGAAAATCGCAACTTAGAGCAAAAAGCTACGGATACACAGGTTGATGCGGTAGATTACCTGCACGCCATGATGCAGATCACACGCGGATTTAAGGCTGGTCAGCCATTAGTAGCTCCGCCGGACGTGGTGGGTGAGTGGTATTTAGATCGCACGGTGCCGGTTTCCCTGATCAGCCATTTAGAGACGGGTCAGGAAAGCGACTACACGCTGTGGTATGCCTGCATGCTAGGCGACCATAAAGATACGGAACTTCCTCTGAATTTCGAGGTAGTGGGGACGGCGAAATGCGTGACTGTGCAACTCAATTACGCGACAATAATCGCCGAGTTGGCCGGCCAGCTGCTACTCTTTGAGGAGAAGAAGCAAGAGTTGCAAGAACACATTGACTACTGCAGGAAATTAGCTGAAGAAATGGTCAAGATCGCGACAGAAGTCAAGACTGATAAGACGATGTTGGCAAAAGTCAAAGAATTTGATCTACTGATGAGCGATGTTCTGGAACAACTACGCTGGCGACGGCAATCCCTCTCAAAAATGATGATGCTGGAAACCGGGCTGTATTGGCGAAAATTGATTGACTTCGTGAAGGAAGCTTATACGAACGAAGTGGTCAATCCGCCGAGCATTGAGGAAAGGCCCGAGCAAGAGGATGAGCCGATCGAAGGTAATCCTTGGCTAGAACGCTGCGGCATTAACTCTAGGAGCTTAGCGGCGTGTAGTCCGGCCATCCAAACGGCGATTAGATACTTGCGTCAGCGCGACGGATTCCCTAGTGGCATGCAACGTCTCAATCATCAAACTGGGACGGTGTTGAAGGAACTCAATGAGAAAATGGCCGAGATCGACAAACAGCTCGCAAAGGATGACGTGCCGCCTTTCTTGAGATTGGCGCAGCGTATCACGGAGCAATGCCTCGGAGAAAATACTCCGTAGGCCGATATTTAGCTCAAGCCTCTGCCTAGATATGGCGGGGGCTTATGTTATGATAGATTTATGAAGGCTAAAGTCAAAATCGTACCAGTGCTGCATAATATTCGCTCGACTTATAACGTCGGGGCGATTTGGCGGACGGCGGAGGGTCTGGGTGTGGAAAAAATCGTGCTTTCCGGCTATACGCCGCGGTATAATGATGCGCGGCTCTTGCCCCACCTCCGAGAAAAACTGAATCGGCAGATTGCGAAAGCGGCGCTGGGGGCGGAGGAAATGGTGCCGAGCGAGGCGGTGGATAACCTCGGGGCGTGGCTGACGGCGGAGCGCGAGCGGGGTAGCATTATCCTCGGGCTGGAGAACAATCTGGCGCCCGAGGAGTTGCCGCGGCAACTGATTTTGGGCGAAAAGCTGCCCGACTGGCCGGAGGACGCGCGGATACTGCTGATCCTGGGTGAAGAAGTCGCGGGAATTCCGCCAGAAGTGCGAAGCGAATGTGATTATTTCCTGGAAATCCCGATGTACGGACGGAAGGAGTCGTTCAATGTATCGGTGGCGGCGGGGATTGGGATGTGGGGGTTGGGGCAAAGCTTTCCTTTGGTTTAATACGCTTAGCTTTTGGGTTTTTCTTGTAATAATATAAGTGTCTAGTTAGCTAATATTCTGCTTTATTACTATTTCTCTCTTCTGCTTGAGAGACCCACAAATCTCTCGTCAATAAGAAAACCCTAAGCTTATGCCAGTCATTTACTTTTTTGAACCGGCGTTCTCGCAGCCCGCCGTCGCGGGTGCGAGCCGCCTAGCCCTCCCTCGTAGCGGTCCGGATGTTCAAAAAAGTAAAGACTGGACATAGCTTAGGCCTCTTTTTCTCACGACATTTCTTTATTTTCTCTCGGAGAAGGAGAAATAGTAATTCAGCAGCTTATAACTAATTAGACGTTACATTATTACAGTAAAGGCGCAAGCTAGAGTATCAAACCAAAGGAAATCTGATTTCCGTATCAGTGTAAAGTGCAGTAAAAATCCCGAAGTACAACTGTACCGAGGCGGATGACGGAGAAAGCAAAGTAGTGATCGTCGTTGTTTGAGGGATAGACGGTTGAGCTATTGAAGCCGAGGTTATAGGCGACCCGGGCATCCGAGCGACCAAGTCCAGACCATCCATAGCCGATGACACCAAGATTTTTCAATCTACCATTACTCACATCAGCATACCCGCTCCGCACATAGTATGATGGGATGAAGGTAATGATTGCATGGACAGGGAAAGCAATATACCGCGCATCGCCGGAATTCGAAGGATTAATGGCGGAATGATTAAAAGTTAAGCTATAAGCGTACGATATACGAGAATGTGATTGTTGCGACCACTCATAGCCGCCCACTCCAGTATCTCGTATGGCGCCATAATATACATGAAGATACCCGCTCCGCACATAGTTATAGTGGGAATATAGGCAATATTTGTACATGATTCTGCGTCAAATTGGTTGCATCGGCTAGGTTGCAGCGTCAGAAAGAGATGCGTTTAGGTCGCTTACGTTTTTTAAAAACGTAAGCGGGTATGCTCATTGATAACAGGGGTGAGTGAAGAAAATGTCGCTCAATTTTTTTAGAAAAATTGAGCGACAAAACCTAAGCTTTGTCTGCAATTCTTCATAAAAACACACTATATAGTCATAATCATAGCCTTTTATCCTACTATACCTATGTGCGGAGCGGGTATATCTATGTCAACAATGATGTTTTACAATATGCTGGTGTGGGAGGTGATGGATGGTCGCTGTTAGGTAGCCCTGCCGTTCGTAATAGTTATAGTCTCGGTTTCGGTACTTCGGATGTCAACCCCTCAGGATACAACGATCGATACCTTGCTTTCCGCGTCTCGTCTTGTCAATCATTGCGCCCGACGGGGAAAGCAAAGTAGCGATTGTCGTAGTCCGAGGGATAGACGTCTGAGCTATAGAAGTAGAGGTAGTAAGCGTACCGGACATCTGAGTGGCCTACGCGAGACCAACCGTAGCCATAGAAGCCAGCGTACCTCAAGGTACCATAGTGCACGCCAACATATCCGCTCCGCACATAGGTATAGTAGGCATAGAGGGAATGTTGAACATGTCAAAGCTAGCATAACGGGGGATACTCATGGGAAAATGATGGGAAGTTAGCGGAAAATGGGGTAAAATAGGCCAAAATGAGGTAAAATGCTTGACAATTTTGGCAATGTGTGCTACAATGGAGGTATAGGGGCGGTTTTCGCCTTGGCTCTTTAAGATTATTCGTGTATAGCAAGCTTGAAGGGCAAAAAACTTATAAAGGGGGATGTTTTTCATGGAAAAGAAAAACAGGGGCTTAAGCCCCAAAACAAGCAACTCAAAGGCGCGACTGCAGAGGCGCGTCGCCGACGCATATAAGGCTTGGGCGCGGCACGGCGATCAGGAATGCTTCGTCGCGATGTACCAGGCGGGGATTGGCGCCTTGTCTAATTCCCTACGGGCGAGTAATTGTATCTTGCCGACCGGGTATGTCGGGCGAGTGCTGGGTGTAAAGCTGGGCGAGGATTGGGAATGCGATCTGACTTCCTTCCTAACCTGGCACACGCCGGAGCTGGCACTGCAACAGGCGACATTGGACGCCATGCAGGCGATGCATGACGCCTGGCGGACGATGCAGGGCGCGCGATTCCTCAAGGAGTGTGGCGGCGGATCGGACAAATTATCCATCCTGCCTTTCGCTTTGCTGGGATGGGATCCGATCGCCTCAGAGTATTTCGAACTGTTGCAGCCGATCATCTGGGACTTGAATAAGTCCTTGCGCGAGGAAATCGTGCGGGAGGCTTACCGCAAGCGTACCCGGAAGTTCCTCGAGACAGAGCGAGTTCTGAGCGAGGACGATATGCGTCGGCTGATTGGCAGCAAGTCGTGTTTCAGCGTGATAGCTGACGAAGCGACGGTCAAGCAGCTGACGTCTGAGCGGACAGTAGGGCAATTCCTGCCGTACGCTTGCGCCGTGGCGCAGGATTATTGGCGAACGCGGGCGCAGCGTATTCAGGACGTGAAAGACGGGAAGCTGCAATGCGCGCGGAATCGACGTCCGTTAACGATGGAAGAGTCGAAACCGACGCCGGAAGAGGTCGCAGAAAAGCCCAAAACACCGATTCGGGCGCGTGGCACCGTGAGAAGTGGTGCTCAAGGTCTGTCAAGCTGGCAGGAAGCAGCCAAACGACACCAGAAAAAGGCAGCCATGGTTTGCTCTGGCTAGCCGTCAGAAAACACGAGGTTCTTTGAAAATTTAGCTGGGATGAAATTTATCCCAGCTATTTTTGTGCGATGTGCGCGAATTATATCCAGATTTTATACGAATTATATACAAAATATGTACGAATTGCGCGGCTATTTGATCAAGCGATCTTCGTCGGACAGAGGCTGAATACCGGATTCGGCGCTGGAGAAACCGTCGTAATAATTCGTCTTGATCGGGGGATGGCCGATTTTATTGGCAGCTCGGACGATTTCGTTGACGTCGTCGGTGATTTTATGAAGTTTGAGGTCGCTCTTCGAGATGAGGCCGAGCGGGAGCATTTTGCTTTCGTGGAATTTGATTAGGGGGCGCCAGTAGCTTTTGCCGAAGAGGAAGACGGGCATTTTGGGCATCTTGCCTTCTTGCATGAGGACGGTGATTTCGTCGAGCTCATCCATAGTGCCGAAACCGCCCGGGAACATGACATAGACTTTGGCCGACATAGCCAGCATGACTTTGCGGGCGAAGAAATATTTGAAATTCAGCATATCGGTGAGGTAGGGATTGGGAAATTGTTCGTGGCGCAGAGTGATATTCAGGCCAATGCTCTTACCGCCATATTCGAAGGCGCCTTGGTTGGCGGCTTCCATGATGCCGGGGCCACCGCCGGTGATGACAGCATGGCCGTTCTGGGCGAGGAGTTGGCCGAGCTCGCGGGCTTTCTTACAATATTTATTATCCTGGGGCAAGCGAGCGGAGCCGAAAATAGTGACACCTTGGGGATAAGTGCGGACGATTTTCAGGCCGCGCTCGAGGTCGTTGGCATAAGCTTTGGCGCGCTCGATATCGGCGGCTTCGAGCTGAGCTAAGATGGTTTCATCTAACATTACAGTAGTACTCCTTTTTTCTCACTTTCGGCGATGAGCGACTGATACATGGCGCTGGGATCCTCGGCGCTAGAGATGGCACTGCCGACATTGAGGACGTCGATGTTGCTATGAGCGAGGGCGCGGACGTTGCTGAGGTTGATACCGCCATCCCAGCCAATCTCGACGTCGGGTTTAATTTTGCGGATGAGGGCGACTTTTTCGGTCTGGAGCAGGTCGATGGCGCCGCCCTGCCGACCGAGCTCGCCGGCAAAAATCATGACATGGTCGGAAGAGCTAATCGCCGCGGCCACCCGCTCGGGGAAAGTCGTCTTCAGCAGGGCGAGGCCGACCTTAATCCCGGCGTCTTTCAGCTGGGCGAATATGGTGTTGAGATCATCGCCACATTCGGCGTGAATAATGCAAAGCGAAGGTTTCAGGCGGAGAATTTGTTCCATGTGGTCGCTAGGGCGGGCGGCCATGAGATGGAGATCGACGGTCAGGCCTTCGGGAAATTGCATGTCAGACAGCGGGACGAGAGTCGTGGGGGCGAAGCTGCCGTCGGAAGCATCGACCTGGATGCGGCTAGCGAAAGCCTTAAAAGTGTCGAGATTATGCTGGAAAGTCTGGGTGTTGTCGGTGGTGATGGTAGGGACGATGATGGCCATGATTATTCTCCTAGAGTCATTTGGTCAAGTTTGGCAACGCGGCGGAGATATTTCGGGTCGGTCTTAGGATGGGCGTGGCAAAAGGCTTTGACGATGGCTTCCATGTCGTCAACTGAAAGCTGATCAGCGGAGAGGCAGACAATATTCGCATGGTCATCGGCACGGCCGGTTTGAGCTTCGGCCGGAGTGTGAGCGAAAACTGCGCGGACGCCCGGAAAACGGTTAGCCTGCATACAAACGCCCTGGCCAGAGCCGCAGATAAGGACGCCGAAACTGTTTTCGTTCCCTTTCACGGCGGCGGCGACCTTGGTCGCGGGATCGTTGAAATCGTCTTCGGGATCAAGTGTTTCCGCGCCGAGATCTTCGGCCGTGACGTTTTCATGGCATTCGTTCAGCATGGGGAAAAGCTGTTCCTTTTTCTGAAAACCGCGATGATCGGCTCCGAGGTAGATCTTGTATTCTGGCAGCATATCTGTATTCTCCTGTTTAAAATTGATAATTTCAAGCTCCGCGTCCGAAATCCACCGATAGTTCGACTAGACGATTAGAATAAGCCCATTCGTTGTCGTACCAAGCGATGACTTTGATCAGATTCCCGCCAACGACATCAGTGAGTGGCAAATCGACCACGGCAGAATGCGAATTGCCGCGGAAATCGGAGCTGACCAGCTCAGCCTTGGTCGTGTCGAGGATGCCTTCGTAATAGGGTTCACGGGCGGCTTTTTCAAAGGTGGAATTGAGGTCTTCGACGGTGACGTTGTGTTTCAAGACGGCGGTGATGTCGGCGAGGGAGACGATGAGACTGGGGACACGTACCGAGAGACCGTTAAATTTCCCGGCGAGGCTGGGGATGGTGAGGGCGGTGGACTGGGAGGCGCCAGTGGTGGTCGGGGCGATATTGACGGCAGCAGCGCGGGCTTCGCGCAGATCTTTCGCGGCGTCATCGACTAATTTCTGGGAGACAGTGTAGGAATGGACGGTGGTCATCATGGCTTTTTCGATGCCAAAATTGTCTTCGAGGACTTTCATGACAGGGGCGATACAGTTCGTCGTGCAGCTGGCGCAGGAGATGATGTCGTCGTCAGCAGTGACAACTTCTTCGTTCACGCCGAGAACGACGGTCTTTGCGCCGGAGCCCTTCGGCGGGGCGGAAATGACGACTTTGCGCGCGCCGGCCTTGATGTGCATGCGAGCATCGTCGGGCGCGCGGAAACGACCCGTGCACTCCATGACGACGTCGATTTGTAGCTTATCCCAGGGCAACTTCACTGGCTCAGGCTCGCTGAGGAAGAGGATCTTGTGGCCATCGACGATAATATGCTTCTCGTCGAAGCTGACTTCATGGTCATAGACGCCATAAGCTGAATCATATTTAAGCAAGTGAGCAAAAGTCTTCGCGTCGCCGAGACTATTAATCGCAATTATTTCCGCATCGTGTCGCTCAAACGCAATTTTGAACGCTGACCGACCGATCCGCCCAAACCCGTTAATTGCCATTCTTACCATTCGTTGTGTCTCCTAAAAAGTCCTTTGGTTTCATTATAGCATAAGCTCTTCGTGGAGGACAAGGGGGTGGAGGTGGGTTTTCCTTTGGTTTAATACCTTTAGCTTATGGCCTTTTTCTTGTAATAATGTGGGGGTCTCATCATCTGTAATCTTTCATATTACTATTTCTCCCTTCTCCTCGAGAGACCCACTCGACAGCCCGTCTTCACGGGTGTCTCGTTCTGCTCGCTCAGCTTTCGCTCGCTTTTAGTCTCTCTCACAGAAAGAGAAATAGTAATACAGTAGGTTATAGTTAATTAGTTATACATATTATTACAGCAAAGATATAAGCTAAGGATCAAATCAAAGGAAATTTCGCATTATCAGCAGGAGTGCAGTGGAAATACTAGAGTGCAACTGTATCGACGCTGCAACACAGCCTACACAACCAAAACCGATACTATATACAATCATAAACTCTATCTCACTATTACTATGTGCGGAGCGGACGTGTTTATCTACATGATAATACTTTAAGATTCGCTGGTTTCAATGGTTATAATTGGACACTGCTGCCACGTTTTGATATGGCCGATGCATTTAATCTTGTTCTGGGTGGCTTAGAAATCCATCCCTCTGACTATAGTAATCGCTATAGTGCTTTTCCCGTCTCGCAGTCTTTGTTTAACAATATTTGCAAATGAAGGATTTTTGTGAAAGATGAATTTAGTTTGATTTGTAAAATTTTTGGAGTTGGACGAGGAAAGCAACCTCTCGTCCCGCTTCATTGCTCGGTAGTACGTCAGTTTGATTGAATTCAAATGTTAATACGATGGTAAAATGCGAGCCACCGCTTTCAGACCAATACGGCCCGTTTCGCCCAGCTAGCCCGAATAGGCCAGAATATTTGCTGACATACCCGCTCCGCACATAGTTATAGTAGGATAAAGGCTATGCTTGTATGTTTTCCGCATTGGTTGCGCTGCAGCGTCGGAAACGATTGCACTTTGAGATATTGAAGGAAGAGAATGATAATGACTATATATGAATGTATTACTATTTCTCCTTCTGTGAGAGAGACTAAAAGCGAGTCAGAGCCTGACGAGCAGAACGAACCGCCCGTACCACCCTGTAGGAGTCCAAGAGAAAAGAGAATACTCTCGTATTCTCTTTTCCGAAGCATTAGAGTGGCCGTAGGCGAATAAAATAAATCTTAATTTATTTTATTCAGCCGCTACGATAATGAGAGCAACAAAGTTGCGACGGCGACGCCCAGGTATCTGAACGAAGTGAAGTTGACGGGACGGTTCGTGGGTCTCTCGAGGAGAAGGAGAAATAGTAATCTACTTAAACATAGCCAACATCATTCATTATCTCTACTTCACTATACTATGTGCGGAGCGGAAATGTTTATGCGCTCTATGGTACTTTATGGCGCGCTGGTGACAACAGTCACAATTGGTCTGGGCAATCCTATTCTATTGCCTCAACCGCTTACAGCCTGATTTTCAACAACTATGATGTTTATCTCTCGAATTACAACTATAATCGCTATGTTGCTTTTCCAGTCCGCGCCTCGCATGAATTGGCTCAGACGGGGAAAGCATCACGGCGAAAATTGCTCGAAAGGTATATGCCGGAGTCGTTGAGACTAAAGATGTAAGCATAATCAGTCTCGGGGCGAGCACTTTCAGTCCATCCATAGCCTCTTGCGCCAGCATGCCGCAAGAATGCGTCGTTCTTATTGATAAACCCGCTCCGCACATAGTATAGGTAGGGTAGAGATAATGTTTATGTTTTTACTGTTTTTAGTAAAATAACGAGTCTTGGTCAAGAAGTGCGTTTTTGGCACCTGACACCAAAAAACCACCCGCATCCTCAACGCCCTAGGGGTGGCTTTTTGAACATATAAGCTCTCAACTTAACGTTGTTGGCCTCGCAGTTAGCCATATGTTCTTTCGAACTGTTCCAATTATATGTCAAGCGCGCAGCTTTTACAAGTGATTTTATGAACTTTTTGTGGAAATTTTTATTGTTATTTTTACAACATTTAGCGTTTTACATCTGTAAACCTGTGTAAAACTTATGTTGTATATTTTACAACAGTTTGGGGGTAATTTTGCTCAATTTATTAGTCGTACGGCGAAAGCATCGTAGCGGTCATAATTGTTCGAGGGCTTGACGTTCAGGCCGCTAAAGTTAAAGTTATAAGCATGAGTGATTTCCGGATAGGCGCCCTCAGACCAGCTATTGCTGCCCGCGCCCAAATTCCGCAAAGTACCAAGATATGGATAGATGTAGCCGCTCCGCACATAGTATAGTGAAGTAGAGATAATGATTAATTACTATGGCTCTAGTGTATTACTATTTCTCCGTTCTGCTTGAGAGACCCACTCGACAGCCCGTCTTCACGGGTGTCTCGTTCCTTGCCTTCAGCTTGAAGGCTCTTTTAGTCTCTCTCACAGAAGGAGAAATAGTAATACGTTCACATATCATCATTATTCTTCTTCAACTTCACGATTCCAAAGTCAATCGTTTCCGACACTGCAACTCAACCGACGCCAAAGCATACAAGCATATCCTCTCTCCCACTATACCTATGTGCGGAGCGGGCGTATTGAATCGAACCATGGTGCGTTAAGGTTCGCAGGCGTCAATACCGCTGAATGGTCTAGTATGCCTCGATCTGAAGTGGCGAATGGCTATTATTTGGGGTTTGACGTTTTTGATACTTACTCTTCGAATTATCGTAGTCGTTATAATGCTTTCCCTGTCGGTTGTCTTTTTACGATTAACTACATTGTCTTTACTTCACTATATCTATGTGCGGAGCGGGGTCATTAATGCTTACTACGGCACCTTGAGATTCGCTGGTATTGGTGGTTTTGAGTGGTCAAGGATAAGCCAATCGGATACCCGATTCACTTATCGCCTCCTTTATGATAGCTCTGGTGTCAGTCCCTCGAACGGCGACGATCGCTACGATGCTTTCCACGGACGGCGCATCTTTAACATCTGACGGGGAAAGCAAAGTAGCGAGTGTCATAGTATGAGGGTCGGACATCGGTGTTATTGAAGTAGAGAGTATAGGAATGTTGCGCGTCTAAGTGACCGACCAGAGATGAATAATAGCCAAAAATACCAGCGAGCCTCAACGTACCATAGTACGCATAGACATACCCGCTCCGCACATAGTATAGTGAGATAGAGGCATGGTTGTTATGCAGCTCAAAATAGCACCCCGAGGGATGCTATTTCTCTGTCGCAAACTTGCCTGAATTAGATATCCAGGTCATCGAGGTCGGCGAGTTCGGCGCGAGTCTTCTCGGCCAGCTCATCTTCGGCTTCGCCGCCGTCAAGTGGGGCGTCGTGATCTTCTTCGTTCGCGCGCAATTCACCGACAGCTTCGGCTTCAGCGCGAGTCTCGCCGCGATGGGCACCTTCGCCCTCAATATCGTCGGTATTGACGACTTTGAGATTGTAGCGGGCGCCATTTTTCGTGCCGAGGACGCGCAAGAGCGTACGAATACTCTGGGCGGTAGCGCCACGCTTACCAATAACGCGACCGACATCTTCCGGATCGACGCTGAGCGATAGCAGGACGCCGCGCTCGTCGATTTCGCGATCAACGACGACTTTGTCGGGATTATTCACGAGAGTTTTTACGATATATTCTACGAATTGTTGGTCAATAGTTGCCATATGGTCTCCAGTTATTAGTTATGCTATGTTTATATTATAGCACAGAGTCAGAAAAACGAAGGTTTATTCTGCTTTTGCTTCAGCCTCGGCCTCGGGAGCGGCTTCCGCTGCATCCGCAGTATCTGTGGCAGCCGGTTCTGCTTTGGGCTGGTTTTTGCGCAGCTTGTCGGCGTGCTTAGCAGTCTTTTGCTTGGGGGCTGGTTCTTTGTACCAGTCAGGCAGCTTGATGCCTTCCGCCTTAAGCACACGCGCGACGCGGCTCGAAGGCTGAGCGCCATGCTCGAGATAAAATTCGACTTTTTCGCGGTCGAGAACGGTTTTTTTAGTGTGGGGGTTGTGGTTGCCGACCTCGGCGACCACGCGACCCGAAAGAGGGTGGCGCTGCGCTTCTTGGACGACTATCCGGTACACGGGGAGGTGCACGCGGCCATTACGTTGCATACGAATCGCTAGCATATTTGCTCCTTACTTTTTATTAGGTTAATTATAACAAAGATAAGAGAAATTGTAAAGAAAGAGAAGAGCGTAGCCTCAACTGAAGCTACGCTAAACTGGCAAGTTTTATTCCAATTCCATATTGTAGAGTTTTTCCATCTCTATTTTCTGCTGCTTGCGATAAACTTCGTCGCTAAGATGGTCTTGTTCTCTCGGCACATAAATTACAATCTTGTTTTCGATAGCACCCCAATCGTCAGACTCACCTAAAATCTGGCCAATCAGCGTGCTGATAATAGCAATGAAGACAAAGTCGACCTCGAAATCGACTTCTGCGAGATGATCAACCCCGTCTGATACGGCTCGATCAAGTGAGCTATTCCACTCTCCAGCATAGAATTTACAATCGTAAACGCAACCATCCGCGACAACGAATTTGGGCTCACCGACAATGGTCGTTTGTGCATCGCACAGCATATTGAAGAAGTCTGTTCTTCTGCAATTAGACTGAGCCAGCGCTGTCACTTCTTCCGCTTCGTAAGCGCCCATTGCGTTTCGTAGAATTAGCGTTTCCGCTGCCTTATCTGGATCCTGTGTTATCTCAATGGTATAATTTATTGAAGGATCCAGCTTTTCCATCAACTGCTTCAGGGTCTGTGGTGGCAACTTTACCCCCTCTTTCTTTAACGCTTTCACGATTTTTTGTAATAGCCTCTTGCTAGCGCTCAGCGCCCTTAAATTCTGATATCTCATATTTACCCTCCTCCTAATTATGGTATAAAACCAGAACGAACTTTTAAGCTACCCTGATTCGACTTCTAGTCGAATCAGCTTTTTGCGGCAAAAACAAGCCATGCCTCTATTGTAGCACAGATTGCTGAAAAAGTCAATAGTTTTTTCATTTTTGGAGACAAAAAACAATATTTTTCTCCTAAAATAGGCTAATCGTCACTACTTTGTAGGCTTTTTCGCTTGATTGAGAGCTTTGAGATAGAGCTTGACCGCCTCCGCAGCAGCCTTGCCCTCGGCTTCTTGCTTAGAATGGCCGACGCCTTCGCCTTTCTTGGCGCCAGCGACCAACACGCCGACGGTGAAAGTCTTGTCGTGGTCGGGGCCGTCTTCGGCGAGGACTTTGTAGCTGGGGGTGGCGCCGTCGTTATGTTGTGCCAGCTCTTGGAGGTAAGATTTGGGGTCGCGCCATGAGCCATCTTCGAGAATTTTGTCAATTTTGACCAAGATCCACTTGTCGATGAAGGCACGCGCGGTATCATAGCCCTGATCGAGGTAAATCGCACCGATCACGGCTTCGAAACAGTCGGCGAGGATGGAAGCGTGAGCCCGGGCGGAACCGTGGCGTTCACCCTTCGACATGCGTACTAAAGGTTCATAACCTAGAGCTTCGCCGGATTCACCGATGCTTTCGGTGCGGACGAGAGCAGCGCGCCAAGCCGTCATGATGCCTTCGGGCTCGTTGTAATTGCGATACAAAAAGTCCGAAGACACCAGCTCGAGCACTGCATCGCCGAGGAACTCTAGGCGCTCATTATGCTCTTTAACACTCTTTTTATGCTCATTGACATAACTGCGATGGGTGAGAGCCGTAATCAGTAGATTAATATCGTGGAATTCGAAGCCCAGCTTCTCGCGGGCGAAGTTTTGGTATTCAGCGATTTGATCAGGGGTCATTTTTCTCCTTTTGTTTAGAATTTAGATATTACCTTGGCGGATTTTGTTGTGGGCGAGGAGCATGAGCTTCTCGATATCCTCATATTCGATCGCTTCGAGCGCATCTTTAAATTTGAACCATTTGATACCTTTCATCCATTGCTCTTTGGTCGGAATTTCGGCGTCGTCGAGAGCTTTGACGAGGTAAATCTGGGTAGTCATGAGGACGAGCTTGTTGATACGGCGATATTGGAAATGGATTTTGCCCAGCCAAGTCAAAACTTGGATGTGGAAGAGGCCAGATTCCTCGCCGATCTCGCGGATCGCAGTCTGTTTCGCGGTCTCGCCGGGCTCGATGTGGCCCTTAGGAATGGTCCAGCGACCCTTGGAATCTTGGATGAGCAAGATTTCGATATCGCCATCGCTTTTACTGGAGCGAAAAACGATACCGCCGGCGGTTGGCTCGCGCACGACCTCTTGGATAGCGGGTTTTTTGAAAACGCGCGCCGTGAAACGCGAGACGGCGTTCGTGCGCTCTTGTTCGTTTTTTAGCGGTAGAGCTTCGGGAATCTTGCGGGTCTCCGGGGACAAAGCGACCGGCGACTGGGTCGAAGCAGACGGAGCGGCAGAGTCCGAAGTCGGAGCGAATCGAGGAGCGGCAGCCTTTGACGGGCTGAAGGGCTTCGAGGACTTCCGCGCGCGAGCATTCTGCGAAACTCGGTCTGGTCTCGCAGTCTGAGAATTCTTCCGAATCTTGGACTTAGGCGGCCGTTTCGACTCCGGCTGCGGGCGTTTGAGATTCAGTTGGTTGGCTAGGTTTAGCTGCTTTCTGCGTGCCCGACTTGGCTTTTTTCTGGTCATTTTGCTCCTCTCCGAGCTTATCTCCTTCATAAATCTGGCGATAGGCGGTACCGAGTACACCGTTGATGAATTTCGATGAGCTGTCCGAACCGAAGCCCTTAGCGAGCTCGACGGCTTCGTTGATAGCGACCTTCGGAGGGACAGTGTCAGCGCGATTCACCAGTTCGAACAGTCCAATGCGCAAAATATTGCGATCGACTGCAGCAATAGTGGACAGAGGCCATTCCGGAGCTAGAGGCTGCAAAACCTCGTCCAGCTCCTTGAATTTCCCGCTCACATCGCGCGCCAAAGCATAGACAAACTCGGTATCGCCGAGCGCCTTGGCGTAGGGTTCGATATTTTTGGCAACGATCGTATCGATCTCTGCCGTGGCATCACCAGCCTTGCTACGAAATTCATATTCGTACAAACTTTGTAAAACGATAATTCTGCCCAAGTGCCGGTTACTAGCCATATACCTTCCCTTTTATTTAGATTTTTTAGTGATTT
>CAZGXB010000023.1:0-15000 GCA_964529615.1 uncultured Candidatus Saccharibacteria bacterium
CCAAATCATCGAAGCCGGCAAGGGAATCATCGTCGTCCTGACAAAAGCCGATTTAGTGGACGACACTGATAAGATTCTCGACCAACTCGAATCAGATTTTAATTTCATACCATACGCTCCCGTCCTCATCACCAGCAGCGAAACTGGCCAAAATGTCACTAAGCT
The DNA here is from genome assembly GCA_964529615.1 of uncultured Candidatus Saccharibacteria bacterium. Classification (GTDB taxonomy): domain Bacteria; phylum Patescibacteriota; class Saccharimonadia; order Saccharimonadales; family Saccharimonadaceae; genus Nanosyncoccus. The sequence continues at coordinate 166 of CAZGXB010000023.1, forward strand.
CTTCGAGCTCGCCACCGAAATCGACGCCACCCGCCACCAAGAGATCAAAACCTCCGAGCTCAACAAAATCCTCGGCGAAGCCATCATCGAACATCCCCCTGCCGGACTAAAAAACACTCGACCCAAGCTGAAATACATCGTCCAGACGGACGTTTGCCCGCCTTGGTTCGTCGTCCACGGGCGTGATTTAGGACTTTTGCACTGGTCTTATAAACGCTTCCTCGAGCGCAAAATCCGCGAAAAGTTTCCTTTCGTCGGTACGCCCATCATGTTTAGCTTCCGTAGTGATCAAGATTCCAAACGCTCAGACAAGTCCTAGACCCCGCACAAACCGCTCTTGCTTGGGAGAGACTTCCTTTCTTGTTATAATATCTCCAGATAGTTAAAATCTGTCTTAACTATAGCACATGAAAAGGAGGTTTAATTATGCAACTTAGAGAAGCTATTCCTGGGCTTGATTTTTTATTAGATCATCCCGATTTTCTGCAACACCATCCGTCCTACAACATGCTTTATATTCCGGACGGTTATATCCCGAAACTGATTGCTTTGAAGACGAAGGATCCGCTCAATTGGCATTATGACCAATTACTCACGGCTTTCCACCGCTCTCAGCAGAGACTCATCTTCAGGTCATCCCGCCCCGATCCAAACGACCTGCCAGATTACGATCCCAAGTATCACGAGTATCAAGTCATCGCCGTAGCTCAAGGTTTATCCCCGTATCCCGATGTCCTGACTGACGATCCCGGTCTCCGCGCGCTCGCGCTGCGTTATGGTCTCCCCGTCGTCAGCCCCCAATTTTCATCCTATACTGGACGGCGCGTCGTTAAAGCTAATTTTAACGACGCCGATATGGTATCGGCGCTGCCGCACATGGGAATGAAAAAATGGCACGAGCTTTTTCCGAGTGAACCAGAATTGCAGCCCAACGAATTTGTCGTCCTGAATCATAACGGGCACGAAACTTACTTTCGTTTCGACGCTGCAGCTCATGATCTCGTCCCGTTGTCGCACTGGGAGCATCGCCCGCCCATCATCCAGCGCATCCAACCGCGCACCGCTGGACAAGTGATGTTCTATGATTCCTTACTATCTCCGCCCGAAGAAATGCCGATCGTGATTGGCGCCGGAGAATTCGGCACTGGGAAAACTTTCCTCAGCGTCGCCGCAGCTTACGCCGGCGTCCTATCTGGTCAATACGAACGCATCATCATCTGCCCGCGCGATGCTCGCCTCGGCGATGATATCGGCGCCGTACCCGGAGACACTTACGACAAAGCCCGCACCAAGGCGCGCAGTATCGAAGACGCTCTACGCGCCATCTTGCGTATTGTTAGCGAAGACAACGGCAAGGATAAGAGCAAAAATCCCGCGCTCAGCGCCAACGTTATTCTGACCAAAAAAGTCAGTGAGGAATTGATGCGCTATTTTGATTTCGTTCCATTCCGCGAAGTCGGCGGACGTTCTTTCTCGCACAGCTTCATCATTTGCGACGAATTCCAGGACACCAATCCTATCCAAGCGCGCGAGCTGATCACCCGTCTCGGCAATCATTCCAAACTTGCCTTGCTCGGCGATCTCAAACAGATCAATAATCCCAGTCTCACGCGCAAAAATAACGGCCTCAACTATGTCATCGATCACATCGCCGGCAAACCCGAGGTCGCCTACGTCTCCTTTCTTCCCGAAGAAACCACTCGCCATCCCGCCACGCGCGACCTGGTCGAGTATCTTATCTAGTTCTTTAGACTGGCCCTTCCGGGGGTCAGTTTTTCTAGCAACCGCCGCCTTTCAAATCTTTCACTCTCCCCGTCATTTTCAAATAATGCTCCAAGGAATCATATCGCCCGTTATTATATTTCCCGGTCGCAATTTCCGTCGCCGCTGCCACACCGACATAGCGATAATGCCACGTCTCGAATAATCCCGTCGTGCCATTTCCGTCCACATTCAGCGGTTCGCTCATCTTTCCGCCCGCCCAAGCCTCCGGGAAACGATCGATAAATCCATACTTATACGAATTTTCCTTCAGCCACTGCCATTCTTTATGCTTAGCATATTCATCCGTATCCAGCGCCGTTCCGTACGCATTATCCACCAAGTCGCAAGTCAATCCCGTATGATGATCCGAGGTTCCGGTCGCCGCACATAGTCGCCCACAAGTCGTCCCTCGCTCACGGAAACACGACCGCGTCCCCATCTCGTGCCCCGGATTCTCTGCTTCATAAGCTTTCACCATTTTATTCAGCTGCTCCGCCGCTTCCGGCAGTAGAAGATTATCGCCATTTCCCGCCTTATACTCCGGAATGCCATACGTCCGCGACACCGACACTAGCTGCCGCTTCCGCGCCGCGATAAAATCCGTCCCCACCCGGAAGTTCGGATTGATCAACATCAGATTGCCATAATTCGTCGTGCAATTTCCCAGCACCGGCGTCACCTTTTCCTCGCCCTGCGACTGCGACGCTTTTTCCGTCCGACGCTCCTCCGCCGTCTCCTCGACCTGCATCGCCGCCTCCGCCTGATCGTCATTTTCTTCCGTCGCTAATATCAACTCCGGCCGCCAAATCTCCGTCTCGTCCGCCGGCTCAAACCAATCATGAAACAGTGCCACATTCACTCCCACGCTCGCCGCAAAAAGCCCTCCCGCCAGCATCGCCGGCCAGAAACGCTTCCACCCCCGCTCCCGTTTCCGCGGTCTTTTCCACTTCCAGATTCCCAGCCCGATCGTCAGCCCGAGCAATATCACACTCACCGCCGCACCCACTCCCACCCAAGCGTACTGATAAAATTCCACCGCCTGATGATAATATATCTCCTGCGCGAAAACTTCCTGCCCATCTTGCAAAATCCGATACCTCCCCAGCCGACTCTCCAGCTCCGTCTGGCGCGTGATTTCGCGCACGCCATCATACTGATATTCCAAGTCCTCGCTGCGTGTCCCATTCGGCAGCGCCACCGTCCGCTCACTTTCCGCCGCGAAATCCAGCCTGCGCGTCGGGCTCCCCGCCACTCCCAGCGTCACCAGCCGCTCCCCCGCACGCACCACCTTCACCGGCTCATAGTTATCTCGGATCGCCTGATAAACCTTCTGCGCATCCGCCGTATGTTGCCCATTTTCCGCGCCCACCGTCACTAGGATATACTCGCTGCCTTCGATTTCCGCCCGGCTCGCTAGGCAACGCCCCGCCGCCTGCGTATAGCCCGTCTTCCCACCCCACACACCGCCACTCGCCGAAAAAGTCTTCTTCACGCTCCGCCCCAGCGTCGGCAATTCCTGCTCAAAACTCCCAAACACCGCCGCGAACTCCGGATTCTCCAAGGCTACTTTCAGCAATTTCGCCATGTCCTCCGGCGTCGAATAATTCTCCTCGTCCCGACCATAAGTATTAGCAAAATGCGTCTTGCTCATGCCGATCTCCGCCGCCCGCGTGTTCATCCGCTCGACGAATTTCCCCAAATCCCCACTCACCCCGATCGCCAAAGCCTGCGCCGCATCCCCCGCCGACGGCAGCATCGTCGCATAAAGCAAGTCCCGCAGCGAGACTTCTTGTCCCACCTTCAGCCCGATCACCGCAAATTCCTCCAGCCCTGCCAGCGCCTCGGGCGTCACCACCGTCTTCTCCTCCAGATCTTTCGTTTCCACTGCCACCAGCGCCGTCATCATCTTCGTCAGCGACGCCACCGGCACCGGCGTCCCCGCCTCGCGCTCCAACATCACCCGCCCCAACGTCTCATTCCAGAGATAATACCCCCGCGAGTTCAATTCTACGCCATCCATACCCCTATTATACCCTAAAATCGCCCAAAATACCACAAAACTCTTGACAAATCTTACAAAGTTTGATATAATGGAAGGATAGGGGTGTTCGAAACCCACCCTTCAGGGCTACGAACGCTCGTTTTTCTTCACAATCACTCGATCCCACGCTGCCAGCACTGCCGGCAAGAGGAAGAGGATCAAAATCACCGCCAAAGTCGTCCCTTGCGAGATCGCCGTAGTGATTTTCGAGACCACCGCCGTCGTAAATTGCCCCACGATTAGCGTGACGATGATCAAAATCAGGGAAGAAGTCGCGATCGCCTGGATCGATTGATTATAGGCCGCGACCACCGCAGCTTTGCTCGGCATTTTCCGCCGCGCCTCCATATAGTACGAGGTATAGAGCACCGCATAGTCAATCGTCGCCCCCATCAAGATACTTTGCACGATCAAAAGCGCGATGAAATACAGACTCGTTCCGCTGAGCGACAGCATCCCCATCGTGAGATAAACCGCACACTGGATCAGAAGCACCAAGATCGCCGGCACGATCACCGAGCGGAAAGTGACTGCCACCACCACAAAGATAAAAGCCATCGTAATCACGGTAATCATGTCCATCTCCCCGCCGAAAGTCTGCGCCATCTCATAGGCCATCGGGGAATTACCCACCAGATAGAATCTCCCCGCACCCACACCTTCGCCAAACCTCGCCTTCAGGTCCGTAATCACATCGAAAGTCTCCTCGCCTTCCGCCGCGAGATGCGTGTTTAGGATCACCCGCGCGTAATTTTCTCCCACCAGCATCCGCTTCGCTTCCGCCACCTTTTCCTGCGCCGCCTGCGCATCCGTCCGCATCGTCGCGTCAATGAAATCCTCGAAGCGCGCATCCGCTAACACTGTCTCGTTCAAATAATTCACTAGCTCCTCCACTGTCAATTGCCAAGTATCAACGTAATGATAAATACTACCATGATAGAGATATAGCGCCTCGATCAGCTTCTGCTCCGTAGCCGGCGCGAACTGCCGCAAGACCCCGCTCCATTCCTCTGCTGTATATTCCCGCGCGTTGATCACGCCATCCATCACCGACCGCGCCGTCGCCAATTTCGCACGCTCTTCCGGCGTGAAATTCCCGCCGTACTGAGGATTTGGCATCACATCCTCTAGCAAAAAACCCACGAAATCATACAGCGACATCCGCACGTCCTTGCCTAAATATTTCACTTCATAGAGCGAATATAATAGCCGCATACTTTCCGCGCCCCCGCCCAACATCTGCGCCATTTCCGCCGGCGCGTAAATCCGCCCCTCGACCACACTCGTCCTCACGCCCGCCAGCTTTTCCAGCGCCTGCCATTGCTCCGCCGAGAGCGCCTGCTTCAGCACCGCATCACTCCGTCTCACCAGCAGGAAATCCACCATTTCCGCGCCCGACATTTTCCATGCCTCAGCTTGCTGCAGCAGGGCAGCTTGCAGCTGCTGCAGCTTCGCCGAGTCTTGCGCTATTTCCGGCGTCATTTTATCCCGCGCCACCAAGCTCACCTGGTAGAGATATAGTTTTTGCACCGCTTCCGGTTGCAGCCCGAGAAATTCCGCCATCTCCGCCACATTACGCTGCCGCAGCCAATCCTCCCGGTTGAGATAGCGCCCCACTTCCGCCAGCTGCGCCCGCGCCCCGGCGTCGATTTGCTGCCCATATTTTTCCCGCGGCAAGACATAATCCTGCGCAAACCGCACAAACTCCGCCAAACTCAAGCGCGTCCCCACATTCCGCGCGTTGTGATACACCAGCAAGTCATCCACCGTCTCCGGCGCGATTTCCAGCGTCCCCGCCAGCCCGTCCGCTCCCCTAAGCGTGGCAAACTTCGTCCGCTCCGTGAAATTCTCCAGCTGCGCAATTTTCCCCCGCGTCTCTGCATCGACTTTCCCGCCAAAGCGCTCATTTGCATACACCTTGCTCTGCACGAAATTCACAAATTCCGTCGCTGTCATTTTCCCGGTCTGGCCTTGGTTATAATAATGATAATACAAAATTCTCGCCAAATCTTCCTCCAGCCCCACTTCCGTCCCCAGCTCTTCCAGCCGCGGATTCAGCTCGCCCACCGCCAATTTCTCCCCGATCGTATTGCCATAGCATAATACTTCGCCGGTCTGGGTCCACGCTGCCACCTCGCGGCATTTCTCCGCCGCTGCCGCCTCGTCCGCGTTCGCATAAACCAGCGCCATCTGATTATCCCGCGGAAAAACCTCCCCCAACTCGTTTTGTTCCGGTTCGGTATAAGTAATCCCCAGATTTCCCTTGAAAAGGTAGCTCACGACAAAGGCCAGGACGAACACCCCCGCCGCCACGTAGCGCAGTTTATACGCCCCCTTCCCCAGGCTATCCAGCCGGATCGTCGGACACTTCTTCTGCGTCTTCGTAATCGCCCGATCAAACAGCAGGATCAATCCCGGCAGACAAGTGAAAATCGCCAGCAAGCTAAACAGCACCCCCTTCGCTAGTACCAGCCCCATATCCCGCCCGATCGTAAAGCTCATGAAAACCAACGCCAGGAGCCCCACCACCGTCGTCACCGACGAGCTAGCAATCGCCGTAAAAGCATTACCCAGTGCCGCTTTCATCGCCTGGACTTTATCCGGCTGTCGCGCCTTTTCCTGCCGGAAGCGCTCCATCAGCATAATCGAATAGTCCATCGACAGCGCCAGCTGCAAAATCGCCGTAATCGAATCGGTGATGTGTGACACACTAGGGAAGATCAGATTCGTCCCCTTGTTTAGAACCACCGCCATCAGAATCGCCGCCATGAAGAGAAACGGCTCGACATAGGACTCGCTCATCACCAGCAAAATCACCAGTGCACACCCGATCGCCAGACCCAAAATCCACAGCGGCAAGACTTCGCGATTGCGCTCATCCACTTCGCCGCTCGTCGCGAATTCCCGCCCCGCCAGCTCCTCCGTCAATTTCTGCCGCACCTCAGTATAAGTCGCTCGCGCCTGCTCTGAATCCGCCACATCCCCCACCGTCAAGACATATTTTGTATAATTCTCGCGATTATAAGTCTCACTCGCGTCATACGCTACTTCTTCCACCCCTGATATTCCGGCCAGCTTATCCCGCCACTCTGTCTTTTCCGCTTCTGCTAGATCCGCCACCGTCACGCTCAGCTGGCTCGTCTCCTCCTCCCCAAATTCCGCTGTCATGATGTCCAGACCCTGCCGCGTCTCCGAATCCTCCGGCAGATAATCCATCATGTCATAGTTTATTTTCACCTTCGTACTCAAGAATCCCGCCACCCCGGTCAAAATCACCATCAAAATCAAGATATAATTTCGTTTTTCCACCATAAAATCCGTCAGCTTCCGCAGCATATTTCTTCCTTTACCTTAAATTTTATCCAGTCTAATTCATTTGCTCCCACCCCTGAGCCACTTGCCATTATAATACGACTTTCTCTCCCAAAACAGTACAAAAAATGGCACAACTGTCCCAAAAGAGACACTTTTCGCCTTTTTGTCTCATTTTTTCCTCAAATATTTCCAGAAAAATCAAGCATCTGTCCCATTTCTCAACATTTTTCTTCACTTTTCCCATTTCTGCGCCATTTTCCTGCAAAAATTCGGACACTTGTCTCATTTTTCACTATTTTTGCCGAAAAACTGCTATACTTAGCTCATGTATGACTCATCAACTTCGCCCAAACCCAATTCCGCCGCCCAGCGCACCCGCCAAAAAATCCGCACTGCCTTCGCCGAACTGATCCAGGAACGCAAGTCCCTCACCAACCTCCACGTTTCCGACGTCGTCCGCCGCGCCGACATCACTCGCAGCACATTTTATCGCCATTACGACAACTTGCGCCAAGTCGCCCAAGATTTTCAGACCGAAATCATCCAAGCTTTCTTCGCCAACGAAACTCGCCCGCTCCACCCCGAAGACATTAATGCCTATTTTGACCGCCTTACCCGCTTTTTGGATGATCACGCTGAGCTTTATCGTATGCTGCTAGCTTCGGACGATTCGCTGATTTTCCTCGAGCAGCTCAGCCATCGCCTCAGTCATCATCTCTATCACGCGCTTAAAACTCACGACGACCCCGCGCTCTGGCTAGACGTCAATTTCTTTGTCGGCGGCGTCACGGCGCTACTACTTAAATTCTTCCGCGGCCAACTCCATCTCTCGCTCGACGCCCTCAATCATTACATCCAGCGCCAATTCCGTCAAACCTTCCACCAGCATTCAACCACCTTTTCCGCCGCACGAGCAAAGCAACATACTGACGGGCTTTATCCGCCGGATAGACTGTCGCCTCAGTAAAGCTGCAGTTATAAGCATATGCAATATCGGGAAATACTAATCCAGCCCAATCGCCACTAACCCGACCAGCGTCCCGCAGGTTCCCGTAGTGTTGATGCACATACCCGCTCCGCACATAGTATAGTGAAGTAGAGATAATGAATGATATTGGCTATATATGAGCTGATTACTATTTCTCCGTTCTCCTCGAGAGAACCGCTTGCGCGCCCGTCCACACGGGGCGCGCGCTCTGCGCTGCGCGTGTGCTCGCGCTTTTATTCTCTCTCAGAGAAGGAGAAATAGTAATGCACTCACATATAATCATCCTCCTTTTTCACCATATCACAATGCAATCGTTTCCGATACTACAACGGACGAGGAAAGCATTATGCCGCGCACTATTCTCCGATGGCCGCACAGCCGGACTATAAACCCCGAGAAAATACGCATTCGTCGCACTAGTCTGAACCGTTCGCGCCCAATAGTAGCCATATTCGCCTGCCGGTCGCAGCGCTCCATAGACAACGTGACTAATCCCGCTCCGCACATAGTAATAGTGGGAATATAGGCAATATTTGTATATGATTCTATGTCAATTTGGTTGCGTCGGCTGAGTTGTAGCGTCGGGAAGAGATGTGTTTAGGTCGCTTACGTTTTTACAAAAACGTAAGCGGGTATTCTCATTGATAACAGGGGTGGGTGAAGAAAATGTCGCTCAACTTTTTTGAAAAAATTGAGCGACAAGACCTAAGCTTTTGCTGCAGTTCTTCATGAAAAGACACTGTATAATCATAACCATAGCCTTTTATTCCACTATACATATGTGCGGAGCGGCTTCCTTTATCTCGGCTACGGCACTTTACGCTTTGCTGGCATTCGCGGCAACGGATGGTCACAATCAAGTCTCTCTGATCCGCGTAGCTCCCGCTACCTCTATTTCTATAACCTAGAAGTCGGCCCCTCTGACGGCAGCGATCGCTTCTGTGCTTTCCCTGTCCCAGCCTCGAAGCTTGAATCCTACTCTCCGCAGCCTCGGAAACGGTATAACTTCTGCCGTCTCATTACACAAGAGCCATGATACCTTAGCTTACATCTCTTCCTCGATTCTTAGCCATTTGCCTAACCAAGATTCAATTGATACAAGGGTTTTTATCTAAGTTGTTTTGAATCTTCTTTACCACGGTATCCTAGCTTATTCTCTCTTCTCTGGTTCTTAGCCTTCCTACCTAACCTAATTTCCGATTGACTATAAGAATCTATTAGCTCACCGTATTGCTACAAGTGACTAGAACCCTATTTCCATGCGAGTCAATCGGAAATTATGGTTAGGTGGAGGACTAAAGATGGAGAAAAAGAGATTAAGCCAAAATCCTCCGCACCTCCTCCGTACTCTTCGCCTCCATCAGCTTCGCGCGCAGTTCCGCCGCCCCGGAAAAACCATGAATATAAATCTTAAAATAGTGTTTCAATGGGTCAAATACCAACCCTCGCACTTTGCCATCCATTTTCAAAGCAAACTCCGGATCTTCGCGCATCCGTTCCGCCTGCCGCGCCACGCGTGCCATATCCGCCGCATCGAAAAGATCGAGATGCAGCTTGAGTAAATCCATCAGCTCCGCCTGCATCGGCTCATGTCGCGTGAAGCAATACGGATTTTCAAACACCCCTCGCCCAATCATCCAACCATCCACGCCCGAGAACTCCCGCGACAGCTCATCAACTTGCGCCTGGTCCTTAATATCGCCATTAATGATCAATTTCGTCTCCGGCGCGATTTCGTCCCGCAGCGCCACAATTTCCGGAATCAACTCATAATGCGCCGGCACCTTCGACATCTCCTTGCGCGTACGCAGATGCACCGTCAACGCCGCCAAATCCTCGCTTAGAACCGTCGAGAGCCACGTCCGCCATTCTTCGAGATAAGTAAATCCCAGCCGCGTCTTCACAGACACCGGCAGCTCGGTCGCCGCCTTCGCCCGCCGGATACACTCCACCGCCAGCTCTGGCGTCCGGATCATCGCCGCGCCCCCACCCGCCGCATTCACGTGCTTATCCGGACATCCCATATTGATGTCTAACCCCGCGAAACCTAGCTCCGCCAGCGCCCCCGCCATCTCCGCGAAATGCTCCGGATTTTTCCCCCAAATTTGCGCCACAATTGGCGCGTCCGTCGGCGCAATCTCCAGCCGCTCCAGCGCGTTCGCCCGCCCCTTTTCCGAAGCATAACTCGAAACATTAGTAAACTCGGTGAAAAACACGTCCGGTCGCCCCGCCCGCGCGATCACCTGCCGGAAAATCACATCCGTCACCCCTTCCATCGGCGCCAGCACCGTGAAGTTCTCCGGCAATTCCTTCCAAAAATCCACTTTCATTCTCTATATCATACAAAAATTCCGCCTAAAAATCCAGCCCCTCCACCTTTCCTCCAAAAACAGTGCAAAATAACCCAAAATATCCAGAAAATCCCTCAAAATCCCATTTTACTATTGCTTTTTTTGCCCATGTGTGATATAATAGAAAGATAGGCCTCAGCCTCGCTCTTTTGAGATTGGTTGACTAAACTTGGCTAGCTAGAAAATTTCTTGGGCTCTCGACCTGCTCTAAGCAGGGAATCACCTGAGTGATTTTCCCGCTAGCCAAAATTGTGCTAGCAATTCTGCCCATTTTCGGGCCTAAGGAGGTTAAAGATGAAAGAAATATTTTGCAACAATGCCACAGAGCAAGACAGTTATCTCACAGAACAGCAACGCGCCGAGATTACGCAGGAAGGCTATCACCTCATTACCGGAGAAGATCGGAGCATCACGCTCCTGGCGCCGCGTTTCCGGGACGACGATTATCTCGTGGCCGACCCTCGCACTTTCGCGGCTGATGCTAACCTGGCCGAAGAGCTCGAAATTTATCTCACCGAGACTCTCCGTGCCTTACACAATCGCTTCTCCGAGCTGCAAGTCCGTCGGCTTTTCCAGGCACTCCTGCCGCTCATCACGACCCCGGATTACACCCCGGACACTCCGGCGAGCTTTGGCGAACATGGAGTGGACGTCCAAGTCGCAGAAGATACCTACCGCTCTCACTACGAATACACCGTAGTGAAGCTAAAGGACTTCATCGCTAATCTACTGCATAATCGGTCGCCGCGGCTCCACATCACGCATTTCCGCGAAAAGTTGCGCCAGCTGCTCCTCGAGTACGACTGGGAACTGCGCGACACGCACACCCCCACCCTGCTCGAATTCGGTATGCCAAACGGCGACCAGCACAAGACCATGCTCTATGCCGACGATTTCCTCGGTATTCGCGACTTCGTCAATGATCTCGCGGTCAGCATGACCCAGGCCGATCATCGCCCATTCCTGGCCAAACCCGATGCAAATGCTGACACATCAGAGTTAAGAGCCTAAGCGGCATCGAAACAACCAACCTCACCTCGCCGCAGCCTTCCGTGCTGCGGCTTTTTTCCAACTCGCTCTGTCATATTATTATAAAAGCTAGAACATCCGCACTTTGTCAAACGGATAAATCCGCACAATGGCCGGCCCAATAATCCGACAATAGGGAATCGTCCCCAACCCCGAGCGCGAATCGAACGAATGCGCCCCCTCCCGATTATCTCCCGAGACGAAGATCTCACCCTCCGGTACGATCATATCCACTTCACCCGAAGTGTACTCTTTCGGCCCATCTGTCTCGCTCACCCGCGTGTCTTGATCTGGCGAAAATCCTTCCGGATGCTCACTATTATATACTGTCAAAATCCCGTCTTTCACCGTCACCTGCTCCCCCGGGAAGGCAATCACTCGCTTCACGATATATTGATCGGTCTGATTCGTCGGCGCTTCGCAGGTCAACGGCCCGCTCGCCTCGCCGTTCGCGAAAATGATGATTTCTCCCCGCTGCGGCACATACTCCTCACCCTTAAAATGCGACCAGGTCACCGGCAAGCGATTCACGATAATCCGATCATTATCCTGCAAAGTATTTTCCATACTCGAACCCACCACGTTATACGCGCGGAAGACAAAAGCGTTCAGTAGCATCGTACCCACCACAACCACCGCCACAAAAGTTATCAAGCTCAAGATATCCTTAAATAGCGGATGTTTCTGGAAGAAATTTGTTTTTACATCCATACTATATCTATTATAGCACACTTCGCCCGCCCCACCATTTCCATTTTCCGCACAACTTTCCTGGATATGCTATAATTTCTGCATGGCTGACTATATTTTCATACGCAAAAGTCGCAACGCACTCAGTTCGTTTCTCCATATCACGCTCAACCTTTTGCTGGCCATTGTCTCGATCGGCGCCACCATCATCACCGGCAACTGCCTCATCGGTCTCATCCTCGTCATCATTTCTAAATGGCGCATTTTCGCCGTTAATCATCGCTACTGGCTACTCAATCTCCGCGCCAGCCTCGTCGATCTCATCGTCGGCACCAGCTTCATCCTCCTGACTTATTACACCATCGATTCCAATATCAATACCAGCTTCCGCTTCGTCCATTTCTTCCTCATGGCGCTCTATGCCATCTGGCTCATCATCATCAAGCCGCGTTCCTCACCCACCTTCACCATGATCCAAGCCCTCACCGCTATCTTGCTCGGCTCCACCGCCGCCGTCTTCCTCGATTCCACCATCACCACCACCCTACACGATCTCACCGGCGGCCTCATCACGAACTCCGGCGCCCTCACTCTCACCGAATTCGTCATCGGTTTCGCCGCTTCACACCACGTCCTCATCCAAAATGAGAAAAACGATTATCTTTTCCCCTCGCTGATCTGCGGCCTGTTTTTCGCCGAAATCGCCTGGTTACTCCATTCCTGGCTCATCATGTACACCATCGATTCCATCGGCTCTTTCAACACCAGCGGCGTCTGTCTCTCTCAGCTCGGCATCATCCTCTCCGTCCTAGCCTTCGCTTATTTCGAAATCTACGGCGAACTCACCAAAAACCACGGCAAAATCCAATTCGCCAATATCGCCCTCCCCGTCCTCTTTAGCCTCGCCGTGATTATCGTTCTCTTGACCGGCTTTAGCATCCCACGCTTTAATATTTCATAAGGAGTAAAATGTCTCAAACCCAAAGTCAAACTCAAAATCAAACTCAATCGGAAACATCAACCCAAACCCCAGATAAAGTTGAATTCCATCCCAAAGCCAAATCGACCAAAAAAGCTTCCAAATATACCGGTTTCGGCTTCCAACCAGTCACTATTACTTTACTTTCGCTCACTATGGTGGCCAGCTTCACTGCACTCGGGCTCTCGATCTGGAACTTTTGCCAAGAAGACGCGCCCATTACCTTCAATTACGGCAATAGTGACGGCAATTCCGCCGCCTTCACTGAAGGCTCAATCGCGGAAGTCGCCGCCAAAGTCACGCCCGGCGTCGTTTCCATCGTCACCGAAGTGCGCACCACTAGCTTCTTCGGCGAAAGCTCCACCGCCACCGCCGCGGGCACCGGCATGATCGTCACCGGCGACGGCTACGTCTTGACCAACAAGCACGTCATCGACGGCGCCAAGAGCATCACCGTCGTGCTCGACGATGGCACCACTTTCAAAAAAGTCGAACTCGTCGGCACTGATCCACTCAACGACGTCGCCTATCTCAAGATTAAAGACGCCAAAGATCTCCCCACCGTCACTCTCGGTGATTCCAAGACCATCCACACCGGCCAACAAGTCATCGCCATCGGCAATGCCCTCGGCCAATTCCAAAACACCATCACCTCCGGCATCATCTCTGGCATCGGGCGTTCCATCGTTGCCACCAGCAGCGATTATTCCTCCAGCGAATCACTCAACGACCTTATCCAGACCGATGCCGCCATCAACGCCGGCAATTCAGGCGGCCCACTAGTCAACGCTGCCGGCGAAGTCATTGGCATCAACACCGCCACCAGCGAAGACGCTGACGGCATCGGTTTCGCCATCCCCATTTCCAGCGTCAAAGGCATGCTTAAAAACATCATCGAACACGATTCCGCCGACCGCGCCTATATCGGCGCCTATTACATCATGCTGACGCCCGAAGTCGCCGAAGAATACGAACTCCCCGTCAGCTCCGGCGCTTATCTCTATCGCTCCGACCAATATTCCGCCATCGCCGACGGCAGCCCCGCCGCCAAAGCCGGTCTCAAAGACAAGGACATCGTCCTCGAAATCAACGGCGTCAAAGTCGGCACTGCTGGCTCAATCGCCTCCATCCTGGGCGAATACGCCCCCGGCGACACCGTCCAATTCAAAGTCCTCCGCGGCGATCAGGAGAAGACTTATAATCTCACCCTCGACGGCTACAAAGCCCAAAATTCCACATCCAACAAACGCTAAGCACTCCTCAAACAAATGTTGTAAATTTCACAACATTTTCACAGTTTATCTCTTGCTATCCTAGCATAATCGCGATACAATTAAGTTGCCTTAATATCAAAATAACTGCTATTTTTAGTACGCACATTTTGTACAGAACGCTTTTACGAAAGAACCAAATATGCGACATCGCATAAATAGTCGTTTTTTCGTATAAGCGGTTATGAATGGTATTAAGGCACCTTGCGGTGTCGCTTTTTGTGATAGATGATTTTAGGAAAGTTTACTTTCTTAAAATCATCTATCCTAAGAGCCTTGGCGTACTTGGGGTCTTATAAAGTACCACTTAAGCCTCACACGACACCCGCAAAAAGAATCAGAAAGCCTACACCCCTCCTCCACCCGAACGAGAGTGAGGGGGGGAGGAGCTTAGCTTTTTGATCTCT
>CAZGXB010000024.1:0-14544 GCA_964529615.1 uncultured Candidatus Saccharibacteria bacterium
AATGCCGCTCACCGGCTACCACATGGACGAAATCATCGACGAAAAAGATCTGCCTCTCTGCTACGCCGGCTACTCCGCCTGTTTCCGCAAAGAAGCTGGGGCTTACGGCAAGCATACTCGTGGTCTCTTCCGTGTCCACCAGTTTAATAAGCTCGAAATGTACGTCTTCTGTCTCCCAGAAAAGTCCAAAGAAATGCACGAAAAAATCCGCGCCGTCGAAGAAGAAATTTGGCAAGAACTCGGTATTCCGTATCGCGTGATTAGCAACGCCGCCGGCGATCTCGGTGCTCCCGCCGCCAAAAAATACGATATCGAATACTGGAGCCCGGTCGATCAGAAATATCGCGAGCTCACTAGCTGCTCCAACTGTACTGATTTCCAAGCTCGCAGCCTCAATATTCGCGTCCGCCGCAACGATGGCCAAGTCGAAGTCTTACATACTCTGAACGGCACTGCCATTTCCTTTGCTCGCACCATGGTCGCCGTGATCGAAAATTACGCCGAAAAAGACGGCAAATTGAAGGTGCCAGAAGTCCTACGACCCTATCTTGATAATGCCACCGAAATCTAAATCAATTTTAATCAAATCGCGGGGAAGTTTTGAAACTAAAGCTCAAAAAATCACAAAAGTCAGCTGAATCCACTCAGCGAAAGTCACAGCGTTTTCATTTTCGCTCTGTCGTCAGCATGGCGAATACGAAACTCCCAGTCAAGTTGGCTGCTATCATCCTCTCCGGTTCGACTTTAATCTCCGCCTTGCTCGGCATCTTCCGCGACCGTCTGCTCAATTCCTATTATCTCGACACTTATCCCACCGGTATCGACGCTTATACTGCCGCTTTCACCATTCCTGATTTCATGTTCTTCATCCTCACTTCTGGCGCTCTCGCCGTCAGCTTCATTCCGGTTTTTAATCAACGCCTCACCACCGGCAATAAAAAATCCGCTTGGGAGCTCAGCTCTAGTATTCTCAACCTCATGGCATTGATTACTCTCGTTGCCTCCGTCCTTATCATGATCTTCGCCCACCCGCTTGTGCGCTACATCGTCGGTCCCGGACTTGACGAATCTGGCACCATTCTCGCCATCAACATGATGCGCGTCATCGCCATCAACCCCTTCCTCTTCAGTATTTCCACCATTCTCAGCAGTATTCAGCAAGCCCTCGGCCGTTTCGTCTTCTATGCCCTCGCTCCGGCACTCTATAACGTCGGTATCTTGGTCGGTATCGTCTGGTTCACCGGCGGCATTAACCTCTTTGGCTGGCAAATTTTCGAAGGCGGCATTATGGGTGTCGCTCTCGGCGTTGTCTTCGGCGCCATCTTGCAAGTTCTGGTCAGTCTCATCGGCCTCTTCGGTCTCGGTTTTGACTATGAATTCAAAATTAGCTGGCGCAACCAAGGCTTCCGCTCCGTCCTCAATCTCCTGCCAGCCCGCAGCCTCGACCAGGGAATCGACTACGTCAATACCATCGTCTCCACCAACCTCTCCTCGCGCATGGGCGCCGGAGCTTTGCGTTGCTATCAACAGGCCTCCAGCCTTTCCCAAATGCCTGTCAACCTCGTCGGCGTGGCCATCTCCACCGCCTTTTTCCCCCAGCTTACGGAAGAACTCGGCGCCGGCAACGAGGAAAAATATCGCCAAACCTTCCGCACCGCCCTCAGCACCATCATCTGGATCTCTCTACCGGTCACCATTATCGCCTTTTTCGCCCGCGGCTACGTCGTCAGTTTCATCAAAAACGGCGGTGATCCACTCATCGCTTCGATCCTCGCCACGCTCGCCATATCCATCTTTGCCCGCTCTGTCTTCCATATCATCTCGCGCGGATTTTATGCTCATCAGGACACCAAAACTCCCTTCATTATTTCCATCGTCGCCGTCGGCCTCACTATCCTCATCTCAATCATTTTCACCATCATCGGCTGTGGCCCCGAAGGTCTCGGTTGGGCTCAATCCATCGGCGCCATCATCGAAATCATCATTCTCACTCGCATCCTCCAGAAGCGCTCCGAGCATCAGCTCCTCGACCACACTTTTTGGAAAGATTTCTGGAAAATGCTCTTCGCCACGGCCGTGACGGGCTGCGTCGCCTATTCCATGACCAAATTCTTCCCGCTGATGGCCACGGACGACTCATTTTTCATCATCCTGCCCAAATTTTGCCTAATTAGCTGTGTCTCACTCATCACTTATATTATTGCTTGTTATTTCCTCGACCTTCCTCAAGTGGCACCCATTCTGGAAAAGTGTAAAAAGATCCTTTTCCGCAATCTCAATTAGGATTTCCCGCCAAGATATTCCGGGGCAATATCTAATTCTTCTTATATTTAAGCTCAAACTCCACCTAGGCATGATATAATTAGTCCATGGATTTCTTACAAGCAATTTTTCTCGGCATTGTCCAAGGTCTCACCGAATTCATCCCAGTCTCTTCCTCCGGACATCTCGAAATCGTCATGCATATCCTCCAGATGGACCCGCAGAATTTCCATCTTTTCCTCGAATTCGTCAATCTCGGCACGCTTCTCGCCTTGCTCATCTATTTCCACGAACGCATTTATAAGATCTTGCGCGACGTCTTCACCGAGCGTAATTACAAACTCGCTATCAACCTTATCATTACTTCGATTCCGGCCGGTGTCATCGGATTGCTACTCTCTGGTTTAATCGAAGAAAACGGCTTCTTTAATTCACTCATCACCGTCAGTATCGCTATGGGTGTCGTCGGACTGATTATGATTTTTATCGATCACATCCCTCATATGTCTCGCCTCGAAAACGAAAACCATCTCACCCCTGTCCGCGCGCTCATCATTGGTCTCTCCCAGACCTTCGCTCTCATCCCCGGTGTCTCCCGCTCCGGCAGCACGATTATTGCCGGCCGCATCACCGGTCTCGATTCCGAATCTGCCGCCGAATACTCCTTCCTCGCCTCGATCCCTATCATGCTCGGTGTCTGTTTTAAGCTTTTTCTGAGTGAGTCCGACCGCGCCTATTTCGCCGCCAACCTTAATCCGCTCTTTTTCGCTAACCTCGCCGCTTTCGTGGTTGGTCTTCTCGCGCTCGGCAGCCTACTCAAATACCTGAAAAAACCCAAATCTCTCCAAACTTTTGGCAAATATCGCCTCGTCGTCGCATTGATTGTGCTCGGCGTCACGCTCATCCTCTTATAACTCATCAAAATCCTCCAGCAACTAGCACACTTCGAGTTCTCGTCAAGCTTGTTCTTCGCGATTTTCTTTGCTAAGATTAATATCAGTTGTCTATTTTAGGTCGATCAGCTTATATTGCAGCTGTTTTCTAGGCAACCGCAACTAAACAGGAGAATCAATGCGTACGAAGCGAAAACGAGCTCAATCTCGCCGCGACCAGACTCTTCCGCCGGTACAGTGGCAAGAATTCATTGAGATCAATCCGAAATTCTAATTTTCGGTTTTTACGCACCCCAGTCTTAGCGGCTGGGGATTTTTTGTGTGCTATGGGAATCTTTTCGGCGTCGAGCCACCGCCGCCCGGTCGCGGTCGCGATCGAAATCATCTTGCGGCGCCTCGCCCAGTAGCAGCTCCGTCAGCATTTGATACGTCAGCAGCCCTACAATCCGCTCAAACGGATCCACCACTAAGAAATACTGACAATTCGTCCGATAGAAGGCCGCTAGTGCTTCATACAGCGTATAGTCGTCGCGCAGATAACAAACATTCTTGTCCAAAATCTCCCGCGCCCGACTTGTCTCGCGAATCTCCAAACTATTCAAGGCGTCCGTGTGTAATAAACCAATAATTTCTTTGCGCTGATTAATCACCGGAAAATGCGAAAAACCCGAGCGATATAATCGGTCTAGTGTCAACGGGCCTAAAACCTCATCTTCCGCCACATAAATAATCTCCGTCTTCGGCAGCATGATGTCCTGCACCTTGCGCTGCGGGAAAGCCATCGCCGTCGCAATCACCGCCCGTTCGCGCGCACTTAGCACCGATTTCGGCAATACTCGCATCATCTCGATTAGCTCCTTTTGTGAAGTCGGGATCGCCAGCTCGGTCGTGAGATCCGCTTTTTTGGCAAACTTCTTCACTGCTGAGTTCTTCCCGGAATTAACACTAGTCGCAGCATTTTTCTCGCGATAAGGCTCCAGCTTAGGATCGGACCACTTCACCCATCGCTTCAAGCAGGCTGTCCGAAATTTCCGCCAAGCCTTTTTCACTTTACACCAACCCGCTTTCAATGTCTGGGCAATTTTTTGCCCCCAATGTGGCTCCGTCTCGTCTCCAGCCGTACTTCGCGGTCGCCGAGCAGAAAAAGATGGGTTTTGTGACTGATCCATGTTATAATCAATTATAGCATTATTACAGAAGTTAACGTAAACAAAATCGGAGGCAGTATGGATAAAAAAACTTGGGCAATCGTCAGCGTCATCGCCGCAGTTTTCATTGCAATCATCATGAGCAGCGTACTCAGCCAATCTAGCGTTGATTATAGTAGCTACGATCTCGACCATATTATCCCGGCCGACGAAAACACCGGTAATCTCCCCGAAAACATCATCGGCGATCCTTCTGCACCCGTCATCATCTATGAATACGGCGACTACCAGTGTACTGCCTGCGCCCCGATTGCGCCCTATATTAACGAAATCGTTGACGAATACGACGGTCAAGTCGCCGTTGTCTTGCGCACCTACATCATGGACTATCATCAAAACGGCACTGCCGCTGCTTCTGCCGCCAACGCCGCCGCGATTCAAGGCTATTGGCGCCCCTATAAAGACTTGTTATTCAATAAGCAAAACGACTGGTACTATTCTGATGCTAATCAACGCCAACAGCAGTTTGAGCAGTATTTCCTCGAAGCCTCGGGTGGCAAAGGCGATCTCGACAAATTCCGCGAAGATATGCGCAGCTCTGCCGTCTCGAAAAAAATCAGCTTCGATCAAAAAATCGCTGAACGTGTCGATATCGAATGGACGCCGACTTTCTATCTCGGCGGGGAACTAATCGACCAGCGCGAAATGAAAACCGAAGAATTCCTCCAGACTCTGCGCGACAAAATTGACGCTGAGCTCAAAGCGCAAGGTATCGAAAAGCAAACTAAAAAAACCGACAAAGCCACCAAATCTGAGACTAAATCCGACAGCAAATCGAACTCCGATCAAAAATCAAAATAATCACTCTATCATATATGGCCAAATCTCACACTTTATTCGCCTGTCAACAGTGCGGCGCCACTTACAAAAACTGGACCGGTCGCTGCTCGCAATGTGGCACCTGGAGCTCACTCATCCAGCAATTCGACGAAGACAGTCGTGAAGAGAAGTCTGCCGTCAGCCGTGGTCAAATTTCCGGCAAGTCACTCGATTTCGTCTCGATCAAAGACCTCGAAATTTCCGACGAAAGTCGCCGCCTGAAAACCGGCTTCAAAGATCTCGATGTCGTCCTCGGTGGCGGGATTTTGCCCGGGAGCGTCTCGCTGCTCGCCGGACAGCCGGGCATCGGCAAATCAACCCTCCTCATGCAGCTCTGCTCCACCATTTCCGACGATCACAAAGTCCTCTATATCTCCGGTGAGGAATCCGCCGGCCAAGTCAAGCTCCGCGCCATCCGCCTCGGCGCCAACTCCGACAATCTCAAATTCGCGAACAGCACCCAAGCCAACGATATCGCTAAAACTATCGAAAGCGGCGAATTTGACCTCGTGATCGTTGACTCCATCCAGACCCTCACTCTCGCCGAAATTTCCTCCGCCCCCGGCGGTATTTCCCAAGTGACGAACTGCGGCAACCTCATCATTCGCGCCGCCAAACTTTCCGGTACCGCCGTGATCATCGTCGGCCACGTCACCAAAGAAGGCACGGTTGCCGGACCGAAAGTCCTCGAGCATCTCGTCGATGTCGTGCTCAATTTCGAAGGCGACCGCTACGGCGGCTTTAAAATCCTCCGTGCTATCAAAAATCGCTTCGGTTCCACTTCCGAAGCTGCCATTTTCGAAATGGACGAACACGGCCTCGCCGAAGTCGAGAATCCTTCCGCCGCCCTCCTGGCCGAGCGTCAAAACACCGACGGCTCGATCATTCTCGCCACCCTCGAGGGCACTCGCCCTATTCTCGTCGAAATCCAAGCCCTCGCCACTCCCACCAGCTTTGGCTATCCTAAACGCACCGCTTCCGGCTTCGACCTCAATCGCCTCAATCTCCTCATCGCCGTGATCGAGCGTCGCACCAAGCTCAAGCTAAACGACAAAGACATTTTCATCAACGTCGTCGGCGGGCTAAAAGTCCAAGATTCTGCCGCCGATCTCGCTATTTGCCTCGCCATCGCTTCAGCCATTGCCGGTCGCAAACTAGCCGAAGATTTCGTTGTCTTTGGCGAAATCGGCCTCGGTGGGGAAGTACGCTCAGTTTTTCGCCCCGATCAACGCATTGCCGAAGCCAAAAAACTCGGCTTCGCCCATGCCATCGCTCCCGCCACCGCCAAAGATCCCTTTGTCATCCCGGTGAAAGACCTCCGCGAAACCCTGATCAAATACGTCAATGAATAAAATGATTAAGAGGCTTCATCTTCATTGCCGACTGGATATAAAAGATCATCTCATTCTGGAAACCGCGCTTTTCAGAATGAGATTGTACTGGTCTTGGGAGGTTGGACCCCTTTCTCCCAGAAAGGGGTCCATAACGTAGTGCGTATTTTAGGCATCGACCCCGGTACTGGTATTTGTGGTTTTGGCCTGATCAAAGGCAATCAAGCGCTGGATTACGGCGTCATTTCCACTCCGCCCCACACTCCGCTCCCCGACCGCCTAGAAGACATCTATAACTCACTGCATGAAATCATCCAGCAAGACCACCCTGACGTCATGGCCATCGAAAAACTCTTTTTCAAACAAAATATCACCACTGGCATTTCCGTTGCCGAAGCCCGCGGAGTATGCTTACTTGTAGCCAAGCAATGCGGCCTGCCGATTTTCGAATACAGCCCGAACCAAATCAAAAAAGCCATCTGTGGCTACGGCCAAGCCCACAAGCCCCAAATCCAAGAAATGGTCCGTATCCAACTGAAACTCGCCCAAGTCCCCAAGCCCGACGACGCCGCCGACGCGCTCGCCGTCGCCATCGTCCATTCCTTCGTCGCCAAAACTACTGACTAAATCGCCGCGATTCGCATTCTAGAAATCTCAGTTAATCATCCCGGCTCGCTTGTCGCAATACAGTTTTTATGCTAAACTAAGACAAACAAGGAGGTTCATGCGCAAAATCAATCTTATCATTTCATCGCTCATCTTAGGTGCAGCCTGCGGGCTAGTAGCGCTTACTCCGACTCTCGCCTACGCCGACGACAATGTCAATCGCCGCGCTATCCCGATGCCCGACGATTCCTACACCACCGAGCAAACCTCTCCCGATTCCGCCGCCGACAATCCCGACAACACTGCTGGCCACGATTATGCCGAAAATTCCAACCCCGACGCCGGCATCGAAAGCACTAATCTCGACGCTGACGAGCTAGAGAGTACCGACGGGACAGACAGTGAGGGGGGAGATGTTGATAATACCGACGACGAAAACGACGCAGGCGACACTGACGCCGAAGCGGAGGAAGACGCCGAAAATAGTGACGGTGCTGCGCTTTGGCCGCTCATCATCTCTTTCAGCGCTCTTTTCGCCGCCATTGTCGTCATTCTTGTGCTTAATCTCACCGGAAAGCGCCGCTCATGATCGCCCATCTCGTCGGCAAAGTCACCGAAAAGCTCCCTGCCTCGATCATTCTTGACGTCCATGACATTGGCTACGAGTTGATTATTCCTACTCCAGAAATTGAAAATCTCCAGCTCGACGATCAGGTGAAATATTATACCTATCATGCCGTACGCGAAAACTCCGAAGAACTGTATGGTTTTTCCAGCCTCAGCGCTAAACGCATGTTTGAAATGCTCATTTCCGTCAACGGTATCGGCCCCAAAGCCGCCATCGCCATCCTCAGCCTCGGTTCTGCCGAAGACGTGCGCAACGCTATTGCTAATGCTGACGCGGCCTTCGTGGCCAAAGCTGCTGGCGTCGGCAAAAAATCCGCCGAACGCGTCATCGTCGATCTGCGCGATCGTGTCGGCGCACCCTCGCATTACGGCGCCACTACTCCGCTCCAGAGCACAACACCCAGCGCAACCCCGCCCAAAGATGAAGCTCTCGACGCTCTCATTGCTCTCGGCTTCCAGCTCAAAGAAGCTACCGCTGCCCTCGCTGAGGTTGATCCCAGCCTCCCAGTCGAAGAACGCATCCGTCTAGCGCTGAAGAAATAGTCGAAACACGCTAGCCGCCCCAACTACCGTACCCCAGCTACCGTATTTCGCAACTACTCATCGACATCATCGACCGTAACCCCCTCGCCGTCGCCGCCATCATAGTCAATTTCTGCTTCATCCAGTCTCTCTTCAGGCACACTATAATCTTCATAGACAATATTATAGTCGTCTGGATTATAACCCAGATCCCGAATATCTTGTAGTGCTCGCTGCTCGTTTCCCCCGGTATAATCAATAATATACACCGTCAAGGTTTGCTCGGTCGCTTCATCGCTGGCATAAGTCAAATCTCCCATAATTTCGTAGTGAATAAACTCACCAGTCCCTTCATCATCGTCATCATCGTCATCATCGTCGTCCTCTGCATCCGCCCCATCATCATAATAATCTATTTCAATCGGCAAATCCGCCAACAAAGGATACCTCTGCTGCAAACTCGCCTCTTCTTCCTCATCCTCGGTGAAAATATCATGGCAGTCAAAGTCGGGATAAATAATCAAGGTCGGATCTTTAATACACGTCGCTAGCGTTCCGTAGCTCGAAAGATCCTCATTATCTTTATCATCTGCCCACTCGAAATACATTTGATATGACTGCTCCAATTCAGCAATATCCACGATGAAATCGCCATAATATACCCCACCTTCCGTCTGCTTAATATTGGAATTCGTGCCGGAACGGATCAAAGCACCATCTTTCGGAATCTGCTCCTGATTCTCGACGTTTTGCTCCACCACTGTATATAAAGCATTATAAACTTGATCATGTACATCTTGCGACGTACTCCCATAATAATCATCGAAATTATCAATGATAATTTCACCACCATAGGGATTCTTGCGGAAGATCACACTCAGCGCAAACCACACAATAATTCCCACGATCACGACCGCTAGCGCAACTAGGCCAACCTTAATCAATTTTTGGTTTTTCGCCTCGCGTGCATTTTCTACTGCATTAGCGTTATAATAATAGGTCTTGTTTTCGTCCATCTACTATCTCCCTAATTTGTATTCAAAAACTTTTGAATCTTTTCCGGCTCGACTATGCTATCCGTGCAAGCATAAGTATAGCCATGTCCGGTATATTCGCTAATCGGTTTCTTAATGCGCTTCAAAGCCCAACCCGTACCGTGACTATAACTGGACTGACCAATATAAACATACTTTTCATCCATCCCCATGATCACCCCTGTATGTCCCCAGCCATTGGTACCCTGATGATGACTAAAAATCGCCCAGACCTTCGGACTCTTCCCGCAATCCTTAAATCCTTTACTTTTATACGTACTGGTCAATGTCCCCACCACTTGATTACCATTGCCAGTCCTGCCGATCTTTCCCACTGTCGTAAACATTGCAATAAAGAACTTCACGAAATCCACACAGTTTTCACCTCTACCCAACTTATGACTTTCGCAAACCCCGACTCGACTACAGTTTTTATCTGATTTCATCCACTTTTGATACTTTTTCAGCAAGGCTTTGGTTTGCGACTCATTCAAACCACCCGTCACATCCCCCCAAATCTTCAACGATCCTTCATCCGACTCGCAGCTCGTCGTCATAGAATACGCTCCGCCTCCTCCCATTGCTTTGAGAAGCGTATAACTCCCATATTGTTTACTCACCCAGTTCGGACACCATTTGTGGTCGCCACAGAATCCCCCGCGCCATTTCGCACTCATCGTCTTCGGATGGAACGGATCGCGCTTCGCGTCAAATCCGTTCATCACATAGGGCGAGCCCTCTCCGTTTTGCGCTTCTTTGTCCGAATAGCCCATGTTCTTGGCTTTTTCGACGTATTTTTTCGCCGTACCGTTGTACTTAAAGAAAAATCGCTTGACGTCATCATCTTTTGTCAGATCCAGACCCTTAGCCTTGCCAAACAACTCACCTTTCAAAGCTAGCTCTGTCTGCCGCAAGAATTCCGCCCGACCCACCTTTCCCGGCGGAAAACGTGTCCCTTTCTTGTACAAATCATACAACTGCCAGATTCCTTGGCCATTCGACGGATTGCGCCAGCCTAAGCTCGACTCACGGTAATGGATCGTCGCCAAAATCTGCCAAGTGAACCCTTTTTTATCCGCTCCGGTATTTTTAATCGCTTCTTGGTAAATCGGAATATTTTTCTTCAGCTGCGCGATAGCCGATTTACTCAAGACTTTATCGCCGGCATAGTTCGTGAAGTCTCCGCTCACCCCTGCTGACATCCCCGAAGCTCCTCCCACCGCACCACTAATCATATCCGCCAGCAACTTCTGCCCCTCGTCCGTCGGATAAATCTGGTTCACGAGATATTTCGCCGTATCGACTTTGGCCTCCTTCGCCCAATCTATCACGCTTACGTTCGACTTCTTCGCCGCAGTCTTATACAGCTTATTATCCTTTTTATAGATTTTTTGCTGACTTTTGTCGGTACTATAATTTGTCACGAAAAACACATCTGTCTTCTTTCCCGCCAGCTTCACGATCGAATTTATCACAGTCTTAGTCGTCGGCGCCACTTCCCAGCCGAGCGCTATCACTACCTTGTCCGGAATAGCATCCTGCGCCGCCAAACCTTTCAAAATACTAATCGCCGTCGGATTTGGATCCACAGTCGGCTGCGTGCTCGCCGTACCACTCCCGCTCACGGCTTGACCGCTGCCCGCACTCTGCGCACCCTGCGCGGTAATCGGTTGCTCGTTCGCTGCCGGCTGCGCGCCCGTTCCCGAAGAACTCGCCGATCCGCCACCGCTACTCACCGGATTGCCATCTGCCGCCGGACTTCCACCGTTGCTCGTCGTCCCTCCAGCAGCACTTCCACCCGACGCCGATTTCTTTTCCGCCACACTCGTCCCGTCTGGATTCCGCGCCGTATCGCTCGGCTCGCCAAAAGCTTTTCCCATTTGTGCATAGATCTGCACATCCGGCAACAACTCCTCGATTTTACTCTTCGCCTCAAAGATAATTTCGTCGCCGATAATCATCACGTTCGCGCCCTGGCTGGTATCAACGCAGTTGTCACCCCCTTCCGGATTATAATAATTAATCCCGTTCAAATTCATCATCTCGAGACTGGAATTGCTCAGCGCTGCTGCCGGCAAGCTAGAGCCCAAAATCAGGACACCGCTTAAAAGTGCCATTACTACCACTCTAGCCAAACATTTCATCGTACGAGAAATCACACACACCATCTACCTCCAGCCGTTTATCTAATATCCTCATTATAGCATATCCATTTTCAATATCCCACACACAATTTTCCATTTCACCCCTTCCAAAAATGAAAAAACTATGTTAAAATGAACAATAGTTGTAATATAAAAGGTTAAATATATGAGTTTTATCAGTTTGAAAAAGATTGGCGACGCCCAAAAGAAACCGGCCGTTGTGGATGTACGTTCCGGCGACACGGTCAAAGTCACCCAAAAAATCAAAGAAGGTGATAAATTCCGCCTTCAGGTCTTCGAAGGTGTAGTAATTCGCACCGACCGCAAAGATTCTCACACCGCCCGTATCACAGTGCGCAAGATTGCCTCTGGTGTCGGCGTCGAGAAATCCTTCATGATTCATAATCCGCTAGTTGAGAAAATCGAAATCGTCCGCCGTGCCAAAGTCCGCCGTAAAAACCTCTCATATCTGCGCGAGCGCTCCGGCAAATCCGCCCGCCTCACCAATAAAGCCTTCGATCGTACCGCAGTTAATGATTTAGCCGCCAAGGTCGAAGATAATATCACTAACCTCGCTGACGAAGCGAAAGAAAGGGTGGAAACAATGGAAACAGACGCCAAGAAAGTCGTCGAAGATATCAAAAAGACTGCCGGTGATGTCGCCGAAGCCGCCAAGGAAAAGGCCTCGGATCTAAAAGACAAAGCCGCCGATGTTGCCTCCGACTTGAAGGACAAGGCTGCCGACGCTAAAGATGCCGCCGAGAAGAAATTCGACGCAGCCAAAGACAAAGCCGAAGCCATCAAAGACGACGTCAAAAAGGATCTCAAGGACTAACTTGACCACTCCCGTCATTCTCGGTATCGATGAAGTCGGACGCGGCCCCTGGGCGGGGCCGCTTGTGGTTGGTGCGGTCATTCTCGGGCCAGATTTCCAAGCTCTAGGCCCCGAAGTCTTAGCCGCCCAGGACTCCGCAGCTTCGACCACCACTCGCCGCCGCGCCAAAATCCTCTCCCCCTACGACACCCTCACCGACTCGAAGAAACTCAGCCAAGCCAAACGCCACCAACTCGCTCCCATCATCCTCGAACACGCCCAGGCAGCCGCCACCGGCTGGGTCAGCTCTAGCGAACTCGACCACTACGGCCTCAGCGCCAGCCTGAAACTCGCCACCCGTCGCGCCGTCAAACAAATCCTCGCCGAGAAGGTTTTTTTCTCCGAAATCATTATCGACGGCGTCAGCAACTTTCTCACCGACACCCCGCTCGCCGGCCGCGTCACCCTGCTGAAAAAAGCCGACCTCCTGATCAAAGAAGTTTCCGCCGCCTCTATCATCGCTAAAGTCGCCCGCGACGACTACATGACCGCCCTCGCCCAGACTTATCCTGCTTACGGCTTCGAGCAGCACGTCGGCTACGGTACCTCCGCCCACAAATCCGCTTTACTCGAGCATGGTATTTGCCCCGAACATCGCCAGTCCTACCGCCCCATTCGCCAAGTCCTCCGCCTGCGCGGCGAAAGCCCTGCTGCCGATTTCGACGCCAAGCCCAGCGCAGTCCTCGCTCCCAGCTCCACCGACCTCGGTCGCACCGCCGAAAACATCGTCCGTGACCATCTCTCCCTCCTCGGCCACAAAATCCTCGCCCAAAACACCCGCTCCAAATCTTACGAAATCGACCTCGTCTCACTCAAATCCGACCACATCTATTTCACCGAGGTAAAATATCGCAAAACCGCCGATTTCGGCTCCGCCCTCGACCAAGTGACCCCCGCCAAGCACCAACAAATGCATTTCGCCGCCGAGAACTATCTCGCCACCCATCCCAAGCTTCAGTCGCTCATCCCCGAACTCGCCGTCGCCACGGTCGAAGGCCCCGATTTCACGTTCAAAGATTGGCTCGTCCTCTCGGCCAACTAGCCCTACCCCGCATAGTCCCGCCTAGACATTGAAGCGAAATTCCACAATATCCCCGTCCTGCATCACATAAGTTTTCCCCTCCGTGCGCAGTTTGCCCGCCGCTTTCACCGCCTGTTCGCTACCTAGCTCCCTCAAATCATCATATTTCATCACTTCCGCCGCGATAAACCCGCGTTGAAAGTCCGTATGAATCGCCCCCGCTGCTTCCGGCGCCGTCGCGCCTTGCTTAATCGTCCAAGCCCGCACTTCCTTTTTGCCGGCCGTGAGGAAACTTTGCAAACCCAGAGTTTCATACGCCGCCTTCACCAGCTCGGCCAAGGCATCTTCCTCCACGCCATATTCGTGCAAAAATTCCTTCCGCTCCGCTGCGTCCATCCCCGACATTTCTGCCTCCAACTTCGCGTTGACAAACACCGCCTTGCTCGGCGCCACACTCGCCGCCAATTTTTCGCGCAACTCCGCATCCTTCAGCTCCGCCTCGTCCACGTTAAACATATAGATCACCGGCTTCTCCGTCAGGTAGGGAATCGCCGCTCCCGGATCGTCCTTCGCCGATTTCTTCCGTTTCGCTCCCGCCTTCTCCCGCGTCTCCAGATCCGCCAATTCCAGCTCCGTCTGAATCACGGCGATGTCGTGCTCGGGATCTTTCGAACCTTCCGCCCGCACCACATTATCGTCCTGGAACACCCGCACTACATGACAAATAATCTGGCATTCGCGGATGTGCGCCAAAAACTTATTCCCCAGACCTTCGCCTTTGCTCGCGCCCTCGACCAGCCCAGCAATATCGACGAATTCCACGGTCGCCGGGATCACCTTCTCCGTCTCATACATCTTCGCCAAGACTTCCAGCCGTTCATCCGGCACCGGCACGATCCCCACATTCGGCTCAATCGTCGCGAAGGGATAATTTGCCGCCAACGCCCCGGCATTAGTCAGAGCATTAAACAGCGTCGATTTCCCCACATTTGGCAAGCCCACAATTCCAATTTTCAGATTCAAAATCCCTCTCCCATCTTCTTTTATCGCTTATTTTGCAGATTTTTCTGTATTTCATTGCAATTTACTATATTTTACTATATTTTACCATATTTTTCCTAATTTTACCGGAAAAACCTCCCCAACTCCATTCACCCCTCAACACCTTCGCAACATTTGGATAGGCGTCATAAGCTGTAGCCC
>CAZGXB010000025.1:0-14101 GCA_964529615.1 uncultured Candidatus Saccharibacteria bacterium
CGAAGCCTAATGTCGTCAGCCTTACCGATCCCGCCTTTACCAATTACCGCGAACCGGTCACCAAACAGCTCATCGACAAACGTGATGGGAAAATGTATTGGGTGGCGCGTCTCGCCGATGGCAATTGCTGGATGACCCAGAATCTCGCGCTCGACATCGACGCCACTAAAGGCCTCACTAGCGCCGACACAGATCTGAACGGCACGCCAAACGGCACTGGCAACGAAGCAGGACTCGTCGTCTGGAAAGGTAGCAACCCTGGCGTCGATACCCAAGGCAAACCCAAAGTCGCCCCCGAAACCACCCAAACTTCCCTCCCCGAACCCATCGCTAGCCCTTCCTATACTGCCACCGGCTCCGTCAATCTCGGTGCCTGGGTGAAGGCCAATCCTGAAGTTCTCACTAACTGCGGTCCCGGTGTCGCTTCCATGTCCGACTGTATCAAATTCGGCATGGTTGACGTCGGCCCCAACACGCCCTATTATCACAATTCCACCAACACCGCTCAGATCGGCAGCTGGACATCGCCCGACGGCACTCCCCACGAGAACCAGCTCCTCGCCATCGATGAATCTAACCATTCCTACGACGCCCACTACCTCGTCGGCAATTACTATCAATGGAACACTGCCACTGCTGGCTCAGGCAGCACCATCATGAACCAATCCGCCAGAGATTCGATTTGTCCGAAGGGGTGGCAGTTGCCCGACTCTGATAGATACAACACCACAAATGGCACTTTTGGATATATGCTAAACCGCTACGGACTCACCAAATCTATTAGTGGCAATGGGGCTGATGGAAATTCTTACAACATCGTCACGTCGCCACTTTCATTTGTGCGAAGCGGGACAGTTTATCCAATGTATGGTGCCGGAAACTTAAGGCTTGCTGGAATCAATGGATATTATTGGTCTCAAGTCTCTCACCTTGAAAACAATTTCGTCTACTACTTTGTCCTCACCAGCTCATCCGTCCAGCCTTCAGATTATAGCTATCGCTACGGGGCGCTGACTGTCCGCTGCCAAGCCAAGTTCTAAAAAACTTTTCTAACACAAAACCGTGGTACACCGGATAGGAAAATTTCGGTCGCTTTGCTCCCTCAGCGATGGAGTGTCGGCTCTATAATAAAAATGCGAGCATTTTTATTATCTCGCACTCCTATCATCTACGAACCTTGCCACTCCGTGGCCCCGGTTCTTTCTCTACCCGGAATATTAAACACGATAAGACTTAAAACTAAAGTTTAAACTCTTATCGTGGTACACCGGATAGGATTCGAACCTACGACCCCTTGTTCCGAAGACAAGTGCTCTAATCCGCTGAGCTACCGGTGCGTACGATAATATTATATCATAGCTCCGCCCTATCTATATAATCAAAGTTTATTGAGGAAATTTTCGTTAGTCTAACCTTTCGCCCATATCCCAATTGCACCCATATAATCTGCAAAAAATGTTATAATCAAAAAATGCAAGCTTCACACCTTCAGCTAGCTTACGGCACGAAAATCATCTATGACGATTGTAGCTTTCATTTTGAGGATCGTGATAAAGTTGGCGTAGTCGGTGTGAATGGCGCCGGGAAGACCACACTTTTCCGCATTATTCTCAGCCAACAAAAGCTCGACGATGGCGAGATTAAGCTACCTGGATTGCGTATCGGCTACCTGCCTCAAGAAATCACCATCCCCGCCGATCAATCCGACATCACCGTCTGGGATTACGTTGCGCTCGGCCGGCCTGTAGATGAATTACAAACTCAGCTTAATCACGAATACGAAAAACTCGCCCAGTACCCCGACAGCGAGGCTATCCTCGACCGTATCACTCGCCTCCAGGATCTCATCGATTCTTACGACATTGCCAATTTCGACTATGAGCTGCTTAAAATTCTCGACAAGATGCAACTTTCTGCCCTCTGCGATCAAAAAATGCGCGACCTTTCCGGCGGCCAGAAGTCAAAAGTCGCTTTTGCGCGAGTTTTGTTCGAGAATGCCGGCTTACTCCTGCTCGATGAGCCCACCAACCATCTCGACGCCAGCACCAAACGTTTCGTGATGAATTATTTGCGCAATTATCGCGGCACAGTTATGGTGATTTCGCACGACGTAGAATTCCTCGACGCCATCACGAATAAAACCCTTTTCGTCAACAAAGTCACCCATAAGATGAAAGTCTATCGCGGCAACTACTCCGCTTTCCGTCGCCAGTATGCCGAAGAAAAAGCCGCCGAGGATGCGCGTATCACTGAGCAGGAAAGGGAAATTAAGCGTCTGAGTGAGTTTGTGGCGCGCGCTCGAGCCGCCAAACGTTCCAACACCGCCCTCATCGGCATGGGCCACCAGCGCGAAAAGGTTCTAGCGAAAAAGTTGGCCGAGCTCGGTGAACGCGAGCAAGAACATGCCCATGTCGATCTGCATCTCACGCCGGCCGTACAGAGCAGTAAAACTCCCCTCGAAGTTCAAAATCTTTCCTTTGCCTATCCCGACGGTCCCGAGATTTATCATCGTCTTTCTTTTAGCCTAACCCGGGGCGAAAAATTCCTCATCGTTGGCGAAAACGGCGCCGGGAAATCGACTTTGCTGAAACTTATCGTCGGTCAACTCCAGCCCGATTCCGGTTCGATCATTCTCGGCGCACACACCACCATCGCTTATTATGCCCAAGAGCTGGAGATTCTCGACGAACGTCGCACGATTCTCGAAAACGTCTCGTCTTATGATTTTACTGATACCGAACTTCGTGCCATGCTGTCAAACTTTCTCTTTTATGGCGATGATATTTATAAAAAAGTCTCCGTACTCTCTCCCGGCGAAAAGGCTCGCGTCGCCTTGTGCAAAGTTCTGCTGCAGCGCGCTAATCTCGTGATTTTGGATGAACCGACTAACCACTTTGATCCCGAAACCCAAAAGATCATTGGTGAAAATCTGCGCGATTATAGCGGTACTATTATTATGGTTAGCCACAATCCCGCTTTTGTTGAGCAAGTCGGCATCACCCGCATGCTTGTCGTTCCTTCGCGCCAGGCTGCAGACGGCGCCTCTTCCAACCAGCTCGCCCTCGTGAAAAACTATTCGCGCGAGTTGCTCGAGTATTATTACTACCTCAATTCTGACCTCGTCTAGCCCACTTTAGTACCACCTATGCTATAATTGATTTAGCATTATAATTTCGAGAGAGGTCTCATGTCCACCGCCAAACAACTCACTTGCCCCCATTGTCACAAAGTTTTCTCCGTCGATGAGAGCGAATACGCCAGCTTGCTGAATCAAGTCAGTAAGCAGGAAATCATCAAAGAAGTCCACGAAAAGCTCGCTCTCGCTGAGCAAGAAAAAGTCACTGCTATCCGCCTTGCCGAAGCCAACGCTAAGACGAAACTCCAGCAAGCTCTTTCTGACAAAGATTCGGAAATCATCAAGCTCAAAGCCGAAGCTAATCAGAAAATCTCCGCTCTGAAAAATCAGATCGCCAGTTCCGAAACCGAGCAGGAACTTGCTATCACGAAAGCCGTCGCTAGCATTGAGAAAGAGCGCGACGAGCTGAAAAACAAACTCGAAAATAAGACCACCGAGCAAAAACTACTCGAAACTTCGCTCAAAGAAAAATACGATGCCGAGCTTCGCAGCAAAGATGATTTGATCGCCTACTACAAAGATCTCAAAGCCAAAATGTCCACTAAGATGATCGGCGAAAGTTTGGAACAGCACTGCGAAACTGAGTTTAACAAACTCCGCCCCACTGCTTTCCAGCGCGCCTATTTCGAGAAAGACAATGCCGTTTCTAAAACGACTGGTAGTAAGGGCGACTATATCTATCGTGAATCCGACGAAGCTGACAATGAAATCATTTCCATTATGTTCGAGATGAAAAACGAAAACGAAACTACTGCCACCAAGCACAAAAACGAACATTTCTTCAAAGAACTCGACAAAGATCGCCGCGAGAAAAATTGTGAATATGCCGTGCTCGTTTCTCTGCTCGAATCAGATAGTGAGTATTATAACCAAGGCATTGTTGATGTCTCTTTCCAATCTGGTTTCGAAAAAATGTACGTCATTCGTCCACAATTTTTCATTCCTTTGATCACGCTTTTGCGCAATGCCGCTATGAATTCTCTGAAGTACAAATCCGAGCTCGCCACCATCCGCAATCAAAATATCGACATCACCGATTTCGAAAATCGCATTGATAACTGGAAGATGAAATTCGCCACCAGCTCGGACAAGGCTACTAAAAATTTCACCAAAGCTATCAAAGAAATCGAGGATAGTATTAAGAAGCTCGAGAATACCCGCGACGCCTTACTCCAGACCGTCAAGAATTTCGAAACCGCCAATAAAAAACTTGACGACCTCACCATCAAGAAGCTCACTCGCGGTAATGCCACTATGACTGCGAAATTTGCTGAACTCGCTGCCGCGACTCCCGAGTCTGCCGCTGATCCTACCGTCGAGATCGAGGATGTCTCTTCTTAGCTTATGCTCGACCAGAAACTTCTCGAAAAATACGCTCTTTTTGCCCGCGATCAGCTCACCCACGCTTTTTCTCAGCAGCTGAAAACTCTCTATACCGACCAGCAACCAGAAATTCTAGAGCGCGTCCGTTCCATCGGATTCGAAGCCACCATCGAAGAAGCTACCTACACCTGGTTCAACCGCCTTGTCACTCTGCGCTTTTTTGAAATCAATCATTTTTTCACCGAACCAGGAAATAATGCAGATCCATGGCAGAGTCTAGCCACTTTACTACGCGTCACTGACATGCTCTCGACTTATCTCCCCCAGCTTTTCCCTCATCATAAATCATATTTGCGTTTATTTGATCTAGAATTTCTTTTCGCGCCGCAGGGAATTATCGCACAGTTGCTCAGTCTTCCCGCCGCTAACTTTACTCAGACTGAAGTGATCGGCTGGCTTTATCAATATTACAATTCCACTCAGCGCCACGCAATTATTTCGCGCCGCAAACCTTATACCAAGTCCGAAATTCCTTGCGTCACTCAATTTTTCACTCCCGCCTGGATCGTGCAATTTCTCGTCGAAAATTCGCTCGGCCGCTATTACATTGAGCACACCGGCGATGAGTCGCTGCTTCCTAAGTGGCAGTATTTTACTAACTCGGCCGACCTCGCTCTCACCTCCGACCCATCTTTTGATCCCCTCACCGTCAAATTCCTCGACCCTTGTTGCGGTAGTGGACATATCCTACTCTATGCCTACACAGTTTTTACCCAAATCTATCATGCTTGCGGCTACCATTCTGAAGACATCCCCTATCTCATCCTCACGCACAACCTTTTTGGCTTCGAAATTGATGATCGCGCGGCCGAAATCAGCTATCTCGCTCTTATGCTCAGGGCACGTTTCGACGATACAAATATTTTCCAAAAATTAGCCGCTCAAACTCTCCCCATCATAGCCATTCCCGAATCGAATGATATTGGTAAGCAGCAGCTCAGCCGAATTTCTGACCCGTCTTGTTTTACCGAAGCTGAAGAGCTGTTCAATTTTTTCGTCGAAGCGAAAAATCTCGGTTCACTCCTGCTCCCGCGCTCTTCCGTCACTTTTCCCAAACTTTCCCGCTACCTCCAAGACCGTTC
This sequence comes from uncultured Candidatus Saccharibacteria bacterium, assembly GCA_964529615.1. Classification (GTDB taxonomy): domain Bacteria; phylum Patescibacteriota; class Saccharimonadia; order Saccharimonadales; family Saccharimonadaceae; genus Nanosyncoccus. Next base: position 5,602 of record CAZGXB010000025.1, read on the forward strand.
GACAGATACCACGCTCAATCCTCTGCACGATCTGCTCCGCGCCCATGACCTACTCAGCCAGAAATATAATATTGTCGTGACGAATCCGCCCTACATCAACCATCGCTCCATGAACCAAATTCTCAAAGATTATGTCTCCACACACTTTAGCGAAGCGAAAAACGATCTTTACGCCGCCTTTATTCAACGTTGCAGCCTCTTCCTCGAATCGCCTAGTACCGCTCCTTCAAAATCTCAAAAATCTGACCAAAATGCCTATTTTGCCTTTATGACGCCCAGTAATTGGCTTTTTACCGCACAATTTCAACCTTTTCGTGCCGAAATCCTCTCAAAATACTGTATTACTGTACTAATACAGCCATACAAACATGCCTTTTTTGACGCTGCAAAGGTGCAAATCTGCGCTTTTGTGCTTAAAAATTCTCCCCACGGTCGAGGCGAATTTCTGCAGATTTCTGCGCCAGGAAATATCATCGATCAGCAAAAATTATTCATCGAGCAGAAATATGACGCATTCTCACACGCGAATTCCGACTTTATTACTACGCCTGACTCCGCCCTTATGTATTGGCTCAGTGATAAAGCTCTCAAAGCATTTACCGAATTACCGCCGCTTTCGGAGTACGCTGAAATCAAGCAGGGAATCGCAACTGCCGACAACGACCGCTTCCTGAAACTATGGTTCGAGGTGGATCCGTCGCAGCTCGATCGGCGTTGGTTGCCGCATAATAAAGGCGGCGAATATCGCAAATGGTATGGCAATCGCGAGTATGTCATCGACTGGGAAAACAGTGGTCGAACGCTAAAAAATTTCAAACAAGATCGACAGCTTCGTGCCCGTCCGCAAAACTTATCCTATAATTTCCGTCCGGCTCTCAGCTGGTCTGCGATTTCCGAAACCGATTTCTCCATGCGTTATTACGATGCAAATTTCACTTTTAATATCGCCGGCCCTTGCTGCTTTCCCACGGCTGAAAATTTCCACTATCTTCTCGGCTTGCTCAATTCAGCCGTCGGCAGCTACTTTTTGCGCGCGCTGAACTCCAGCCTGAATTATAATGTTGGCGACCTAGCGAAATTTCCCCTTCGTTTTGATGAGGCTTCGCGCCCGCACATTGAGCAACTCGTTCAGGAAAATCTCACCCTCTCCGCGCAGGATTGGGCCGCCTTTGAACCTCATCGTGATTTTCGTACGCATCCGCTCTTAAATCACCCAAATTCCCCCACTCTCTCTGATAATTTCGCAAAATGGCAGTATGACTGTACTAAGCACTTCATACAATTACGCGATAATGAGACCAAACTCAACCAAATTTTTGCTAAAATCTACCAACTTGAAACTGAAATTGAATGCACTGTTCCGGAAGATCGCGTTTGTCTGCAATTACCCGACGAGAAGCGCGAATTAAAATCCTTGCTGAGTTTTTTCGTCGGACAAGTTTTTGGTCGCTTCGATTCGCCTACACTTGAATCAGGAAAAAATCTTTCTCCCTCGCAAAAGTCCAAAGCTTGTCGAAAATCCTCAGGCTCGAGTCAAGCTCCTTGTCTCATTCTATCGTCCTCTGATTCGAAAAATCACCAACAAAATATCATCCTCCAGCTCGAAAATTTTCTAGTCCGTTATTTTCCGTCGAGTCAGCTGGAAGAAAATCTCGCCTATATCGCCAGTGCCCTCTCGCCCGAATTCGGCGAATCTAGCCGCGATACCATCCTGCGTTATTTCCGCGAGGGTTTTTATGCTGATCATTCGAAAACCTATTCTGGCCGCCCGCTCTATTGGCTGCTTGATAGCGGCTCGGAGCATAGCTTACGCGCCCTCGTCTATTGCCATAAGCTTACCCCGCAGCTTCTCTCTGAACTTTTCCAAAAACACCTCCCAGCCCTCAGGCAGTCTTATGACACCGCATACACTGCGCTCGCCCAGCGTCTCTCCGCCGACAGCCGCGCAGGGAATCGCAAACATCTCGCGCCTCGCCTAGCGAAGTTAGAGCGCCAGCTGGCTGAACTTTCCGCCTACCAGGAGCGTCTAGCTACCCTCCTTGCTGACCCGCCTAAGCTCGACTTCAATCAAGGCATTTTGCCCAATTATCTTAAATATCAATCCATCCTCGCACCGTTGCCCCACCCTCCGAAAGGCCGCCGTGCCAAAAAGCTCCAAAACCACGACTTCTGAGCCCCAAATCCCACAAACTATGCTATTATATATAATATAAGGAGTGAGGCAATCTTTTAATCATGGACGAAAGAGAAATCCAAAATAAACGTCGCGAAAACGAGGAAAAAGCTACTCGTGATCGCGCCCGCATTCTCGGTTTGCAGTATCTCGATACGCGTGATTTCGAGAAGACTACGCCGCTCATCCGCGGATTGATTGATGTCTCGCGTATGCATCATGATTTCATTATCCCGCTCCAGTCTGGCGACGAAGAGACTCCGTACGCTTTCATGATCACCAGCCAGACCCCCCAGAGCGTCGTGCGCAACATGCGCCAAGAATACGATCGCGACGGTAAGCACGTGGAGTTTTTCCTAATTTCGAACTCCGCTTACCAAGTTTTCATGCTGCGCTACGATCCGCCGCAACAAGTCCACTACGACGACATTCGCATCGCCGCCGAGGGTGACTCCGAGACGCTTGCTGCCGTCAGTCGCACCCTCAATTCCGTTTCCACGGAAAAAGTTTTTGACTATCTCATCGACCAAGCTGACAAGCTCGGCGCCTCCGACATCCACATCGAAAACATGCGCGAGAAGATTCGCATTCGCATGCGTGTCGATGGCATCTTGCATCCTGTCGCCGATCTCAGCCGCGATCGCTACCGCATCCTCATGGGTGAACTTTCCACCCGTGCCAATATCTCTTCTGCCTCGACCAAGCCGCAATCCGGCCACATGCAGCAAGACATTCGCCGCGAAGGTTCGGCGCACCTGCTCAATATCCGCGTTGAAACTGTGCCGACTATGTATGGCCAAGACGCCGTCTTGCGTCTTTTCAACTTCGATGAAAGCCTGCTCAATCTCGATTTGCTCGGTCTCACCTCCGACGAGCTCCAGACCGTCCAGAGCATTATCTCTCATCCCCGCGGCCTCGTCATGATGGTTGGGCCGACCGGCTCCGGCAAGTCCACCACACTCTATTCGATTCTCAACGCCCTCAATACTCCCGAGCGCAAGATTATCACGCTGGAAGACCCGATTGAATACGGCATCACTGGCATTTCCCAAATCCCGATTAACACCACCCAGGGCGGCTCTTTCGCCGACGGTCTGCGCTCTGTACTCCGTCTCGACCCAGACGTTGTCATGGTCGGGGAGATTCGCGACGCCGATACTGCTCGCACCGCGATCCAAGCCTCGATCACTGGCCACCTCGTCTTGTCTTCCTTCCATGCTAATTCCACCGCTGCGGCTTTTTCCCGCATGGTCGACCTCATCGGTACTAACCCGATTTTCGCCAGTTCCATTCGTATGCTCATCGCTCAGCGTCTCGTGCGCAAATTGTCCGACAGTAAGCAGCCTTACCGTCCCGACGAAGCCACGAAGCAATATATATATAATGTCCTGCAGAATCTCAATTTGAATCTCGACCTCAGCGATCTCGTGCTCTATAAACCTGTCCCGACCGAAGAACATCCTTTCGGCTACCAAGGCCGCACGGTTTTGATGGAGCAAATGGTTGTTTCCGAAGACATCCAGGCCTACCTCCGCGGCGACCTGAAAGACATCAGCACTGAAGCCATCGAACAAAGCGCCCAGATGCAGGGCATGCTCACCCTCGAGCAACGCGGCATCCTCGCCGCTCTCCAAGGTGAGACCACCCTCGACGAAGTTTCCCGCGTCATCTAGTCCCTCACCCCTGTAAACACTGGCACTATTGACAAATTTTACAATCTGTGCTACAATGGAAGTAATGGCTCTTGGAGCCCTGGTTTTCCATGATATACTGTTATTATGGAACGACTCTTAGATTACTTTGAACCAGAAAATTACCGTCTCGAAACTTGTATTTGGCGTGAAACTGAGAAAACGCAGGGTGAAGTGGAAATTCTTGGCCGTCTCCAGCCGGGCAAAAATTGTCTCAAACTTCATGCGGTTGATCTCGAAATCGACACCGTGAAATACTGTACTCTCCCCACTGCTGAAATTGACTATACGCAGCTCGACTATAAGCCTTGCTCGTTCCAGCATCAATCCGACATTCTCGAAATTCCTTTCGACGAAGAAATGCTTTCCGCTCTCAGCGCGCAGCAGAATGCCCGGCGCCTTGTCCTGAAAGTCGCTTTTCATGGCCAACTCAATCGCAATATGCAAGGTTGTTATTTATCGACCTACGATTTCAATGGTCAAGCCGAGCGTCTGGTCGCCACCCAATTTGAATCACACTACGCCCGCGAAGTTTTTCCTTGTATCGACGAGCCCGCGGCTAAAGCAACTTTCGATCTGTCGCTGATTATCCCGGACTACGATCCTTCCCGCGATGTCGTCCTGGCCAATACGCCCCTCGTCAGCCAAGCAGATGACAAGTTTACATTTGCCCCCACGCCCCGCATGTCAACTTACCTCCTCGCCTGGGTTTTCGGCCCGCTCAAAAGTGTCTCGACCGTGAATCAGCACGGCGTCAAAGTCTCCTCCTATTGTGCGCTTAATCAATCGCTCGACTCACTAGTTTTTGCTAATAGGACTGCTGCTCGCGCTCTAGATTACTACGATGACAAATTCGACACCCCCTATCCTCTGGCCAAGCTTGACCAAGTCGCCTTGCCGGATTTCGAAGCCGGTGCTATGGAGAACTGGGGTCTCGTCACCTATCGCGAATCTTGCTTGCTCGCCGACGACAACTCTTCGCTCGAAGCGAAAAAGTCCGTCGCCATCACCGTCACCCATGAACTCTCGCACCAATGGTTCGGCGATTTAGTGACGATGCAATGGTGGGATGATCTCTGGCTGAACGAATCCTTCGCCAGTGTCATGGAATATTACGCCACGGATGCCCTCTATCCCGAGTTTAATATCTGGCAAGATTTTTTCACCGGCGATTGTCTGGCGGCTTTGCGCCGCGATGCTCTGCCTGGCGTCCAGTCCGTACAGCAAGCCGTCCATCACCCAGCCGAAATCGCCACACTCTTCGACGGCGCCATTATCTATGCTAAGGGCGCCCGGCTCGTCCTCATGCTGATTCGCCTGATTGGCGCAGATAATTTCGATCGCGCGCTCCATTCCTATTTCGAGCACCATCAGTATCAAAATACCGTCGGCGACGATCTCTGGCAGGCTCTCCAGCCCTACGCCGACTTCGATGTCAAAGCTTTCATGCACGCCTGGATCTCTCAGCCCGGCTATCCGGCCTTGCGTCACGCCTCCGCTGACGATCAGTCCGATTGGCAGCAGCAGCGTTTCCTGCTCGACGGTTCGACTGATGATTCGAAGTGGCCTTTGCCGGAAGTCAAGTTCGATATGTCCGGTCACTATTTGATCACATGGTCTGATCCAGAGTTTCGTGAGCAACTTGCCAACTTCGCCGAGCTTTCCTCCGAAGCCCAACTCCGGCTCCTGATCGACCGTATGCTCCTGGCGAAAGCCGACCTCGTGCCATCGACGTCTCTCCTGGAACTGCTGCCGGAGTTTACTGCCGAGACTAGTGCCTCGGTCTGGAAAATCCTCACCACTATCATTGGCGACTTGAAACTCTTTTGCCCGCCGGAGACTTCCGCTGCGGATGATTATCACGCCTTTCTCCGCCAAACTTTTGCCCAGCGCCTAGCTTCGATCGAACTCGATCTGCCCCAAGCCGACACCAACGCTATTGAAGTCCGCGACATGTTGCTTAGTATTGCTTACTATATCGAAGACGAAACTATCTTGCGCAGTCTCGCCGACCGTTATCGTCCCGATTTCACGCAGCTTGATTCCGAGATCCGCATCTATGTCCTTGCTGCTCAAATGTTCTTCGCCGAAGACGCCACTTTTGCTCACCTTCTCGCGCGCTATCCCGAGATCCACGATCCCGAAATCAAATCCGACATCTTGTATTGTCTTGCTCTCGCCCGCCGCCCCGAGAATCTCACTCAGCTTCTGGGCTTACTCGACCAACCCGCAATCGTACGTCCCCAGGATCACATCTTCCTCTATATCTATTTGCTCCGTAATTTCCGCACTCGCGAACAGACGCTTGATTGGCTAATTTCGCACTGGGACTATGTCAAAACTCTCACCGGCGACAAGTCGATTGAGGATTATCCACGCTATGCCGCTGGCGTTTTGCGCACGCCTGCCGAAGCCCAGAAATTCTCCGGCTTCTTTGATCAATTCCGCGACGACGCCGTGCTTTCCCGCACTCTCAAAATCGCCCATGTTGAGATTGACGCCCGTCTCCAGCTCATCCGTTCGCAAACTCCTCCCGTCCAAGCCAAGCTGCGCGACTTACTCGGGGCTAAGAAAAACTAGGACAAAAGAATGCGTCTATTTCTCGCTAGCCACGATTTCGGCAACCAAGCCGATAAACTGCGCCAGATGGTCGGTCCAAATCGCCAAGCTTTGATCATCACGAATGCGCGCGATTATGTTTCTCCCGCCGAAAAGGCTAGCGTCTTGCAGCGCAAAATCTTACTTTTTGCGCGCGCAGGCTTCACCGCTATTGAGCTTGACCTGCGCAGCTATTTTGATCGAAAAGCCGCACTCGCGCAGTTTATCGATCGCTATCAGCCTGGCCTCATTTATGCGATTGGTGGCAACGTTTTTCTGCTGCGCATAGCCCTCAAGGCGAGCGGTATGGACGAGATTCTTGCAGAGAAGCTTCGTGGCGATGCATTGGTTTATGGCGGTGGTAGCGCCGGCGCCATGGTGACTGCGCCGATTCTCGGTGTGTATGATGATCTCGACGACTCTTCGCTAGTGGTGCATTCAATCTACCACCGTCCTCCGGTGATGCGCGGACTTCACCTCATCGACGAGTACATCGTGCCACACGTTGACCATCCTACGCTTGGCCAAAACTGCTCCCTGCGCCAAGATAAGATCAGACAGCTCGGCGCACACCCCATCCTGTTGCGTGATGAACAGGTCTATATCGTCGAAGAATCCAAATCTAACCCTCAACCTATGCTACAATAAAACTCAGTATAATATTCACATCCCATCCACCCCATGAAACTCTACCTCATCCGCCACGGCCAGACTGATTGGAACTTGCATAAACGCGTGCAGGGAATTACTAATGTCCCCCTGAATCAAACCGGTCTCGCCCAGGCGCGTGATCTGCGTCGCCAGACCCAAAATCTCGACTTCGAAGTTTGCTATGCTTCGCCGCTTTTACGCTCGGCCCAGACTGCTATGGCGGTCGTCGATGGCCGCAGTGAAATTATCTATGACTCCCGCCTCAAGGAACGCAGTTTCGGTCGTTTCGAAGGCACTTACCTGCCGAAATGGGAACTAATCAAGCCCGATATTTTCGACCGCACCATCAATACCAATATCCAAGGCATCGAGCCCATCCTCTCCCTCGACGCTCGTACGTCTGACTTCCTCCACTCAATTTACCAAAAACACGATCCCGACGCCAAGGTCATGGTGATTGCCCATGCCGGCTCTCTCAAATCCATGCTCGCCAGTCTCATGGATTGGGATACCCCCGAGTTTCACAGCTTCAGAATCGCCCAAGGCCAGGTTTACGAGCTCGAATTCTAGTTCCGCCCATCCCGGCGAATCGTCCCTTTTCTTCCTCTTGACAAAAAGAACCACGTGTGATACAATAAGATTAAGAATAGGTCAATTTTTATGCAATTCCGCCCCTAGGGAATGCCGGAATTGCGATAGAGGAGTAGGGAATGAGTCCAAAATTCAAATATAAGATTTTGCCAGCACTTGCCTCTGGTGTAGTATTATTGTCCGCTGGTGGCGTCATTGCTGCGGCCGGTTCTAATTCTTCCGGTAGCATTGCTCCGGCAGGTTCATCGAGCTTCAGCGTGCCGCTCGAAGAGAAAATCTCTCCCCAAGTCGAGACTCGCACTGAGACCGAAACTGTCGAAATCCCCTATGAAACCGTCACTGTGCCCGACGCTTCTCTAGTCAAGGGCGAGACCAAGGTCACTTCCGCCGGCGAAATCGGCCTGCGCGAACTCGTCTATGAAGTAATATATACAGACGGCGTCGAGACTGACCGTCAGCTCGTCTCCGATACCGTCACGAAGTCTGCCGTGAATCGCATCATCGCCGAAGGCACCTACGTCGCTCCCGCGCCCGCCGCAAAATCCGCGCCCCAATCCACTCCCGCCAGCCAATGCGCCAACGGCACCTACGTCAACACCGCCGGCGAGACTGTCTGTCGCCCCAGCCAAACCAACACCGGTGGCGCTACTGCTCGCTGCTATGACGGCTCATATAGTTATAGCCACTCGCATCGCGGCACCTGTTCCCACCACGGCGGCGTTGCCGAATGGTATTAAATCAAAAACCTACCTTCACCCCTCAAGTGCAACATTAACGTTTTGGACATGTAGCGCGT
>CAZGXB010000026.1:0-13197 GCA_964529615.1 uncultured Candidatus Saccharibacteria bacterium
CGGCCCATTTTGCTACTCATGAAGTCTTCGACGTCTTGGGTGATAGTGGTGAGGCCGAGGTAATACTTGCGGGCGCGTTTGGCAAGGCTGAAGAGGAAGTTGGCGGAGTCGTCGTATTTCATGAGCTGCCAGGCCTCATCGACGATGAGAATGCGGCGGCGCTGATCGGCGCGAACGATGTTCCAGATGTGGGAAAGAATAATATACATGGCGACGGGGCGAAGCTCATCTTCGAGGTCGCGGATGTTGAAAACCACCATTTGATTATTGATATTGACGTTGGACTGTTGGGAGAAGATGCCAGCGAAAGTACCGGAAGTGTATTTGCGGAGGCGTTGGGCGAGTTGAGGTCCAGTGCCGCCCATGTGGAGTAGAGTGTCGTAGAGATTGATGATGGTCGGCGGAGTGCTTTGGTGGGTGAGGGGGTCGCTAGTGATGCCGGCGCGGGCGTAAGTGTCGATTAGGGCTTGGTCGAGGTCAGCCTCTTCGTTGGCGGTGAGGCCAGCTTGGCCAGCGGAGCCGCCGAGCATGAGGCGGAAGAGACCATGGAGAGTGACGAGGTTGGAGCGGAGAGCGTCATTGGCGTCTTCTTTGTCCACGACTTTAGGTAGATCGAAGGGATTGATGCGGACGTCGGAGTTGAGCGAAAGGCGAATATAGCTGCCGCCGACAGCGTCGCAGAGTTTCTGATATTCGTTCTCGGGGTCGATAATGATGACTTCGGTGCCAATCATCATGGAGCGGACAGCTTCGAGCTTGACGGCGAAGGATTTACCAGCACCGGATTTAGCGAAGACGACCATGTTGGCGTTTTCCAGAGTGAAGCGGTCGAAAATGACGAGGCCGCTGTTATGCATATTGATACCATAGAGAATGCCGCTTTCTTGGGTGAGGTCGGCGGAAGTGAAAGGAAAGCTGGTGGAGATAGCGCCAGTGTTCATGTTGCGGCGGATCTGGAGCTGGTCGGTGCATTGTGGCATGGTGCTATTCATGCCCTGTTCTTGCTGGGAGCTGGCGACTTTGCTGAAGATCATTTGTTGGCCGAGCATGGTTTCGATCTTGCTCTGGACGAAGTTGAGTTCGTCGAGCGAGTCAGCCCAGATAGTAATGTACATGCCGAAGCGGAAGAATTTTTCTTCGCCGACTTGGAGTTTGTCGCGGAGTTCCTCGGCGTCTTGGATGGCGGCTTCGAGCTCAGGGTCGCGAACTTTGCCCTTTTCGGCATTGACGTTGTAGCTGGCTTCGAGCTGGGTGACTTTTTTACGGAGGTTTTTCATGACGACAGTGGTCTCGACCGGATAGATATACATGGAGACATCGATGACTTCGTCCACATTGATAAGAGGAGAAATCCAGCCGGTGAAGAGGGTGCGAGGATAACCATAGACATAGATGGTGCGGCCGTATTTGTTACCGAGACGGAAATAGCTGGAATGGATTTCAATAGAGCTAGGGGAAATGAGGTCGCGTAGAGTGGTGATTCCCTGTTCGAAAGCTTGCTGGACTTCAGCTTCTTCGGCGGCCTGGGACTGAGCGGCGATTTCGGCGGCGCTGAGCTGAGGGTTTTTCTGCTTCTTTTTTCTAGCCATTCTGGCGTTCTCCTTTCTGAACATAGGTTGTCGCTAGCTTGGAAAAGTCAACGAGCGGCTCGCGGACGGCGGTATCGGGGTTATTGAAGTTATAGAAGAGTTCGCTGAGCTCGCGGGTGTTGAGGCGGGTGGATTGAATACCGACTTGATAAAGGCCGGCGCTGACGGATTCGACGCGCTTATTGAGTTCGTCCATAGCTTTGTCATAGTCGTCGCGATTGATACGGGTGACAGTGGGGCCTTTGTTCTTGCTAAAAGTTTTGAAGAAGTTTTTGGTGTTTTCGACGAGTTTCTCGGCGTCTGCGGAGATATAATACGGTATGACGATGAAGAAAGCTTTGTCCATGATATTGGCTTCTTGGGAGAGGATGTCGATGAAGTTAATATAATCATCCATAAGGACGCCTAGGAGCATGTTGTCATTATTGCGGCGGAGTTTGATGAGGCGCTCGATATAGGGGCCAATGTCGACGCGTTGGGAGCGGACGAGCATTTGGACAGTGAAAGTGAGGGAGTTGAGGAAGTTTTGGTAGCTATATTCGACACCTTCGCGCTCTTGCTCGGACATGAGGTCGAAGTTGATGGATTGGCAAGCAATCACCGCGCGGAAAGAGCCGTCTTTCATGATGACGACACCGTCGCGGAGCTCGGAAATCATGAGGGTGGACTGAGTGGATAATGGATTCTCGGGGGCAGGAGCGGGGTTTTGTGGAGCGGGGGCGGGAGTTGGTTGAGGCTGCTGGCCGGTGGCTTGGTTCGGAGCCTGGACTGGGGCTTGACCTGGTGTTTGAGCAGCGATTTGGTTCGGCGCCATGGGTTGGACTGGCGCTTGTGGGAATTGCTGTTGGGGTTGAGGAAAGTGTTGCGGTTGAGTGAATTGTTGGGGTTGTTGAGCTGGCCAAGTTTGCGGCGTTGGCTGTGCGGGCGGCATGACCGGTTGAGCTTGAAATTGTTGCGGCGGCGTTTGGGGTTGTTGAGGCTGTTGAGGTTGTTGAGGTTGGGCGAATTGGCTGCCAACAGCCTGAATAGGGCGGGGATTGGTAGGCTGGGCCGGATTTTGAGGGGTGGGATTAAAGTTGGTTTGTGGGTTCATAAAACTCCTTAATGTAATGAGACATACACTTCGTTAGCGTTTTCTTGACGGATGCGGTCGGCCTCTTTTTGGATGGTTTCGACAGAATATTCGGAATTGCGAGCGAGATTATTGAGCTTGCGCAGATGTTCGAGGGATTCGGGCGTGGGAGTTTCGGGCTGGATGACAACGGAAGAATTGAGCGCGGCGGTGGAGTTGAGCGGAGTGGGGGTGAGGGGCGCGCTCGAAGGCGCTGCAACGGGTTGGCTAGGTTGGGAAGGGTCGGGAGTGGGAGCGGCGAAGCCGGCGCGCGGCTGAATGACATGTTCGTTCATGAGATTGGTCTCGCCGTATTGATGTTCGGCTTCAGATTCGGCGATGGCTTCACGCATTTGACTAATGATTTCGGCATGGCGCTCTTCTTGTTCTTTATGAATGAGGCTCTTGAGGCGGGCGGCGTCAGCGCGCTCGAACATATCGTTAGCGTTTGAAGCTTCAGCGTAAAAATCGTCGCGCATGGGGCTATTAGCGCCTTTAATAGCATAGCCTTCGGTGTCGATAATGTTGGCGAGGAAGGAGAGACGGTGGCCAGCTTCTTCCCCGGTGATATTGCGGGTGCGCTGGACTTCGACTTTTTTCGGGGCGGTGATGAGAATGGTGGAATTAGGTTGACCCGGCATCCAGAAGCGGCGATGAGGCTTGAGATAGAAAGAGACGATGGCGGCAAGATAAGTCTCCATGGGCTGATCCTTTTTCAGAGGGAGAGCGAGGATGAGAAAGAAGAAAATTACAGGGAGCGGAATGATTGCAAGGAGCGGAAAAATGCGAAACAAAAGCACCATGACCATGATGGCTCCGAGTACGATCATGAGATAGATGAATTGACGGAAGGAAAAAGGTCCGATGAGCTTATCGTCAGCCTCCACGTCTTGCGGTACTTTATAACTCGCCATGATTCAATTTTAACATAGTTTGGTGGAAAGCAAAATATAGCCCACCAAAATTCACACCTCCTTGCGGGGAGTATAACATGGATGATGTGAGATGTAAAATGGGGTTAGTCAGTATAAAGGGCACGTTGGGCGATTTCTAGAGCGGCGACGTGGAGATTATGAATACGGTCTGAGTCCGCTGCATAGAAATTTGTGGCCTTTTTAATTCCGTCTTCGGCGGAAGTGGGACGATCTTCGCGATATGTCTGGATAGCGGTTTCGAGCTCGTCGAGATGACGCGAAAGGATAGTGTTGCTGGTAAAGTAATCTAGGAGACGCTCGGCAGCTAATTCGTAAGACCCATTAAAGTCATTGCAAATATTATCAATTGTTTCGATGATATTTTGTGGTTCAAGATAATCCGCTTCTTGAGCCTCGCGATCCTTGGCGCGGGCGATGGCATCAGTAAAGAGGTTGTAGCCACTACGTTGGTTAGAACGCTTAGGGGAGGATTTGGTGCTTTGTTGGTGAGTTTGTCCAGAGGATTGGTTGTTGGATGATCGATTGTTAGAAGTTTGATTAGAAGACCGTTTGTTGCTGATACCGTTGTTAGACAAGGCTTGTTCGAGGTCTTGCTGAACGCTATTGAGATCTTCGCCGCTTTCGGCACGATATAATGCTGCCTGGATATTACGAACGTTGTATTGCAGGATGTCAGGGTTGGGCGAATCGAAGATGTTGACACTAGGATCAAGCTTATCGTTATAGTCGATGTTGGGATCGAGATTACGGAAACTGGCTTCTTTGAGCGTGTCAATGAGGTCGAGTAAAGCGCGGAGAGTTTCAGGCTTCTGGCTATCGAGAATGTTAGGCGAGAGGCGACGGTTGACGGAGCTGACCAGTTTTTTAGCAAGATCAGTAAACATGGCATGTTTGAGGAAGTTTTTGCGTTCCTCGAGAGTAATAGTGGGGTCGGTGCGTTTGACTGATTCCCATTTGAGGAATTGGCCATTATCATCGAATGTTGCACGATAACCTTTGAGGGGGGTACTATTGACGTTGCCATACATGGCGACAAGATCGTCGGGGAAAAGGTCTTCAAAACGCTCACCTTTTTTATCAGAATAGAGGCTACGGATATATTTTGTCCAGCTTTCGATAGCAAAACGGTCGTTTTGGAGGATGGGGCCGGCTTTGGCGGCTTTGACGATGCTATCAATATTGGCGATATTATACTGTCCCATAGTGAGAAGGGCGCCGTTGTTCCCTTGCGCTGTAAGCATGGGTGTAATACTGGCATCATGTTCTTTGTATTTGGTTTCGAGAAGAGAGTTGGAAATTACACTGTGGTAGCGGCGCAATGGTCCATCCTCGTTGATGAAGACTTTGGAATTTTTAGGAATATGAACATGGTATTTCTTTTCAAATTCGGCTAGTTCTTCATCGGTCATCTTCTTACCGATAGAGGTAATATAGCGGCGGTTGATGGGGTCGCCAATAGCAATGTCGTCGCGGAGGAGCTCTTTCATATAGCCAGCATCATCAGCATAGACGCGCTGGACAGGTTCACCGCGGTCATTGACGATGTCCATAAAATTGACACGATTATAGTTAGTACGTTCGCTTTCGCTGAGGGCGTTGTATTCGTCAGCGGTGATTTCTTTGCGGGTGACTTTGTGGATGCCGATAAATTGTTTCCAGGGGCGGTGGTATTTGCTACGGTTGCCGTATTCACCGTCGGCATATTTGAGTTGGGCGTCATGGAGAGGTTCACCGTTTTCGTCGGTTTCATAACCGTCGTCATTAATATATTCGCAATCGAACGTCATGCCCCGGAAATTAGACTTTTTATAGCCGAATTTGGTGGCAATGACGCGAGCTTCTTGACGGCGGCGTTGTTCGATACGGACGTTTTCAGAGATAACCTGACCCATGATTGAGCCTTCGCCGAGGTGACCGAGACCACCAACAGCATTGCCGATGAGGCGGTTGAATTCCTTCTTCCCTTCGGGGTCAAAGCGCTTGTTGGCGGCTTTCATATATTCGCCCAGGAGGAATTCTTGGTCGGCTTGGGCGTTGTTGACGGTGAGGAATTTTTGCGCCATGTTGTCCTTGAAGGCTTCGGCATGAGCGTTGGAAAGTTTGGTGGCTTTTTGAGCGGCGCGAGTGGCGGAAATGGTGGGTCGGCCGAGGACGGGATTCTTCGCGGCGGTGCCAAAGTGATCACCGTATTGATTAAGGGTATTGTCGAGCGCTTCTTTGGCAGTGGCAGTGCGGGTCTCGGCGAGCGAGGCGTGCTTGGCGTTCTCAGTGTAGCGATTAGCGCGCTTACGCCAGTTGTCAGTGCCGTCGGCGCGGCGGCCATTATAAGAAGCCATGCGATTATAAGTGCGGGTGGCGGCGAGGCTTTTGCGAGCGCGGACTGAGCTATCAGTGTCAGCTTCGCGCAGATTCTTCTTATAGTCGAGATAGCGACGGAGTCTGGCGCCGGGCATACGAGAATTAGCGATGGTGTGTTGACGGCGGCGTTCGGCGTGCGATCCGGCCCAGCCGGCGGCGGTGGTGTTGACCGGGGCGGCAAGGCGAGCGAGGGCACCGTTGAGTGAGCCGAGGACAGTGCCGGACATTTTCATGAGGGAGAAGGCAAAGAAGAGCGGGATAACTTTGACGCCGAAGCCGATGATGAGGCTGAAAGGGTCTTTCGCGGCCATGATGAGAGTGTCACCGAGGAGGCTGGAAGCGCCATAGAGGAAGCTAAACATGGGGTAGAAAACGAGCATACGGAAGAGGAGATCGCGCCAACGGATGAACCATTTTTCGGTATTGGGGAGGAGATAAGCGACGAAGGCGAGCGGGGCGATCATGACGAGGAGAGCGACGACGGCTTGGCGACAAGCGATGGTGACGATGCCGATGAGGACAGAGATGGCGCCGCTGATGATGATGGGGAGGAGCATGAAAAGCAGGGCGCCGATGCCGCCGGTGAAATTCGCGATGAGAGCAATACCGGCACCGCCGATGAAGACGCCGACGAGGTCGCTATAAGTCGGGAGAGGATCTTCGACCTGGGCGAGGATGGGTTTCTCGATGGCGGTGAAGGTGTCGCGGAGACTACTGCCGAGGATGTTGCTAATGTCGATGAGGAGATTACAGATGATGAAGCTGAGATTGACGAGGATGATGGCGATGATAATGCGAGGGAGGACGCGTTTGATACCGTAATTATTGATGCCGAGGCCAGTGAGCTGAGAATAGATGACGATGAGGATGAAGATGACGAAGACGATATTGGTGAGATTGCGGACGTATTCCCAGACGAGATAGACGGGCGAATCGCTGGAAGTGGAGAGGGGGTCGATATCGAAAAGGTTGGAAATGAGGTTGATGCCGTCGTCGATGGTCGAGCCGAGGAAATTGATGAAGGGGCAGATAAACCAAGCTAGAGCGCCGGATTTCTCATTACAGACATTGGGGCGCTCTTCCTCTCCATCATCGCTTTGATCATCTTTATCTTTATTTTTATCTTTTGACTCGTCTTTGCTAGTGTCCTTGTTTTGAGAATTTTGGTCAGGATTTTGATCATTATCTTTATTCTCGGGAGTGGGAGTGTCGAGGGTGCCAGGGGTGCCGGGATTCGTCACTTGATTTAGGGAGGAATCGGAAGGATTCGACGGGGTGGTCGTTTCCCCACGGTCAGGAGAGTTGTCATATTCACCGGTGAGATCGTCGTCGGCGGGGAGGGCTTGGACAGGGGTGGGGCGCAAGACGAGAAAAGCTGGTGTCAAAATGATACTCAGCATGAGCAGCGCAGAAAATAGTTTCGCAGTGAATTTTTTCATTGAATTTATTCCCAATCAAGACCCAAAAAGGGTTATACCCTAATTATAGCACACGTAAGCGAAATAGTCAATATAAAAATGTAAAAAACAGAGAAAATGGGTGAAAAAATGTCAAATCACTTATGTTTGGGTAAAATAGGGATGGGTTTGGGGTGAAAAGAAGGGCTTAAGAGGGGTTTGGGTGGGAAAATGGAGTCTGGGAGAGCGAAAATGTGGCTGGGGATGGGATTTTTGGAGGAAAGATGGTAAGATATGGGTATGAAACGAAGGACTTTGTGTAGGATTTTGGGGGTGATTAGTGTGATGATTTTGGGGGTGGTGTGTTTCCCGACTGGGGCGGAGGCGAAGAAGATTGAATTCGGAGCGACAATAAAAGAAGATTTAAGCAACGTGACATTGAATCCAGTTGCACCGAATAAGGATTTGAATAATGTGACGTTGGATCCGGTGAAGGGATCAGAATCTAACAAGGGGACTTTGACGGAAACGATTCAAAGGGAGTTGGGGAAAAATCAAGGAAAGGATAATAAAGGTGAAACTCCGAGCGGAGACCCGGATGCTGGGAAATCGAAGGGCAATAATGGGGGCGGTGGAGGCGGAAATGACGGGGGTGGCGGAAATGGTGAGGGTTCAACTGAGAAATGCGGCAAGTCGTTTCTAGGGTTCAGGGCATGGTATGATGGATTGCCGTGCGAGGATGGAAAGATTCAGGCGCCGAAGAAAGAAACCGGCGATGGAGCGACCGAAAAGACGGCGGATAATCTAGCGGTGTTTATTTGGACGATTGTGCTGAATGTGGTGTTTGATGTGTCAGTGGCGGTGGGATATATTGCGATTGGATTTATCATTTTTGGCGGGTATCTATATATTATGTCGCAGGGCGATCCGGGAAAGATGGCGCGGGGCAAGAAGACGCTGACGACGGCGATTATCGGGACGGTGATCGCGGCAGCGTCGTCGGTAATCGTGAATACGGGGAAAGTGGCGCTAGGGATCAATTCAAGTGATTGGCAAAAATCGAACCTTGATATTCAAAGCGCGTTTAACTGGGCGTATGGCATGGCGGGGCTAGTGGCGGTAGTGTTCATCGTGAAAGGTGGGATTGATTATATGATTTCGCAGGGGGATCCAGCGAAGGTGAGCAAGGCGACGCGGAGTATTATCTATGCGGTGACGGGGCTAGTAGTAGTGTTGCTCGCGGCGGTGATTACAGGATTTGTATTAAGTTCCCTAGGAGGAGGTATGCAATCAAATGAAGGGTAAAATGAAGTGGATTCTCGCGGGGGTGATGGCGGTGATGATGGGGGTGGTGCCGGTGTGGAAGCTGGAGTCAGCGCAAGCAATGGAACGCGGAGTGGAGATCGCGGCGAAAGAGGATGAGGAGCCGGAGGAAGAAGAGGAGGATACAGGTGATCCGCTATGTAAGAGGGATGATGTGGATGCTGACTTGAAGGAAGCTTTGGGTTGTAATACGAAGAAGACAGTGCCGCAGGTGGCGGTGAACGTGGTGCAAGTCGTGATTGCGCTGACGGGAATCGTGGCCGTAGGGGCGATTATCTATGGGGGCGTGATATATATATCGAGTGCGGGAGATCCGGCGAAAGCGAAGCGCGCGCGGGATATTATTATATATAGCGTGGTAGGGTTGATCGTGGCGGTGCTGGCGCAGGCGATCGTGACTTTCGTGACGAAAGCAGCGGAATTATAGGGGTGAATTTTGCGGAAAATGACTGGACATTTGGCTCTAGATTGTGTATGATAGAGTTAACTATAACTCATAAAAAGGAATTGGAAGGATAACATGAAAAAAATTGTGTTAAACGTGATTGCTGCTGCTTTGATGGTCGTTGGTTTGGGCGTGGTGGCGCAGGCGTCGCCAGCGTATGCGAATGTGATTTGTCCGGATGGAACAGAACAGTCAAGATATACGTCTTGCGAAACGTATACTAAGGATACTAAGGGTGTATTTAAGAATCAGGATTTGATGGCGACCTTGCAGATTATCATTAACGTCGTGGTGGGCGTCGTAGGCTTCGTGGCGGTGGCGATGATTGTCATGGGTGGTATTAGCTTCGCGACATCGCAGGGCGATACGGCGAAGACGACCAAGGCGCGCAATACCGTGCTGTATGGTGTGGTCGGTTTGGTCGTGGCGCTGCTAGCGTTCGCAATCGTGAACTTCGTCCTGAGTAATGTGTTCGGCGCGGCGTCATAATTCCCTGACGGTCTAGACTTATAAGCTGATTTTGGAGGTAGCAAAAATGAAAATGAAGAGAATGGCGCTGGGGATGATAGCAGTTGTGGCTGCGGTAGCCTGTACGGTGGGTTTCGCGGGGGGGGCGTGGGCGGCGGTTAATTGTCCAAAAGGTTTTCCGAGGCAAAGTGCTAATTCTTTGGCAGAGTGTAGCGTGCCGCCGGACGACGGTAATGATCTGATGACGACGGTGCAGACGATCTTGAACGTGATCGTGGGGGTCGTGGGGATTGCAGCGGTGGCAGTGATTATCCTCGGCGGGGTGACGTTCGTGACATCGCAAGGGGATGCGGCGAAGGTGACGAAGGGTAAAAATACGATTATCTATGGGGTGGTAGGGTTGATCGTGGCGCTGTTGGCCTTCGCAATCGTGAACTTCGTCCTGTCGGCGGTGTTTGGTTCGACGAAGAGCGGCGGGGGAGGTGGCGGAAATGACGACGATGAAGAGAGTGTTGTTCAGTTGATGACTGATGAAGATTTGAAACAGCTGCCCTATATGGACCAGATTTAAGATAAGAGAATTCCATTCTGAGAAAAATCACTCCTTTGCGGGGTGATTTTTCTTGCGGAAAGATTTTAATTGAACTTGTGCTTGCGTGGAGAAAGGCCGGTGTGATAGGGTAGGGGTGGACGGGCGAAAAATTTGACAATCCACTTTCTGATCATGGTGGGAGAAAGGAGGATATGGCTATGGTAGTACAAGTGTTTGGACTGCGTCTTGAGGCAAAACCCAAGGTAAAAATTAGTGTCGCCCGCAAGAAGCGTAAGCGGCACTAAAATAACCATACAGCCCCATTCTATCAATTTTTGTGAGGAAGTCAATAAGTTCGCTCGTCCATTTTGAGTAATTTAAGAATATATAATATGTGAGGTTGCGGGGGGCGGAAACTAAAAATCGCCCTGGTGGGAGATTTTTAGTTGTGTGAGCGATGTCAAAAGTTTGAGATTGCTGGATGTATCGACATTGTCAGGTGACGATGATTTGGTGCGGTGCTTCAACTTTTTCTTTTTCAAAGGTGATGGTCAAGACGCCGTCTTTCAATTCGGCTTTGACAGTTCCCTCCTCTTCCTTGACTTGGACTGGAAGAGCGATGGTACGCGAGAATTCTCCCCAATAGCATTCTTGGATGTGCCAAGCAGTGGTGTTTTCGTCTTCGCCGCCGCTGAGAATGCCAGAAATGGTCAAAATGTTGTCGGAAATCGTGACATTAAGGTCTGATTTGGAAATTCCGGCAGTGCGAGCCTTGACAACGAGTTTGTCGGTCGTCTCATAGACGTCAACGGCAAGTTGTCCCGGAAAATCGTCAGTATTATCCCACCCATCATCTCCCCCGTCTGATGGTTCAACGTTGAGGGCAGCTTTTGTATCGTGATCGATGGCCGAAGTCGGTTCGTCGTCGAGGAAAGCAGCTGCTAGTTCATCTTCCATCAGCATGTCGTCGCTTGTAGTACGAGCCATTGCTTGAATTACCTCCGTTATATATTGTTATGCTTTATTATAAGGGCTTTTGGCCGGAATAGCAATGGGAAATATGGGTTTTGATGTAAAAAATACAACAAAAATTGGACTGTGGGACTACTTTTGTCCGTACACTTGTAGGGGTTGTGGGCGTTTAGGGTGGGTGATTTGTGAGTGTTGTAAAAATGACATGCTGCGAGGGCGCGAGAATATTTGTCCAGTCTGTAAACGAGCAGTTGCAAAGAATGGGCAAAAATGTCTGGATTGTGAAAACGAGTTTGATGAATTCTATGTGGGCGGTTATCGCGAAGGACTGCTAGCAAAAATAATTGCAGAATATAAGTATAAGTCTGTGCGAGCGCTGGGCGAGAATTTGGCGGAGATTCTAGAGAGGGCGACGGCGGGGGTGCGAGAAGAGAGGGTGGTGGTAGTTCCCTTGCCGACGATTGGACGGCACGTGCGCGAGCGGGGATTTGATCACACGTGGCTGCTGGCGAAGAAATTGGCCAAGCGAAAAGGGTGGAAATGCGCGCGGATGCTGGGGAGGGCGGCGGATACGGTGCAGGTGGGGGCGAAGGCGGGAGAGCGTCAGGAGCAGGCTAAGAGGGCGTATGAAGTGGTAAAAAAGGTGGAGAAAGGGGTGAGTTATCTCCTGATTGATGATGTCTGGACGACGGGCGCAACGATGTCGGCAGCGGCGAAGAAGATGCGGGAGGCGGGTGCGGAAAAGCTGATCGGGGTGGTGGTGGCGACGGGGCGAGGGTGGGACGAAGAAGTTGAGCTAGAAAAAGCTCCTCGAGACTAGTTAGAGGAGCGAAAGGCTAAACTGAAGAGGGCTAAGATTGCCCCTCGACGGGACTAGGGGTGGGTTCGCCTTCGACGGTTTGGACGGTTTCGGTATTATTTGAGTCAGGGGCAGTGACGTGGTTAATAGCGTTAAGGACGAAGTTGACGATGGCATAAGCGAGGACGGCGATGATGAGACCGATGATAGCATAGAGAATGGTGTTTTTCGCATCGGTGATTTTTTTATTGTCGCCGCCGGAAAGGATGTAGCGCAGGCCGCCCCAAATAAGCATAATGACAGAAATAGCCCCGATGACATAGAGGGCGACGTTGGTGAGTTGGGTGAAGACGCCGTCGGCGCCGATGAGGTTTTCTGGCATGTCGTCGGCACGGGCGGCTTCGGCGCCTTCACGGACGCTGAGCGCCATAGCTTTGCCCGCGCAGAGCGTGACGGTGGCGCAGATGCCGGTGAACATTTGTAAAGCGTATTTACCCAGTTTTTTCATATAAAATCTCGCAATTATTGTTATACTTCCCTGGCGCAAGTGGCGCCTTGATTTATCTTATTATAACACGAAAAAGGGTTTGGGCTGGAATTTTGTTTTTGATATCTAGTTTGTTCTCTTCTTTAGTTTTTAGTCGTTCCCCTAACCTAATTTCCGATTGACTCGCATGGAAATAGGATTATAGTCATTTGTAGTAATACAGTGAGCTAATAGATTCTTATAGTCAATCGGAAATTAGGTTAGGTAGGAAGGCTAGGAACCGAGGAAGAGAAATGTATCGTTAGCTCTTATGTTATGAGACAGCAGTAGTTATGCCGTTTCCGAGGCTGCGGTCGGGTAAAGCATAATTGCGAACATTCTGGCTAGAAGGACTCACGCCAGCATTGTCAAAGTTGAGATAGCAGGCATTGTCTAGGTTGCTGAAGGTAGTTCGGGTCCAGCTATAACTAGCTTCAGCGGCATATCGAAGTGTTTCACCACCTATGAAAATATTGCCGCTCCGCACATAGTATAGTGAAGTAGAGATAATGAATGATATTGGCTATATTTGAGCTGATTACTATTTCTCCCTTCTCCGAGAGAGACCCATAAATTTCTCAACAATAAGAAACCCTAAGCTTATGCCAGTCATTTACTTTTTTGAACCGGCGTTCTCGCAGCCCGCCGTCGCGGGTGCGAGCCGCCTAGCCCTCCCTCGTAGCGGTCTGTCCCCCTCCCCTTATAATCAACACATAGGTTAATCTATGATAAATTAAGATAT
>CAZGXB010000027.1:0-12903 GCA_964529615.1 uncultured Candidatus Saccharibacteria bacterium
AACCTTAAGGGGTTATTATGATGAGAAAAATTCTCATATGTTTGTTAAGCTAACAATTATGATATAATCAAGCTATGAGTGAAAGTAATATATCGAAAAAAGAAAAAATGAAAAAATTTTTTATGTATCTGACGATTGGACTGCTGAGTTTCTGCGCGCTAATCGGAATTGCTATGATTTTCGTCGGGGTGGATACGACGATGATGAATATGATTTCTACCTTGCTGATCTTTTATGGCGTGGTTCTGATTAGTACGCCCAGTATTCAACGGCTAGGAGACCAATCGATGTTGATTCGGACAATGTCGCTCTTGGCGCTGTTGATGAACGTGCTGTGGGTGATACCGTGGGTGCTGCTAGTGTGGGATGCGTTTGGGAATTATAGTCTCGAGACACGCGATATGATCTGGCGTTTGCTCTGGACGGCGGCAGATATTGCGATTTTCTGTACGCTGGCGACGAGCGAACTGATTCGCAACCGTTGGGCAGATCGGCAGAAGAAGTTTTTCCAGAGTTTGCCACTGGTTTGTATGATTTACGCGGCGTTTGACGTGTTTCTGCTGATTTGGATTCCGGGACCGTATAACGAAATCGTGGAGAAGTTCATCCTAGCGGAGTGTATTTTGCTAGCGCTGCAAGCGGTGATAATTTATATCTTGCAGCAAGATCAGCTACGCAAGCAGAAACAGGAAAAGATTAAGCAAGAATTCGCTGAGCAGAGAGAAAAGCAGGCGCAGGCGAGCGAGATTACCGCCAAGAGTGATGCCACAGAGCAGCGAGAGGAAGAAAGCGAAACGCAAAATCAAGCGGATTTGAGCGAGGGATAGAACGTTGGCTGAACTTCTCATGTCCTCAAGCTTGAAAAATCAAGCATAAACTATGATTTATGGCACGACTGCGGTCGTGCCATTTTCAATCTAGAATCATGGGGAGAACAGCTATCTTCATACTCTTTAGACTTTCCTCACAGCCTCTACCACCCATCTCTGTTTCAACGCGCTACTTACTGCTTTTACTGCCCTTCTTGGCGCTGGTGGCGGCTTTTTTGACGCGGCTAGCGGCGGCTTTGACCTTGCTGGTGGCGCTGGTTTTGCGCGTGGCAGACTTCTTCGCGGTGGTGCTGGAAGCTTCGGCGGCAGCCGTAGCAGCGGCGCGCTCGGCTTCGGCTTGGCGAATGGCGGCACGAACCGCGGCTTCTTCGGCCTCTTTCTGAGCGGCGGCGGCACGCGCCGCTTCTTCGCGCACGGCGTCTTCTTCGGCGTAGCGGCGCTCTTGATTTTCCACGACACGATTAGCAAAAGTCTTGACGATGCCACCGACAGACGTCATACCTTTGACATTATCGACGATATCATCGGCCTTGGCGGCAATTCCCTGCCCGGTGGTGACGATTTTATTGGCTTCGTCAGCGAGCTTGATGAGACGAATCGCTAGAACAATTGCCACAACCATAAAGATGAAAAGCGTGACCGCCAAGACGACGACTAAGATCCATTCTGCAATATTCATTTTACCTCCTAAATGATATTTTATTTTTTAATTATTTTGCGTGTTGCTCAACAAATTTGCGCACATCGTCGGCAAATTTCTCGTTGTCTAGGACATATTTCAGGTGGGCGAGGAAATAATTCTTCGGGTCGCCGGTGGTCATCCATTCACCCTGCGTAGTTTCGACGAAAACATCGCCGGTCTTCGCCATCTTCGTGATAGCGTCAACTGTCCAGAGCTCGTTATCCAGGCCGGTGTTGCCGGGATTCAAATGTTCAAACACTTCGGGCGTGAGCAGATAGCGACCGTAGCTCGTGAGATTCGACGGCGCATCTTCGATTTTCGGCTTTTCGACGATGTCATGCAAGGTATGCGTGGCTTCGTCTTTCATCTTAATAACGCCGTATTTATCGAGAACTTCCCGCGGCATTTCCTGGGCAATAATGATAGCTTTGGCCTCGGGATGCTTTTCGTAGCTGTCGATCAAGGTCTTGACATCAGAACTGCCGAAGACAACGTCGTCAGAATAAACCACAATGAAGGCTTCGTCGTCGCGGATGAATTTCTGAGCCGAGGCGATCGGCGAACCATTGCCGTATGGATAAGACGGGTCTTGCTCGATGACAGTGATTTTGGGAAAATCCAGCACCTTTTGCACCGGAGCGTAGCGATCTTCTTTGCCCTGGGAGGCGAGCTGCTTCCGGATACGGTTGACGGAATTATTGAAATAATCCTCGTAGATCGGTTTGCCTTCAGCGGTGGCGACGATAATAATCTCTTTGATGCCGGCCTCGACGCACTCCTCGACGATTAGCTGCATAATCGGGCGATTGCCGAGCGGCAGCATGGCTTTGGGTAGGGTTTTCGTGATCGGAAGATAGCGACTAGCAAAACCAGCGTCCGTGATGATGGCTTTGGTTGGTTTACGATAATTCATAAGTTCTCCTTTGAAACCTAATTATAGCACAGAGTAGCTATAATACCCAGCTTAAGCAGCTTTGCCTGACTTAGCACGCTTGTTAGCGCCAGAGCGGGACGGGCCACCGGCTTCGAGCTGTTGCGTGCGATTATGCGCACCATAGATGAGGCTGGAAACGCCGAGAATTAGGAGATAGGCGCCGAAGAAACGGATGAAGTCCACACCCTTCAAATGACCAGAATTAAAGATTACAATGCCAAAAACTGCGCCGCAAATACCGCAAAGCACCCAAATGAAACGGTCGGTGGGATCGACGGTAGTACGAAAACCAAGCAGAATCTCGAAAATACCGCGGACGAGAGTATAGCTCGCGAGCATCGAAATGCGCCAGACCGGGTCTTGGTTCGCCAGGCAGAGGATCGCAATACCAAAGCCGAGATCAAACAGCGCGACTAAGATCGAGACCAGCCAACCTTGGCGCTTGAAGCTGCGATGGATGAGATTGGCCAATTCGACGACGGCCAGCGCCAAGAGCGACACACCAATGATACGCGTCAAATCGGCCAGAGTTTGGTCCGCGGTGAAGAGGGTGATACAGCCAAAAATTAGAGCGATCGCACCCTGGAAAAAGAATACTAGCCAGTGACTATCAATATATTTACGCTTGACTTGCGCCATGAAAATTTCCTCCTAATCTTTGTTCTATTATAGCATACGCGGAATTATTCCGGGCAAAATTGCAGACAAATTCGCATTTTAGGCTGGCTGCCGGCACACTACATTAGACGTGACGCACTTTGCGACGGACAGTTTCGATCACCCAGTCAAACCAGTATTTACTGGGCTCGATCACGAGGTCTTGAGCCGGGGTGTAGCGCAGCTCGGTGACGCCGAAACCCCGCTTGAAACAAGAGACGCCATAGAAACGGTGCTTGGTTTCGTTTTCTTCGACGATACCCCAGAAATTATAGCGTTTGATGCCGCGCTGGCGAGCGTCGCGCATGGCTTCGACGTGGAGCAGAGGAGCGCCGGAGAGTTTCGTGCCGAGCTCGGTGCTGACGCCATAATGGTAGGAGGCTTCGTTGCCATAGAAAATCATGAAATTCTGCGCCAAAATCTCGCCGTTATATTTCGCGGTATAGAGGACGGCTTCGTCATGCTGGGCGAAGGCAGCGAATTGCTTGGTCAAAAAATCCTCGGAAAAAGCGACGAATCTGTGGCGTGAGGCGGTCTGTTTTTCGATCTCGTAAAATTGCTTGATGTCGGCTGGGTCGGTGCTTTTTTCGATTTCGATGCCATTTTTGGCACCCTTGCGCAAGGCGCGACGCAGACGTTGGCGCATGCCTTGCATGATTTCAGCTTCGTCCTTCTCGAGGTCAAGTACGCCAGCAAATTCGACCGAAAGATACATCGGGGCTGGGCGCAGACGCAGAGTTTGGTCAGACTGGCGCAGTTTCTGCATCAGTGGCAAACCCTTATCGCGCTCAAGCTGCGGACGCACGCGGACGAAGACGCAGTGATGCTCGGCGCCGGCCTGGCGCATATCGGCGAAAACCGCCCGCACCAGCGCCTCATCCTGCCAATCCAGAATCGGTCCGCCAGCAATCGCGAGATAGCGGCCACGCTTAGCATTCTCGACCACGCCAGCGTAGGCGGCAACGATCGCGCCGTCTCGCTTCACCAGGCGACGCACGACTTCATTGCCCCGACTGCGATAAAATTCATAAAAATCCCAAGATTGCAAAAAATTGGCCTCGGGATGGCTGGTGACGAATTTATCCCAAGTTTCACGGTTTTTAGCGTCGATAAACTCCATTTTTGGCTCCTTTGAAAGGTTAAATTGATAATTCTGGGGGATTTAAGAGAAATTGAGTGATTTTAGGGGATTTTTAGCATAAACTCTTGACTTTTTCGGAAAAGTGCGGTATAATGGTAGGTTGGGATGTTTTCTAGAGGTGTCGGCTCTTCCTCCTGACGGTTTCGATCGCCCAATCTTTGAGGTATTTGGACTTACTGATAATTATATCTTGTGCCGGGACAAATTCAATAATTTCGCCGCCAAAACCGGTTTTGAAAGTGGTGACGCCGGAATAGCGGTGATTTTTGGCGCCCGGAGGGGCGATGCCCCAGAGATTGTAGCGCTTCAAGCCGAGCTGCTTCATGTCTTGGATAACTTGCCACTGCAAAGCATAAGCGCCGGGGAGTTTGCGATTGAGATCGGTCGAGGCAGCTTCGAAATATTCGGCTTCCTCACCAGACCAGAGAATGAGGCCATAAGCCACCGGCTCACCGGCAGAGGTCTGGGCGACGTAGATGCGGATTGCCTCGCCAAAGGCGGCGCGCTCCGCGAGGAGAGTCGCGAGACTGGGTGGGATGAAGCCCTGGCGCAGCGCCGTGGCGGCCTGAACCTGTTGGAATTCCTCGAAAATAGCTTGATCGCTCTGCCAGGACACTTGCAATCCGAGTTTGGCGCTGCGCCGCACTTCGTATCGGGTTTGGCGGCGCATGGCGGACAAAAGATCCGGCTCAGTTTGGGTGAGGTCGAGCAGGATGGTGTGCTCGGCATGGAGGTGCATGGGAGCCTTGCGACAGCCGAGGGCAGCTAGACGCGCGAGATTCTGACTGCTCGACCGGAGCTGCGGGCGCAAGCGTACGAAGGCGCAGTGCTCACGCCGCGCCACGGCCCGAATCTCGGCAAAAACTTGCGTCACTAAGGCTTCGTCCTGCCAATCAATCAGGGGACCGCCCGGAATTTCCAGATAACGCCCGCGCTTAGCCTGCTTCACAATCATCAAACACCAGCCTTGGCTGTCGAAATCTTGATGAATAATTTTATGCCCAATCTTTTGATTAACTTCACCCCAACTCGGCGACTGCAAGAAATTAGCCTCGGGAAATCGCTCAATAACTTGCGCCCAGGCGGAAGTCTGAGCGTCTGGAGTAGTTTTAACTTTTTTGGCCATTTTTGACCTCGTACCAACGGATAATTTCACGGGCCCGCTCGAGTTTCTCAGCCGGATACCAAGTCGGCAGATTGACGAGCATTTTGGCAGCTTTGACAGTGTTGGGGCAGTCTTTGGTGGGGAAGGCGGCCTCTTTTTTATAACGTTCAGGAGAGACCGGGGTGTCATACCAGATTTCGTCGAGCTTATAACCGGCATGGTCGAGCTCCTGGAGGACTTTTTCACGCTGACGCACGAAGGCAGGCTCACGCAGCGGGGTCTGGGGGAGGTTTTCCAATTGTTTCAGGGCTAATTTGGCTTGCCAATGGGTTAGTTTCCGATCGAGATTCAGCTCGGCATCGGCCGAACGGGCGATCCAGCGGAATTTGAGGAAGGCGCCGGCGACAAATTTGCCAATGCGCAGATCATAACCGAGACGCATGCAGGCGCCGAGCAAAGGATACCAGCGGTCGCGGCGACGGTCGCCCTTGGTCGGGGCGAGCAGAGGCTGATTCACCATGTTAAACTTCGCCGAACGCAAGACGAGAGCTCCGCCAGAAATCGTATCAATCGCCTTGCCCTTGCCAAAGGAGAGCGCACTAGCCACACCTACGGTGCCGACTTCGCGGCCATCGGGGTAAACCCGCCCGGCTGAGTGCGCTAGATCTTCGACGATGTGGATTTTGCGCGGTTTCAGGATTTTTTCCAGAGCGGCCATATCGATTGTCAAACCGAGGGTATTCTGGACAATTAGAGTGCTGACGTTGTCATGTTTGTCCAAGAGAGCGGACAATTTTTCTAGGTCGTATTGCAGGGTCTCGAGCGAAATGTCGGCGAAAACCGGTTCACAACCAGCAGCCCGCACGGCGCGCACCACGGCGATACAAGTCAGACCAGGGACGACGACGGCGCTACCCTTAGGCGCGGTGGCGACGAGAGCGGCAGCCAGAGCAGAGCGGCCGGTATGATAGAGCGCGACGCGATCTTCGAGGTCGCCGGATTGAGGCTTCTCTACGGCGT
This sequence comes from uncultured Candidatus Saccharibacteria bacterium, assembly GCA_964529615.1. Classification (GTDB taxonomy): domain Bacteria; phylum Patescibacteriota; class Saccharimonadia; order Saccharimonadales; family Saccharimonadaceae; genus Nanosyncoccus. The sequence goes on from CAZGXB010000027.1 coordinate 6,370, forward strand.
ATTTTTTCGCCAATGCCGTACGCAGAGCGGCGCTATGGCGAGCTCTGCCGCGCACGAACAACTGTTTCAGCGCGCGACCGAAACGATAATTTGAAGCTTGACCTAAGAAAATCATTTTTTCTTCCTCTGTACTTTACGTTTGACTTTTTTCATAGGGCTGACTTTGGGTACTTCGGCAGAAGTGATAGCGACAAATTCGACAGGCTTCTCCAGCTCAGCGGCCATTTTCTCGAGAATCCCGGTGCCGGCTTCTTTGCTTTCGGCGGATTTGGCGGCTTTGGCGGAGCGCGTCTTGGGTGAGTTTTTCTTCAAAACTTGTGAGGCGGAGCCGGCTTGGACATCCGTGACCGGGCGAGGCTTTTGCTCGAGGTTCTTTCCATAGCGCACGGCGGCGCCTTCGGCATCGCTCACCATCATCCCTTCGGTAAGCTTTTCACCTTTTTTCAGCACTAACTTCGTCGGGACGTCGGCCACGACTTTGCTGCCCGAACCTTTCGACTTGAGCTCGGGCTCCGGAGCTTTTTTCAGGGCTAAGGAGGCAGATTTCTTCGCGGCTTCGGCCGGGGTTTCCTTGATTACGGGCGGGTGCTTGAAGGCTTTATAAATCGCCTTGGCCAGTTCTTGGGGATGCGAGAGATAGGGCGCGTGGGTCCAATCACGATGAATCACTAGAGTGTTATGCGGAATGGCTTGATGCATGATTTCGGCTTGGCGCGGCGGGGTGACGGTGTCGGCGGCGCCCCAGAGAATCGAGGTGGGCACAGTGACTTTCGAGAGGTCGAGCTTTTTGTCCGAGTCGAGCATGTTGGAGAGGGTCTTTTTCATGTTTTCGGGAGCACGCGCATAGTCAGTAGCACCGGTGAGCTTGTGCCAGATTTTCGCCAGACCGGGGATGTTTTTCAGAAAGCCGAGCTTTTTCGATAAACTGCGAGCGACATCGCGCTTTGAATCGTTTTCATAAACTCCCGCGCTATCGAGCAGAATCAGGTGCTTAAGCTTATTCGGCTTCTCGCTACACAGGTTGAGCAAAATTCGACCGCCATTGCTATGCCCCAGAGCGATAGCGCCTTTGGGGATTTTACGATCGGCCCAGCGCATATAATCTTCGATGGTCCAGACCTTTTTCGAAGGCCAAGTCAAGCCAGGGACGTGGAGCATTTCGACCTCGATTCCTTGCTTCTCGAGCTGAGCAATGGTTTGGGTCCAGGGGGCGGTGGTGTAAGTCCAACCGTGGATAATATAGAGCTTGGACGGCTCCGAGATGGACTTTTTGGCCGTCGTAGTTGACTTCGCGGCTGCCTGCGTCCGAGTTTTTTCAGCTTTGGCACTCATGAATCTAACCCCCATTTCGCGCGGCGCTTAGCGGCGGCTTTCTCGCGGCGCGGCAATTTCGCGGCATCGGCAGGATTCTCCAGAAGATGCTCAATGATCCATTCTAGATATTGACTGCCCTTGAAAATTAGTGTCTCGTCGCCAGTCGTATTCTCTTCGATAAATTTGAGGGCTTTATGCGGGTCGAGAGTGGTGCGTACCGTCACCCCCAGCTGTTTCAACTCCGGCGCGGTATATTGCTTCGTGCGGCGACCGACTAAGATAACCATCTCGGGATTGACTGCGGCGATCATCTGAGCGAGTTTTTTATGCTCCTCAGCTTCGAGCGACCCTTGATCGACAATGTCGCCAATCACTAGCCACTTGTGCCCGGCGTGGAGATTTTTTGCCATTTCCAAGATACTAGCCATACTGATGAGGTGGGCGTTATAACTGCTATCGATGATGTTAATTCCCTTTTTCCCGGGGAAATAAGAGCTACGGCCAGCGGGAACGGGCATGTTGGAAAAGTCAGTTTTGAGCGGAATCTCCAGATATTTCACTAATTTCTCCAGCATAGCCAGCTGGATCGCGAGATCTTTGGGCTGGGGCTGAGAGAAATGGAAAGTCGCGGTGTCGAAGATAAAATCAGTGCGGGTAGGATAGACATTATAACGCTTCAGCTCGTCCTTGCTCACGGGGATAACCGTGGCGGAAATACCTTGCGTCAGCTCAACCATGAGCTGATTATTGGCGTCGATATAGACCTGCTTAGTAGTATGTGTGGGCAAAGTAGCAAATTCGTGCGCAATGGCGTGGTCGATGTCGGCATATTTGCCCGCGGCGACTTCCTTTTCGAACTGCACGGCGTGCGAACGACCCAGCGAAACCCAGAGCGTGACTTCGGGACGCAACCAAGAGGCGAGGAATTCGGCTTCGTGGGGACGTTCCCCGTCAATTTCGACCACATAATATTCACCTGAGCGGTGATAGCGCAAGGAACGCAGCGGGGCTTGGAAAATCAGCTTCAGCCAACGCCATTTCGAGCCGCGGATGCCGTCCATGCCTAGCAAATCAAAAGCAATGCCAAAAGCTGAATTGGCATCGTGCGAATAGTGTGCTTTGTCCCCCAATTCAAACTCGAGCAGATGCAGCATGGTAGTTTTGCCGGCGGAACCAGTGATAGCAATGATACGTGGCCGCCAGCGGCGTAGCGCAAAGTTGGCAAAAAAGCGGAAATATCCCGCCGCCACAAAATAAAAACGTTTTTTCAGGCGCGCTACCACAGTCATAGGATGATTATAGCACAGAATTTTGGGGATTGCCATTTCTCCCTTCTCATCGAGAGACCCACGAACCGTCCCGTGAATAAGAATTCCTGAGTCTATGTCCGATCCTTTACTTTCTTTGAATAGCTATTCCCACATATAGCTTATTCTATGTAGGATAGATAATACATTTGTTTATCACTCTTTTCTGTTATTCTGTTCGAGAGACCCACTCGACATCCCGTCTTTACGGGTGTCTCGTTCTGCTCGGTGAGCTTCACCTCGCTTTTAGTCTCTCTCGCAGAACAACAGAAAAGAGTGATAGATCCATTGTAGTTCTATCCTACATACAGCGAGCTATAAGCAAAGTCAATATTGCAAAGAGCAAAAGGTTCTTGGGTTTTTTCTTTCACTAAGACGTTGAAGCGTAATCGTTTCCGACGCTGCAACGGACGGGCAAAGCATAGTAGCGATTGTTATTGACAGAGGGATCGACGGCCGAACTATAGAAGCCGAGGTAGTAAGCGTACCGGACATCTGAGCGGCCTACGCGAGACCAATTGACGCCAGCGACGCCAGCGTACCTCAAGGTACCATAGTCCGCAGTGACGATTCCGCTCCGCACATAGGTATAGTGAGATAGAGGTAATACTTGTATGTATTTCTGTATCGATTTGGTTGTGTCGGCTGAGTTGTAGTGTCGGAAAGAAGTGTGTTTAGGTCGCTTACGTTTTTATAAAAACGTAAGCGGGTATTCTCATGGATAACAGGGGTGAGCGAAGAAAATGTCGCTTACGTTTTAAAAAACGTAAGCGACAAAACCCCAGCTTTTGCTGTATTTCTTTATGACAAACGATATGTCATATATCGCATACAATCATAGTCTTAACCCCACGATACTATGTGCGGAGCGGAGTCGCTAATGCGCACTATGGCACTTTGAGGTCGGCTGGTTTCTTTGGTGCTGCTTGGTCTAAGATCAGCCCATCAGATGGCCGGTACACCTACTACTTTTACCTCTATAGTTCCGATGCTAATCCCTCGGGCAACGGTACTCGCTATGATGCTTTCCGCGTCCGCAAACTGCGGACTACGAGCGCGTGTCTAACATCGCAAAGCCCCTCAGAAAGTCCGAGAGGCTTATACGTCTTGATTCTCCCCACGAGAAGTTCTCATGCTCGTCTCACGATAACTAAAGTGAGCTTAGTTGTCCTTCCCCTTACATTTTGATTTCGGCATCGACGCCAGCGGGGAGGGAGAGATTCTGCAGCGAATCAATCGTCTTCGGGGTGGCGTTCGAGATGTCGATCAGGCGCTTGTGCACCTTCATTTCGAAGGCTTCGCCGCCGGTCTTATAGACGTGTGGCGACTTCACGACCGTGAAAGTGCTGCGCTTAGTCGGCAGAGGCACGGGCCCAGAAACAGTAGCGCCAGTGCGAATCGCGGTATCGACGATTTGTTTCGCGCTTTGGTCAATGACGCGGTGGTCATAGGCCTTGAGGCGGATGCGGATTTTGAGGCCTTCGTTTTTCTTGGCTTCAGTCATATTATCCTTTCTTACCCCATAATCTCAGATGATCGCTAGACGGACCGTCGATGAGTTTTTGGGGCTGATGATTAATTAGTGATGGTAGTATTATAGCATAGTGCAGCAGAAAAGAAAAGCCCTCGTCCCGGATTGGGACTGAGGGCAAGAAAGACGAGACAAAAATTTTATATATAAAATACCCCCTTCGGGTCTCGTCTAAACCATTAAGATACTTTCCAGTAGCGCTCTAATTTCCGAGCGCAAAAGGTTTATTGTGTCATGCTCAACATCCGGGCTAAACCCGTCGTTCTCTACCTGTTGCAGATAGAGGGCGTTGCGCTGGCGCACGACATTTTGCAGCTGCTCCGCATCCGCCTCCAAGCACGGTGTGATCTGGAAAAATTCACACAGTGCGTTGCACAGATCGGGCAGACGGAGAGCTGGTTGCTTCTGGAAGAGCTTGTCGAACCGCTCCAAGGCTTTGACATGCTCTTGGTAGCGCTCACGTTCCTTGCGCACAGCAGCTTGCTCGGCGTCGTGACGCGCCTTGTTTTCCCAATGTTTACCACTGGTTTTATATTTGCTCATAATCATTCCCCCTTTGTTTTTATTCGATACGGTGAGCAATACCGTACCTGATACCAGTGTAGCATGCAAATTTGATTTTGTCAAGGAATTCGGGTTGAGATGGTTGACTTTTTTCGTAATGTGTGCTACAATAGAGATATGGGCTAGTGTCAAGCACAGCTGATCGGGGGAGAGGCCAGTGGCGAAAGCGCTACGAAGTCGCTTGATGCAAAATCGTCCAAATACCCGCGGCGAGGGGTGAGATCGCCAAGATTTCCCGGTATGAGTCGGGAGGAGGGAGTTCATTATTATGATATTTACGAAACTAGTTGGCACTGAGTTGCCAGCAGAGTGTAGTCAGGCGGAGGCAGCGGCAATCGCTGCGACTTGCGAGGCTTGTGATTCAATGCTGCGCTGGGTACGCAAACAGAATTACCGGCAGGTAGCACCCCTGCTCGAGGACATTGGCGGGCAGGTGTTGCTGGAGGGAGACGACATTACAGTTCATCTCCCGGGCAAGTCAGATCCGGCGAAGTTTAGCCTCAAGGAAGCAGAAGATTTTGCTAGCTTCCGTCGTCTGGCAGAAGCGTATCATAGTGCCATCCTGAAGATGGCACTGGAAGCCTAATATAAGGCTATTGGCCCGGTCAGACGACCGGGCTTATCCTTTACGATTATTTTTCTTTTGCGTCAAGAATGAGGATTTTCCTATTGACAAAATTACAGATGTGTGATACAATGGGAGTATGGGGTCTGTACCCATAGTAATCTTAAAAAGGTGAAGTGCGAGCTTGACCTTAAGTAATTTATAGACATATGGCAAAAGCCAGAAAGGGAGGGATGTTTATGTCGTTTTATAAGGCAGAACAGATTGGAGTGCAGAGGTTCGGACAGCCGCTGGATGAACTGCTAGCAGATGCAGTGGTCCTGGCGAAAAAGTCGGGCTATGAAGTATGGGTGGAGCCGAGCCGCAGATTGTTCAAAGTGGTAGCCGCGGATGGGTTCCTGTCTAGCAGAGAACTCGACCTCAATCGGTCAGAGCTGGAGGAAGCCGTGCGGAAGCTGCAGGCTTTACGAGAGAAACAAGGCGGAGCGAAGTCAATGAAGGAGGGGGTGTACAAGCGACTAGAGAATAAGGGTGAAAGGGAGCTGGAGCAGATTTTGAATCCGGCACAGGCAGCACAACTCTATGAGTTGATGGAAATTGCGGCGAAGATGAAAAATCGCATTATATCGGCACCGTTTGCTAAGGCTGGGACTTTTGTCTATGTGCGTTCGGCAGATTTTTGCCGGATGGGCAATGCTTATGACATCACCCAGAAATGGGACGAGACGGGCTGGCTCTTCGATTTGCCGCGAGAGCTAGACATGTTGAAGCGTTTTGTGCGGCATGACCGCGAGCTGGCAAAGGTGGCAACGGAAATGGCCGACCTTAGCAGCACTTAACCGGTTAAGTCGTCCCGCAACTCGCGGGACCGCAGCTTAAAAAGTTCCCCCGAGTAGGAGGAACTTTTTTTCGTGGGAGACGAGAATAAGAATTTTATTTCCCTTTTCTCCGCCCACAGAATGGTCGAAAAATATGCGTCGCTTCGGAAAATGGAAGAGCTAGCTCTTCCATTTTCGCTCAGCTCCTCTATTTCTCGATCTTGGTGACCACGCCAGAACCGACGGTCTTGCCACCTTCGCGGATAGCGAAGCGGTCGTTGTCGTTCATAGCGATTGGCTCGAGCAACTTCACCTTGAAGGTGACAGTGTCGCCAGGCATGACGATCTCTTTGTCAGCCGGGAGTTCGACTTCGCCAGTGACGTCGGTCGTACGGAAGTAGAACTGTGGCTTATAACCCTTGGAGAATGGAGTAT